>NZ_WWJT01000461.1 GCF_009865385.1 Streptomyces sp. SID486 | reverse complement strand
CCCGGCCGCCTGGCCCGCAGGCGCGCTGGTCCGGGCGCTACGGACGCTGTCGCACACGGCCCGGCAAGGGTCCCCGACGGCGGCTCCGCTCTCGACAGCGTCCGACGGCAGGTCATGTCAGCCCTCCCGGAGAGACGTGATCGACTTGAGGACATGTAAACTCAAACTCGATTCGAGATCGGTAACTTGTTCTCGACGTGTCGGCGGCCGCCCGGAAGTGCGAGAGTCGCCGGCTCGTCGAGCCCTGTGTCACAGCCGTTCTGAATGTCGACGTGAGGAGCGAGAAGGATGACGAACGCGGAGCCCGAGTCGGGTGCGACGAGCGCGGCACAGCCCGCGTATGCGGCACAGTCCGCATATGAGGAAACCTGCGACGTCGTCGTCATCGGTGCGGGGATGGCCGGGCTGATGGCGGCGACGACGCTCGCCGGCGAGACCGACGTCATCGTGCTCGAGGCTGCGGAACGAGCGGGCGGACGCGTCGAGTCGGTCCGGAAGGGCGACTACTGGATCAACGTCGGGACGCAGTTCACCGAGGGAACCGGGCCGTTGATCGACGCCCTCCATCACCACGGCATCGAGATGGGGTCGCTGGCCGGCAAGGGTGTCGCACTGGCCCTCAACGGTGAGTTGGTCGACACGTCCAACCTGTTCGCGCTCATGTTCCGCACGCGGATGAGTTTCATGGACCAGGTCGGCATGGCCATGGTCGGCGCCCGCATCCTCTCGGCCGTTCCGTTCCTCGAGTCGGACAGCCGCATGGCGAAGCGGGTGCGCGCCAAGCTCGACAGGCGCGTCGCCTCGGACCTGCTGCGCGGCGTCCGTTCCGATGTGGCTCGTGACATGGTCCGATCGTGGTCGGGCCAGTGGATGGGATGCGAGCCCGGGGAAACGGCGGCGACGCAGCTTGTGACGTCCATAGGGATTGCCCTGACGGACCCGGCGAAGGTGCCGAACTTCGCCCTGCCCGTAGGGGGCAACCAGACGCTGACCGACATCCTCGCCGGCGACCTCGGCGAACGCCTCCGACTCCGGTCGACGGTCCGGTCCGTGCAACCGGACGTGGACGGGGTCGTCGTCAACTACTTCGACGCGAACCACCCGGTGCGGGTGCGCGCCAAGCGCGCCGTTGTGGCGGTTCCCAGCGACGTCGCGGCGCAGATCCTTCCGGACCTTCCGCAGAGGTACCGCAACGCGTTCGACGACATCCGCTACGGCCGGTACGTCATCGTCGGCTTCTTCACCGAGGAGGAAGGGCCTCAGCCCTGGGACGACCTACTCGCCGTGTCCACGCCGCAGCTGTCGTTCCAGGCGGTGTTCAACCACGCCGCCGCCACGCGGAAGGGCGGCGCACGGAAACCTGGGGGTGCGTTGGCGTGTTTCGCCGGTGGCGCGGTGGCCGACGACTTGTTCGAGCTGTCCGACGAAGACATCGTCGCTCGGTTCGCCGAGGATCTGATTTCGGTCTATCCCCAGCTCGAAGGGAAGCTCGGCGAAGGGATCGTGAGGCGGCATCGTCGTGTGGTGCCTTTCTGGGCTCCCGGGAGGCGCGCTTCCCTGCCGACGCTGCGTGATCCACTGGGGCCGATCCACCTGGCCGGCGACTATCAGCTGGACATGCCTTCGCTCGCCGACGCGGCGACCTCGGGTGAGAACGCCGCAAAGGCGGTTCTCGCGAGCCTGAGGCACTGACCTCGTCTTCATCGCCCATGGCTCCCTCCACATGGTCGGCACGCTGGGTGAGCTGGCACAGAAGTAGACGGTGGTTCATCCACTCACTTCCGCGGCCGAGGGCGATTCCTCCGCCGACCCGGCCCTGAACGCTTTTCAGGCAGCGGCCGTCTTCATGCCGCCAGGCGAGCAGCTCTTCTTTTACGCGAGGCCGGAAGGCGGTCCGGTTGCCACCACCCGGCTGCGACTGCCCCGCACGAGTCGTGGCCGAGCGGGGCGTCGAGCACGCTCACGCCGACGTGATAGCTGCGCTTGGTGGACCAGCATGGAGAGCTCCCGATGCACACGGTGGAGGTGCTGTTCCTCATCGGACACACGACGGCCCGGTTGGAAGCGCGGTACGGGGGACGGCGGTGTGTGCTGGGCCCCTTCGGCGAAGCACCTTGGGCGAGGGCCACTTGAGGAGGTCCGGTGTCAGTCAGTGGTGACGTAGTAGCGGCACTGCACGAGTAGGTCGAGCGGGCGATCTGTTTGTCCGCCCGAGTTCGCGCCGTGATCCCGGGAGAACAACCCACTTGTGCCGTCTACCCGTTGGTGAAGAGCTCTTCGTTGGTTTCGAAGACGTGCTCGTCCAGGGGCATGTCGGGGAAGTACTCGGACTCGGTCTCTCCCGTCATCAGCCGCAGCAGGAAGGAGGTGCAGGGGCCATCGTGCTGCTCCCATCCGGGGCCGCGACCTTCATTGATCAGGATGGGCCAGTTCTCAGGTTTCTGGCCGGGGGTGGACAAGAAATAGAGGACTCCACCGCCCTCGTCCTCGTAAGCCCATGGGATGAGGCGGGCTTCTTCTTGGTCCAGTTCGGCGGGACGGAGCTCCCCACGGTCCCACAGGAGCTTCAGGGACTCGCGGCACCGACCGTCCATGGCGATCAGGTCGTAGCGGGGGCGCTGGCAACCGGGCTCCAGCAGCCAGACGTTCGCGTCGAACAGGCCACCACCGTAGGTGTTGACGAGTTCCTTGTAGTCCCACGGCAGCTCAGTACCCAGTTGCTCCTCCACGGCAGCCCAGTCCTTGGGGGCGGCCACTTCGGGGGGCGGCAGCAGCTCGGTCAGGCGGGTGAGGGAGGGGTTCATCAGCGTTCCTCGGGCCGGGGTTCGTTCAGGACAGTCACCGTATTGGTCGGGGAACTGGAGTCCAGCGGAGTGACAGCTGCAACGTCAGGATCAGCAAGACGCGGTACGGCCGCTATCAGAGGCGGGAGGACGTCTCGGGCTTCACGACACACATGTCCCTGACCAGATGTCACAGCACCTGCTACTTGAGTGACAATGCTGAAACTCCACCTGTCCCAAGCTCCGCAGCGGACCCCGGAACGGGAGTAGACGCCGGCATCCTCAGGTGAGGTCACGACTTTCGGACCGAACTCCCGGCGCCCGCAAGGGAACAGACTCCAGCCAACGCCCCGGCCGACACCGCTGGACAGCGGTCCGCTTCGAGGCCACCGTGCTGATCGCCGTGATCGCCGTGATCGCCGTGATCGCCGTGATCGCCGTGATCGGCGTGATCGGCGAATGGTCATGACCGGCCTGAGCTGTCGGTTCCACGTGCCATGCCGACCGCGACCAGGGTGAACCGGGCGAAGGAGGGGCACCGATGCGGCTCAGTACTACGGCGCCGACAGCGAGAACGGCGACCGCATCGACGGCCCCTCAGAGGACGCGCTGCTCATGATGATCAGCGACCTCAACGACTCCGACAGCACCTTGGATGTGCCGACGTGCCCACTCCGGCTGATGATCCGGCGCGAACGGACCAGGCCGAGTACACCTGCGAGTCGCTCAAGCGAGGGGATTGCTGCCCTCATGGCCTCGTCAACCGCGTTCAGAGCGTCGACGTAACCAAGCACGAGCTCCCGTGCATCCCCAACCCGTTCCATACGGCGTCACCCCCAGAGCCCGTGGCTGAAGGGATTGTTCCATGGGCCACCGGCATCTCCGCAGGACGGCATTCTGAAACGATCAGTTAGAAGCTCCGGCTCGGCCCGCGGCGGGGTGGTGTCTGTGGGAAGCAGCGATGTCTGTTGGGCCCGCGGCGGGGGTGTGGTCTTCCTGTCTGTCCGTAAGCGGGGGATGCTGTCTCTCTTGCTGTCCGAGGAAGGCGGGGGCTATGGAGGGTTCGGAAAGTCTGGCGTTAGCAGCTGTGCAAGTCATGACGGCAGCGGCATCGGGTGCCGCTACGTCCGTAGGGCAGGCCGTCGGCGACCTGGTGCGCTCTCGGATCGGCGGTTCCGAGCCGGGCCGGACGGCTCTGAGTGGCTTGGAGGAGAATCCCGAGGATCCGGCGCGCGCGGACATACTGCGCGCCACACTCCAGGAGCAGCTCTCGGCCGATCCGGCGTTCATGGGGCAGTTGAGAGGCGCCCTCGCAGGACCGCCGCCCTCCTACCCGCCACATCATGCGACCGGCAGCATCGTCGTCGGGAGCAGCCGGGTGCGGGGCAGCCACTTCTCCCTGGGGCCCTTGACCATCAGTCACACCCGCAACTCGTCCGGATCGTGGTTCGCCATCATCGTCCTGGCTCTGCTGGTGCTGGTCCTGGCGGTGTACGGAGGGGTAAAACTGGTGACCGGAGAGGGCCCGTCGTCGCCCGACAGTGCGCCGGAGACGAAGCGCGTGGTTCTCAAGGACGCTACCCGGACACAGGAAGTCCTTCCTGGTCTGGGCAGTCTGCCCACCGGCTGGTCCGTCAAGGACGGCTCCCCGCGCGAGATGAGCTGCCCGGCAGAAGGCACCGGCTGTGAAGGCACCCTGGTCAGTGCCTCGGCGGAATACATCACCGATGGCAGTCCCGACATCGTCGTGATCGAGCTGCGCTCCTATGGCACTGTCGAGGCTGCCTCCGTCGGCTACCAGGCGATGGCACAGCAGCAGAAAAACCGCGGCGAGAATGGGCTGGACCCGCTCTCCCTGCCTGGCGTGGGCGGTGATGAGTCCATGGCCGTTTCATGGGCCATTCACCCCAACCCGACGGAACCCGATATGACAGAGGCGACCGGAGCGACCTCCGTCCTCAGAGTGGGCACGCTCACCGCCACTGTCCTGCTCCGTGATGAAGGCGCGGGCGGCACCAGCCTCGATGTCCTCCAGGCTCTGACAGCGGCAATGGCAGCCCGCGCCGGCGAAGCTATCACCGGACAGCGACCCACAGCAGCGGTACAGCTCTGACCAGCTGCACCACCGCTCCAGATGATGAGCCATCACTGATGACAGCCATGAGCACGATGGCCAGGCGCGTAAGCGCTCGTAACACGATCACGGACGTGTCTTCTTGAAACGTCTGAAGGAGATCGGTTCCGCAGCACGTCGCGGTGGGCGTTGGAGTCGTAGCCCTTGTCACCGAGCGGGGATTCAGGTCGCGGCGGGGGCGACCGGGGCGTCCCGCGACAGGTGGGATTCCGTCGACCAGGGCGAGGGTCTGGGTGACGTCGTTGGCGTTCGCCGCGGTCGTGATGACCTTCGATGGGGTGCCGCGTCCGTCACGGATCAGGTGGTGCTTGCTGCCTGTCTTCCGCCGGTCGACCGGCGACGGACCGGTGTCGGCGCCCCCTTTTCCCGCGGATGTGAGAGCCATCCACGCAGCCCGTGACCAGTCGAGTCCGCCGGCCGCGTTCAGCTCGGCGAGCAGGACCCGGTGCAGCCGGTCGAAGACCCCTGCCTGCTGCCACCGGTCCAGCCGCCGCCAGCAGGTCTGCCCCGAGCCGAATCCCAGCTCCGGCGGCAGGAGTTGCCAGGGTATGTCGTTGTAGAGGACGAACAGGATGCCCTGCAGACAGAGCCGGTCCGGCACCGGCCGATGACCCGGCGACCGCTCCGGCTCAACAAGATCGTGTTACGAGTCTCAAGGAGCAAGCCCAAAATGGCTCGGTGGAAGCAGGCGTGCGGACCGTGCTGCGGCGTTTCCGAAGGGACGGAGATTCGGGGGAGGAGGATGGGGGCTTATGAGATTGCGCCAAGGGACCTGGTGTGAGTATGAAACGGGCGCTTGGGTTCGGGTACGCTCACCGGTATTGAATCGGAAGTGATCTACCCCGGTGTCCCGGGGAGACATCGTGGGTTCCCAGTGGTATGTGAACGGCGTACCGCGAGGTGACTTCATTCCTGACCCAAACGGTGGGGATCGTGAGCAGGTACGACTTGCAAGCCGTGGACGCCGGCGGTGCGGCGCGGAGTGTTCGGCTCACCCACTCGCAGGCCGAACCCTGGAGAGTCGCGGCGCAAGTGGCGGGTGGGCTGACCTATGAGGGCGAAGGGCAGGATCTCTTCGAGGCTCTTGGGCGAGTTCGTGAGCAGATGCAACAGGACGCTTTGCTGCTTTGTTGCAATGGCTCAAGGCGGAACGCTCGCCCTTCTCCGGCGATGTCTGCAGCTGGCGCAGAGTTCGTGTATCTCATGCCCGCCTATAGGTTGATGACGGTGCGTGATATTCAGCCTCTGTTCGCGCCGGCTCCAGCGGGAAAGGTGGTCGGCGTGAAGGAGCAGACGGAGTATTACGTGACGAAACTGAGTTCGCGGAAGTACCTGATTCAATGGGTGAATCCGATTTCCTGGATCAAACATCTGGAGGCGAGCATCAGGGGTCCGAAGGGCTGGGTACTTGAGGCTTCCGGGCCCGACACGGTCCGCTGGGGAATTGGGCGGCCGCGGTAGGCGAGGAAGGTGCCGCGTGTTCTGCTCCGGCCGGGCGGCAGGAGCGCTTGTCCCTCGGCGATGAGCGTCAGGGCGCGGTCGGTGTCGCCGAGGCCGAGCAGGCATCGGCCGGAGCCGACAGCGAGACCAGCGGGGGATGGGGCGACGTGCGCCTTCTCGCCGATCTGGTTCCGGGTGCCGAGCACGCCGGTGACCCGGTCCGCCGTCGCGCCGCCGGAGACCGGCGCGGAGGGCATCGAGGCCCGGATGGCATCGAGGCCCGGATGGCATCGGCGTCGTCGCGCCTTCACTGCGGAACACCTGGGCGGTCCGCTCGCACCGACCGGCCTCGATGTCCTGCGGGCTCAGGCCCGCGGCCCGCTGGGCAGCCTGTTCGGCGTGCTCGTGGAAGTTGCGCGGGCTGTCCGGATACTGGTCGGGCCGGATGCCGGCGAGGTGGTTGCGGCAGAGCGGCGGTGAAGACGATCGGACGGACCGCGGGGCCGGTGGCCGCGGCGGCCGCGCATGGCCAGAAAAGACGATTTCGGATGGAAGAGTGACTGGTAGAAAAGAGCTGTAGTCGATTTCTGCAATGCCGCGTCCGGCCCGGGTGGTGCCTCCGTACCGGGCGTACCCGCGGCGCCCCGGCCTGCCCCGGTCGCCGTGCCTCCCCGTCCTCTGCCGCCGACCGCGCTCCTGGTCCGGTCGGCGCCCTGCTCGTACGCGCCGTACCCGCCCGCCACCCGACGTCACCGGCGGATCGAGGCGGCTCGCACACCCCCGTGGTACCGCCGGACCCTCTCGTTCGGACTGCCTCTGCGAGGACGGAGTAGGGACCTGCCGCGCACATCGGCAGCCGGGCGTGACCGGCCGGGTTCCTGCGGGCCCCTCGGGAGAAGCGAGGAGGGACCTTCGTGTCACTCCGTCATGGCCACAACGCCGCACTCCGGGGCCTGTTGAGCGAGGCGGGCATGAGCGCTGCGGAACTGGCCAGAAACGTCAATCGCCTGGCGGCCGGCGAGGGCCTGACACTGCGGTACGACCGCACCACCGTCGCTCACTGGCTCTCGGGATCCCGTCCTCGTGATCCCGTCCCCCAACTCGTGGCGGAGGTGCTGACCCGCGGCATCGGGCGGCTGGTCAGCGTCGCGGAGACCGGTCTGGCCGGCGCCCGTTCACCGGCATCCGGCGACGGACCGGACGAGAACCGCGCCGATCCCTTGCTGCGCCTGGTGACTTTGGCCAGGGCCGACGTCGATCCGGTACGCCGTGCGCGGCTGGCGCGCTTGGTCTTCCGCCAGCACGGTGTCCCGGGGACGGACATCCGGGACATGCTCGAAACCCCCGGCCCCGGCTCGCTGCGGGCGGGGATCGGCGGCCCCGACGTGCAGCGGGTCCGGTTCGTGACGTCCCAGTTCGCCGTCGGCTGGCCGCGCTACGGCGGCGGTCACGCCCGCGCGGCCCTGGCCTCCTACCTCGGCGACGACATCGGCCGCCTGCTGGTGCAGCCTGCGCCTTCAGCCGAGCGACGGGCACTGCTGTCGGCGGCGGCCCAACTCGTGCACATCCTGGGAGACATGTCGGCGGACGCCGGCCATCAGGGGCTCGCCCAGCGCTACTACCTGATCGCCCTCGACGTCGCCGCCGGGGCCGGGGACAGCCGGACGCGCGCCATCACGCTGAGGGCGATGAGCGTCCAGGCGGTCCGTCTGTCAGCGCTGCGGTACGCGGCCGACCTCGCCGACGCGGCGGTCACCTCGGCCACGGGGCAGTCCGGTGACCTCCAGGCGTTCGTCCTCGCACAAAGGGCCTACGTACGGGCTGTGGCAGGCGAACGCCGCAGCGCCTACCGGGACCTCGACGATGCCGAAAGCCACCTCGGCTCCTCCGCCGTTCGCGACGATCCCTTCCTCCGGTACCCGAGGGCCGGCTTCGCCTACCGCAAGGGACACGCCCTCCACGTCCTCGGCGACACGGAGCCCGCTCTGGACGCCCTGCGGTACGCGGCGGGGCGGCGCCCCCTCCACGAACACCGCACCCGGGCACTCAGCCAGGCGCGCCTGACACTCGTGCTGCTGGAGCGGGGGCGGGTGGAGGAGGCATGTGACACGGGCCGGCTCTTCGGTGAGGAACATCGCTTCCTGCGTTCCCACCGCTCCTCGCTCATGCTGCGGGAGATACGGGCCCGGCTCACGCCGTACCGGCGGGTGCCCGAGGCAGCGGACCTGCTGCAGCGCCTCGCGGCGCTCACCCGCACGACGCCCGGCCCCTGAATCCCCTCCGAGGAGGCTCACCGTGGCACGCGCGGCGGGGCGCCGGGGAGACGCCCGTCCGATCCATCACCGCGCTACGACCGGCCACTTGTGCGCCCGCGTCCGCAGGCTCGGCGAGGTCCTCGACACCGCGTGCGCGGCGGGCGGGACCGGATGGCGCGCCCCCCGCGGAGCGCGAGGTTCGCGGCTTCTCCCCGCCGGTGGCGAACGAGGGGGCCGACAGGGCCGCATCGACGCGTCACCCGCTGGGACCGGAGGCCACCGGAGCGCGTCCGGTCGCTCCGCCCGCCGGCGACGGTTCGAGGCGGGTCAGGCGGACCCGTCCGAGCCGGCCCCCGCTCCGCCTCCTGCCCCTGACGCCGCCTTCTCCCCGCACGATCGCCCGGCCCGGCCGGTCTCGGACGGACCGGCGTGCGCGTGGCGGCGCGCCCCCTCGGTCGCGGCCGCGCGCAGGGCAAGGCCGGCGACGCGGTCGAAGAGCGGATCGTTCATGGGACCACCCTGTGATCCCGGACCGGTGACCGCACGGTGTGGGATGCCGTCCGGGTGAGGGGGACGCGCGGGGACCGGCGATGGCCGCGCGTTCAACGCGTTCACGCTTCATCGGCACCGTGCGGGTGTGTGCCGCGCACCCCCGGGGAGCCGGTACAGGGTCCGAGGGAGTGCCGCCCGGCGCTCCGCGTGGGTCCCGGGAGCCGGGTGGGGGCGTGGGTGACACGTCGGCACGGCCTCTGAAGGGGTGCGGCGGTGTCCTTCCACCCTCTCCCCGTCGGCGTGACGGAGCGTCCGGAACGGAGTGACGGCCATGACCGTGCGAGCACAGGTGAGCGGCGCGGGACATGCGGGAGCGCGGCCCGGCGATGCGCACCGCACCCGCCGGACGGCGGGCCGCGACGAGGTGTCCGGACCGCTGCCCGGCTTCGGCCGGCCCGGGCCTCGGCGGGGCCGCGGACCGTCGCGGCTCGTCGGTCTGCGTTCGCGACCCGGATGGTCGGCGTCGAGCCTGACGCGACCCACGCCCGTCACGGCAAACCATCTCCCGATCCGAGGAGCACCCTCCATGCCCGCCACTGAGTTCATCGACACCGTCGGGATCAACCTGCCCGAACACCTCGCTGCCAACGAGTTCCTTTCCCTCGCCCGCGAAGGGATGATCGGGGAGAAGCACCTGCGGAACTTCGCCCTCGCCGAGTTCCAGTCCCAGGAGGCCGAGTTCACGGCGTACGGCCTGTTGCTGGCCCGCTATCCGCACGAGGTGCCCGGCGGGTTCTTCTCCTTCGTCGCACACGAACTGATGCGGGCCCGGCACCGGATGGTGAACGGTCTCGCGCCGGCGTTGCGCATGTCGCCCGACGAGATGCGCCGTGCTCCTCGCCTGGAACCGGTGCGGCGCTTCACCGAGTTCATCTCCTGGGTCGCCCTGCACGCCGGAGCGGCGGAAGCCGCTCTCGTGGCACGCACCGACTTCACCCTGTGGTGCAACACCTGTGCCGTTCTGGCCGACGTGCTGAGCGAGGCGGAGCAGGTTCCCGAGGCCGCGGTGGAGTACATCGGCGCCTACCGCGAGAACCCTCCGGAGGTGGCGGACGGCGCCCTGGAGGTCATCGAGTACGGCAGGGCGCGCGACGAACGGGACGAGTGGATCACGCGCAGTGCGGTGCGGATGGAGCCGGCGCTGCGGTCCTGGTGGCGGGCGGTCGCCACGGCCGGATGAGAGCCGCGGGGACCAGCGCGTCGGGTGAGGTCACGTACGGGAGGAAGTGGACATGGGCCGCGAGGTCGGACGAGTGGCATTCACGCAAGAGGAGTACGACCGGTTCCGCGCCCGCCTGGCGGACTGCCTCGCCGCACTGGAGAAGCTGGTGGCCCGGCCCCGGTTCGGACAGGTGCCGAGCACCCTGGGTGCGGAACTGGAACTGTCGCTGGTCGGGCCGGACGGCCGTCCCGTCCCGGTGAACGCGGCTGTCCGCGAGGGACTGGGTGACGACGGTCTCGCCCTCGAAGTGGCCCGCTTCAACCTCGAGGCCAATCTCGAGCCGGTCGCCCTGCGGGGGCTTCCGTTCACGGAGCTGGCCGCACAGGCGTCCCGGGCGCTGACGCGGATCACCGCATGGTCGCTGCCGCGCCACGGCGCCCGAGCGGTACCGATCGGGACCCTGCCCACGCTGACCCCGGCCGACCTGACGGCACGGGCGCTGACCGACCTGCCGCGCTACCACGCACTGGAACGCGCGTGGGCCCGGCGGCGTCCCGCGCCGTTCCGGCTGTGTGTGGGGGAGGGCGATCAGGGACTGCTGCGGGCCGAGTCCGTGGCGGTCCAGGGCGCGGCCTGCTCGTGGCAGGTGCACCTGACAGTGGCCCCGGACGTCTTCTGCCCCATGTACAACGCCGCCCAGCTCGCTACCGGACCCGCTCTGGCCGCCGCGGGCAACTCGCCCTTCCCGCTGGGCCGGCGCGGCTGGCAGGAAGCCCGCATCGCGGTGTACGAACAGGGCTTCGGGGAGCGTGACGCGAGCTGCCGCGGGACGTCACGACCGCGGGTCGGTTTCGGGCACGCCTGGCTGCGAGGCGGTCCGCTCGCGGCGTTCGAGGAAGCCGTGCGCGGCTACGACGTCCTGCTTCCGGCGGCTTCCCCGGTCGAGGACGACGACGTCTCGCCGAACGGCTGCCCGGCACTGGAGGAACTGCGCCTGCACGTGAGCACCGTGTGGCCGTGGAACCGGCCGGTGTACGACCCGGTCGGGCACTTGCGGATCGAATTCAGGGCACTGCCCTCCGGACCGACCCCGCTCGACATGGCGGCGAACACGGCGTTCCTGGTCGGTCTCACCCTGTCCCTGGCCGCCGAGGGCCGCGATGTGGCGCGGGAGCTGCCGTTCTCCCACGCCAGGGAGAACTTCTACCGGGCCGCGCGTGACGGACTGCGGGCGAGCCTGTGGTGGCCCTCACCCGGTTCCGCGCCCCGCAGACACGAGGCGGGCGCCCTGGTGCAGGAACTGCTGCCGCGGGCGCGGGAAGGACTGGTCACGGCCGGGGTGGACGCCGCCGAGGCGGACAGCGTGCTGGACCTGCTGGGCCGCCGGGCCGCGTCCGGCCGTACCGGGGCGTGGTGGCAGCAGCGGACGCTGGAGGCGTTGAGCCGGCGGGAGAGGTGCGCGTGGCAGGCGGACCGGCAGACGACCGGACCCACCGCCACGGCACCGGAACGAGGCGTGCTCCCGCCCGCACCGGAAGGCGTCACCGCGACACGGACGGTCACTCCAGCCGGACCGGCCGGCGACGGGGGCGCACGCGTCGCCGGTGCGGGCCGGCCCGACCCGCTCCTCGAGGAGCTGACGGTGCGCTACGCACGGCTCGCCGAGGGAGCCCGCCCCGTGCACACCTGGAACCTTCCCGCCCTTCCCCGACGGAGTCAGCGATGAGCCCCAGCACCCGTCCGCCCGCCAGCGACCTGCAGGTCGACTTCCCCTTCGACTACGCCGCGCACGTCGGTGACGGCCGACGCATGGGGCGGCTGCCCGAGAGGACCGCGGATGCGCGCGTCGCCGTGATCGGAGCGGGAGCCAGCGGACTGGCGGCCGCCTACGAACTGCTGCGCGCGGGCTGCCGACCGGTCGTGTACGAGGCCGAACGGAGCCAGGACGGGCCGGGGGGCAGGCGCCTGGGCGGCCGCATGTACAGCCGGCGACTCGACGAGGGGGACAGCGCCGTCGTGGAGCTGGGCTGCCTGCGGTTCCCCGAGTCCGCACGACTGCTGCGCCAATACGGTCATACGTTCGACGTACGGCTGGAGCCCTTCCGTGACAACTACGCGGCTCCCACGCCGTTGACCGTGCTCGACGTCGACGGCCGGCAGTACCCGGCGGGGAGCCTGGAAGACCTCTACGACCTCCACGAGGAATTCCGCGAGGCGCACACACGCTGGCAGCGGGCGCTTGCCCGCATCGGCTTCCTCCAGATCCAGCGAGACGTGGCCGCCCGCGACCTCACCGCGGTGCGCCGCCGCTGGCGCACGGTGCTGACCAGGTTCGAGATGTGGTCCTTCTACCGCTTCCTGCGCGACCCGGAAGGCGCGGGCCTCAGCCATGATCAGGCACGGTTGTTGGGCACCGCCGGGATAGGACCCGCGGTCTGGGACTCCTTCTTCGAGCTCAGCATGGTCGAGATCCTGCGCCTGCTGCTGTGCTCCGAAGGAAGCGGTCTGCTGTACGCGCCGGACGGCATCAGCCGGCTGGCCGAGGGCTTCTGGGCACACCGCACCACCGGCCCCGACGGGCGTACCCGCAGCCTGGAGGCCGCCAACGCGGGTGCGTTACGCCCCGCCGTGCGGGCCGTCGACGTCGAACCGGACGCCGCTCGCGGGGTCGTGGTGCACAGCGAGGACGGGCGCAGCGAACGGTACGCGGCCGCCGTGTTCACCCCCCAGCTGCGTCTGCTGGAGACCGGTGTGGAGGTGCGTTCCACCGCCGCCCACACCCCCGCGCTCGGCCCGCGCCTGTGGCGGGCCATCCGCCGGCTGCACTACTGGCAGTCCTCCAAGACCGCGCTCGTGGTGGACAGTCCCTTCTGGGAGGGAACGTCCATGGACGGCGTCACCCTCACCGACCGGCTGCCGAGGGCCGCCTACACCCTGGACTACGGCCCACCGCGCGGACCCGGGGGCCGGCGCGGTGTGGTGGACCTCAGCTTCACCTGGGCGCAGGACGCCATGAAGGTGGCACCCTCCGCCCCGGAGGAACGTCTCGCCCTCTTCATCCGCGATCTCGCCGACATCCACCCAGAGGTGGCGGACGCACTGCGCGCCCATGCCGACGCCGCGGCGACGTTGACGGTGTCGTGGGAGGACAAACGGAACTTCCGTGGTCTGAGCCGCTTCTCGTGTCCGGGCGACCACCCCTACCAACGTGATCTGTTCGCCCACTTCATGAAGGACTTCAGCGGCACAGCCGCCGTACCGGGAGAACCGCCGAACGCCCTCTTCCTGGCCGGTGACGACACCTCGTGGTCTCCGGGCTGGGTCGACCACGCGCTCGCCTCCGGCCTGAACGCCGCCTGGGGAGTCCTGCGGCAACTCGGCGCCCGGCCGGAACCGGGCAACCCCGGACCCGGCGACCTGTGGGACGACCCCCGGTACACACCGCTCACCCTTCCCTGACCAAGGACACCACAGGCCCTTCAGGCGCCCTGCCCGCAGTGGCCGGTCCCCGTCCGCCCGACCCGACCCGCACCGCCGTCCCGGAGGTACCCATGCACGCACCCCCCGTCAGAGACCTGCTGCTGCGGCCCGACCGCGTGTGGGACGCGGTCGCGGACACACCGGTGGACGGCCTGTGCGTCCTCGTACGCGACGGCCGGATCGCCGAGATCGGACCCGACCTCCCGGCCGGCCCGGAGGCGGACGTCGTCGAGATGCCTGGCTGCACCCTGCTGCCCGGGTTCATCGACTGTCACGTCCACCTTCTGGACGAAGCCGCGGAGACGGCGCCCGCCGCCTACCAGACCCTCACCGCGGTGCCCGTCCTGCGCGCCCTGCTGCACCGCGGCTTCACCACCGTGCGGGACCTGGGCAGTGCCCACCTGCCACTCAACGTGTCCCTGCGCCAGGCGGTCGAGGACGGCCTCGTCGAGGGACCCCGCATTCTGGCGGCGCCCAACATCCTGACGCCCCGCGGAGGCCACGGGGACAAACAGCCCGACCTCGCTCTGCGGTACGGGCACCAGATCGGCACGCTGGCCGAAGGCGTCGAAGGGCTGCGCAGCGCGGTGCGCGAGCAGTCCCGGGCCGGCGCCGACTGGATCAAGTTCGCGGGCAGTGGCGGATTCTCCTCACCCGTGGACAGCCCCACCAGTACCGCGTACTCGGACGCGGAGATGCACGCCATCGTCTCCACCGCCGACGATCTGGGACTTCCCTGCGCGGCGCACCTGTTCACCGACCGTGCCATCCTGCGCGCCGTCGAGGCCGGAGTGCGCAGTGTGGAACACGGCTGCTTCGCCACTCCGTCGACCTACCAGGTCATGGAGGACGCAGGGGTGTTCCTGGTGCCGACCCACTACGCCCAGACATACTTCCTCGACCGGCTCGACGACGACGGCTTCTGGGACAGCTCCACGGCGATCGTCCGCGCGAACTACCGAGAACACGCCGAGGCACTGCGCGAAGGACTGCTGCGTCCCGCCCGGACGAACGTGAAGACGGCCTTCGGCACCGACGCCGGGATGTTCCCCCACGCCGAGAACTGGCGCGAGTTCCCCACCATGCTCGCCCACGGATACACCCCCCTGCGTGCCCTGAGGGCGGCCACCTGCGTCGCAGCCGACCTTCTCGGCCGCCCCGACCTGGGCACCATCACCCCCGGCGCCACGGCCGACCTCGTCGCCCTCGAAGGCGACCCCTTCCACGACATCACCGCCACCAGCCGCAGCCGGTACGTCTTCCAGGGGGGCCGGATGGTCACCGGAACACCCTCCCCCGTCCCGGTGGCCCCGCGCCCGGCGGCACCCTCCCCCTCACCCCTCCGATCGGTCACGGGAGACCACATGAATGCCGAACAACTCGTCGAAGCGATGAAACCGGACGTCGAACGCTTCGTCAGCGGAAACCGCCTCGTCGAACTCGCCCGGACCGGGGAGATCGACACCGACCACTTCAAGCGCATCGTGCTCGCCGAGTACCAGTGCCAGGAAGCCGAACTCTCCACGTACGCGCTGCTGGTGTCCCGGCACCGCCACGAGATCCCGGCCACCCTGTTCTCCTTCGTCCTGCACACCATCGCCACCGCTCGCGGACTGCTGCGCGAAGCCACCTCGTCCGTCGGCCTCACCGATGGCGGCATCCCGCCGGTACCGGTCGACCAGGGCCTGTTCCGGGTCGTGCGCGACCTCACCTGGATGGGCACCCAGGCAGGCCCCGCCGAAGCCGCCCTCTACCTCCACACGGACCTCTCCACCTGGTGCACCCTCTTCTCCGCCCTCGTCTCCGCCTCACGCCGGCTGCCGGACGTTCCCCGCCCCGTCCTCACCTACATGGAGAGCTGGGGGGACCGGCCGCCGCCCGAGGTCGCCGAGGGAACCCTCCGGGTACTCGAGTACGGCCTCGCCCGGGGAGAGGAACCTGACCGCATCCTCCATACCGCCCGGCAGCTGGGGGTGCTCGTCGAGCCGTACTGGTCCTACGTCGCCGGCGCTTGAAGGGAGGGGACACCGCCGCGGGTACGGCCTGCGACGACCCCTGTGGCGCGTCTGGTGCCGTCCACACTGCCCGTCGGCGCCGCCGTCCGGCGCCACGACCCCGGACGGCGGGATTTCACCAGCGACAACTGCTCAGGCGCCCACCCGGAGGTCCTCTCCGCGCTCCACGTGGCCAACGGCGGCCATCAGCAGGCGTACGGCATGGACTGCTACACGGCTCACCTGGAGGACACCTTCCGCCGTCATTTCGGGCCCGACGCACAGGTGTTCGCCGTCTTCAACGGGACCGGAGCCAACATCATCGCGCTGCAGGCCGTCACCAGCCGCTGGGGAGCGGTGATCTGCGCCGAGCAGGCCCACCTGAACGAGGACGAGGGGGGCGGTCCGGAGCACATGGCGGGGCTGAAGCTGCTCGGGCTGCCCTCCACGGACGGCAAACTGAGCCCGGAACTGGTCGACGCAGCGGTGGCGGAGGCGAACGACGTGCACTCCGCTCCGCCCCTGACTCTCTCCCTGGCCCAGGCCACGGAACTCGGTACCTGCTACACCCCTGCGGAGATCCGTGACCTGACCGCTCGTGCGCACGCCCACGGCCTCGCCGTGCACATGGACGGCGCGCGCCTCGCGAACGCGGCGGTGTCCCTGGGAGTCCCCCTGTCCGCCTGCACGACGGACGCGGGGGTCGACATCCTGTCCTTCGGCGGCACGAAGAACGGCCTGCTGTTCGGGGAGTGCGTGGTGGCCCTGGACCCGTCCCGGGTCTCGGGCCTGCCGTATCTGCGTAAACGCTCCGCGCAGCTCGCCTCCAAGATGCGTTTCCTGTCCGTCCAGTTCGAGGCGCTCCTCGACGGGGACCTGTGGCAGCGCAACGCGAGGCGCGCGAACGCCATGGCGACACGGCTGAACACCCTTCTGTCCCGTACGGAGGGAGTGACGGTCAGCCGTCCCGTCGAGGCCAACACGGTGTTCGCGACACTTCCCCACGCGGCCCGCGCCCGTCTTGCGGACCGGTACACGCTCTACCTCAATGACGAGGACCGCGGTGAGGTGCGGCTGATGTGCTCCTACGACACCACGGAAGAGGACGTCGACGCCTTCGCCGCCGCTGCCGAGGCGGCGATCGGGCGGGCCTGAGCCTCGGCCGCCGGCGGCCACGTGCGCTGTACCGCCGGCTGCCGGGGAGAGGCTGGAGGGTGCGACCGGTGCGGTGGAGGCGGCCGGTGTCGTCGTACCGTCCCGGCAGCAGGGCCGAGGCGCCGCCGCGGACCCGGTGACCGGTGAAGGCGCCGCCGGTGGCCCCGGTCGTCTCGCGCGGCTCGTGCGACTGCCGGGACCTGCTGACCGCCGCCCACCGATGGTCCGCACGTGCCCGCCCCGGCGTCGCCCGACCTCGCCCTGTACGAGGGCGTGACCAACTTTGTAGGCCCGAGCCGCGTCACACGGTTCCGACCTGCTGAGACGGCGTACGAACAACCCATGCACCGAACCCGGTTCACACGCCATGACCTGACATCACCGACCTCCTCACCCACCACCGCACCAGCGGGCCCACCTCGCCACCCCCTTACCGCGCACACCGTCGCGGTGGTAAGGCGAGAGACGTCCCCGCATCGGTGGATCACCCTGCACGGGCAAGTTAGATTTGCGCCTGTCAGAGGGATTGATGGTGCTATGAACAGCTCCAGCCCATCCGGAGTCCTCTGCCGGCGTTTTCCTCCGGAGACGCGCAGCGCACCGCTGGCCCGGCGGTTCGTGCGGTCGGTGTTGCGTGGTGTCGCGCCGGAGGTGGTGGACACCGCCGAGCTGCTGACCAGTGAGCTGGTGACCAATGCGGTGCTGCACGCGCGAACCGAGGTGGAGGTGCGGATCTGGTCGCACGAGGGACAAGTGCGGGTGCGAGTCGGCGACGGACGGCCGGACCGCCCGCTGGTGCCGCGGGAGCCCCGGCCTTACGCCGGTACGGGGCGGGGCCTTGCCGTGGTCGAGGAGCTGGCCTCCAGTCATGGGGCCCACGTCGGGGAGGGCCGCAAGACGGTCTGGTTCGAGCTGTGGCCCAAGGCCCCGGTGCCGCCGACGTCCGGGTGGGAGTCCGTGCCCGTGTGCGGACGGACCGCGACCGTGACGCTGATCGACATGCCGTACACCGTGTTCCGCGCGGCGCAGCAGCACGGTGACGGGATGCTGCGAGAACTGATGTTGACCACACGCGTCGAGGAGCACGCCGGAGTGTCGGGCCCCGCGCTGCTCGTCGCCGGCGATGTGGCCCACGTGATCAACGCGTGCATGACATCCGCACTGGAGGAGACGGTCACCGGCGGCGCCACGGTGACCCTGGACATCGCCTTCCCGTTGGACGCCGCGCCGGCCGTGGACACGTTGCGGCATGTTCTCGAACAAGGCGACGCGGCGGCGCAGCTGGGGACCCTGCTCACCCTCCCTGCGCCGCCGCACGTGCGGACCCACTACCGATGGGTGCTCGACCAGCTGGTCACCCAGCTCTCCGGGGGTCCGCCCACCGCGTGGACGCTGCTGCCCGGCATGCCGGACGCAACCTCCGTCGAACTGGCGCCGTGGGACGCCGGCGATGTGGAGGACAGCGATGTCCCGACTGTCGCGGCCGACGACGACGGCCGGATCATCGCGGCCAACGCCGCACTGGCCGACCTGCTGGGATGGCAGACCGACGAGCTGATCGGCAGACCGTTGACCGTGCTCATCCCCGAGCATCTGCGCGAGCGCCATCGCGCTGGGTTCACCCGGCTCCGGCTGACCGGCCGGTCCCGCATCATGGGCCGGTCCATCCCTCTCCCGGCGCTGCACCACGACGGCAGCCTCGTCCATGTGCGTCTGCACGTCCAGAGCCAGGAGGCGGTGGACGGCCGCACGGTACGCATCGGCCAGTTCATGCCCCGAGCGACGGCCCCCGGGGAGGACCGCCCGGTATCACGACCCGGGACCGGGACCGCGGTGCGGCCGCACACCGGCGCGGCAGCTGCGCCGCGGGCCGGCGGTGAGCAGGCGACACGGTCCTGGGAGCGGTTGAGCCTGCTGGCGGACACCACCAGTGCGCTGTCGAGCACACTCGACCTGCGCGAGGGACTGCGCCGGGTGTGCCACGTCCTCACCCGGCGGACGGCCACCTGGTGCGTGGTCGACCTGCTCGACGAGCACGGGGACGCCGAACGGGTCTGCGTCGTCCACCGCGAGCCCCGGGCACTGAGCGCCGGGGTGGACCTCGGCAGGCTGCCCCCGGTCTCCGAGAACGCGCGAGGACCGCTGGCCCGGGTACTGAACGGCGCGGGACCCCTGCTGATCACCGACATTCCCTCACCGGACCAGGCGGAAAGCGCCCTGGACGCCCGGCAGCTGAGGCTGTTCGAGCAGCTGGGCGCCGACAGCACCATCATGGCGCCGCTGCGGGCCCGCCGCGAGGTGCTGGGCGCCCTGATCGTCGTACGCACCGGCCACGACGACCCCTTCACCGAACAGGACGCGCTCCTCGTCGCCGACCTCGTGAAGAGCATCTCACTGAGCGTCGACAACGCCCGTCTGCACCAGCACACCCGCAACACGGCCGAGCGGCTCCAACGGTCCCTTCTGCCCCGCCTCCCGCACATCCCGTCCATGGAGATCACCGCCCGCTACGCCCCGTCCAGCACCACCGCCCAGGTGGGCGGCGACTGGTTCGACGCCTTCACCCTGCCCGACGGCGACACAGCCGTGGTCATCGGAGACGTGTCCGGGCATGACCTGAACGCCGCCGTGACGATGAGCCAGCTGCGCAACATGCTCCGCGGCATCGCCGTCGACTGCCAGGACCGGCCCGCGGAGGTACTGCGCCGCCTCGACCTCGCGACCCTCACCCTGTACCCGGACTCCACCGCGACCTGCGCCTACGCCGTCGTCGAAGGCCCGCACGACGGCCCATGGGAAGTGCACTACTCTTCCGCCGGACACCTCCCGCCGCTCCTGACGTGTCCCGACGGCGACACCCAGTACCTGGACTCCGCCTCCGGTCTCCTCATCGGCGTGGACAGCGCCCTTCCCAGGACCACCGCCCGTAGCCCGCTGCCGGCCCACTCCACGCTGCTCATGTTCACCGACGGCCTGATCGAACGCCCAGGGGAATCCCTCAGCGATGCCCTGGACCGCCTGCGCCGGCACACCGCCGCCCTCGCCCAGGCACCCCTCGACGTCTTCTGCGACGAACTCATCCTCAGCCTCGGCGCCGGCAGCACCGACGACATCGCCCTCCTCGCCCTACGTCCCACCCCGCCAGGCCCATGAACGACGGCCGGCCGCCCCCGGTGGCCCGGAGGAGCGGCGCCGCCTTGCCGGGGTGCGGCTGACGCCGCGGCGGAGTATCCGGCTCTGGTGAGGTCGACCGCCATGGGGGAGTCCATGGCGCCCAGGCCGATGAACGCGATCGCTGTCATCGTGAACAGACCGTCTCCGCGATCACCGACTCGAAGCTGACCCCACCGGCCAACCCGGTTGCACCGTGCACTGCACGGGCCCACGTGCAGCCAGGGTCGGTCTATGGAGCACCCGCGCTCCACCGTGCAGGTGCGGATCGGGCGGCCGAGTCGATGTCCGCTGTGGTGACAGGGCGATTCTGCTGCGTGTGGCATTCGGCGTGCCGGAGGCGGACGACGGCGTCGAGTCCGCCGCCGGGGGCTGCCTCCAGGGTGACGTCGCCACCTCCGGCTCGGGTCAGGTGCCGGACCAGTGCCAGACCGAGGCCGGTGCCGTCGTGGTCGGCATGGGGAGCTCGCCAGAAGCGGTCGAAGGCCCGGTGTCGTTCGGCCTCGGTCATGCCGGGGCCCTGGTCGATCACATGCAGCTCGGCCATGGGCGGGGTGTGGCTGCCTTGCGCGGGGGTGTCGACGACGGCCAGCGTGACGGAGGTTCCCGGTGCGGACACCCGTAGCGCGTTGGAGAGCAGGTTGTCGATGATCTGCTCCAGAGCGCCGGGGACCACCAAGACCGGAAGGGACGTGCCTCCGGACACGATGATGTCGACCTGCTGTTCGTCGGCGAAGGCGGTCCAGATGCCCGCGCGATCGGCGACGACGGTACCGAGGTCGGCTGCCTCCGCCCGGATCTCGGTGTTCTCCAGCCGTGCGAGCGCGAGCAGACCCTGCACCATGCGGCTGAGGCGCTCCAGCTCCCCGAGTGCCTTGTCGAGGCTGTCCTGGGCGCAGGAGGCGAGGTGCGGCTCGAAGTTCTCCAGGCGCAGCCGTAGTGCGGTCAGGGGTGTCTTCAGCTGGTGCGACACGTCGGAGGCGAACGCCTGCTGAGCCTGGAGCAGGTGCTGGAGCCGGGTCGCGGTCCGGATGAACGACGCGGCGAGCCGGCGCAGTTCCGGTGGCCCGCGGTCGGCGGCCGGTGGATCGGTGATCCGGCCTTCGGCGAGTTGGGCGGTGGCGCGTTCCAGGGCCTGCACGGGTCGGGTGATCGAGCGCGCGAGAGCGAACCCGATCAAGGAGGCGGCCGCGAGGACCCCGAGCCCGGCGGCGGCGAGGACCAGCCAGGTGGTGTGCACCCTGGCCGTGAGCGGGCCCAGTGCGTACACCGTACGGACCACACAGGCGACGGCGGCGTTGGACCCGCCGGGGACGGTGACCAAGAGGTGCTCACCGTCCGGGGGAGGGGCCCTGCGCGTGCCGACAGCGGGGTGACCGTGCAGTGCCGAGGAGATGTCGGGCTCGGCTGACAGGTCCTTGCCGACCATGGCGTGGGCGGCGGTGTCGGTGAGGACGACGCCCCGGCGGTCGGCGACGAGCACGGTGCCGCCGGTCCGCTGCCCGTACGCGTCGGCCAGTTCGGGCAGGTCGGATGTCAGACCGTGCTCCATCTTGTCCTCGCAGACCTCGGCGAGCGTCATCGCCCCCTGCTCCGCCGTGTATGAGAAGCGGGACAGCTCGCTGCGGGCGTAGAAGACGCCGAAAGGCACTTCGAGCGCGAGCAGGACGAGCAGTATCAGGCTCAGGTGGCTGAGCAGGAGGCGACGCGTCACCGGCTCTCTCCGCCGCGCACCTGCACCGCGGCGGACGTGGCGTCGAGGGATGCCGGGAGGACGAGGCGGAAGCCGATTCCGCGGATGTTCTCGATCCAGGACGCATCGCCCAGTTTGCGGCGCAGCGCGGCGATGTGCACGTCCAGGGTCTTGGTGGGGCCGAAGAAGTTCGGTTCCCAGACCGTGTCGAGAATCTGCCGGCGGGAGCAGACGGCACCGGGGTCCTCGGCGAGACAGGTGAGCAGGTCGAACTCCTTGGGCGCGAGGGCGATGGACGACTGGTGCAGGCGCACCTGCCGGGTGCGACGATCGACGGTCAGAGGGCCGAGCCGCTGGATGTCGGGTGCCCCGGGGCGCCTGAGTTCGTCCCAGGGCTTCGAGGACTCACACCGAGTGTCCGGAACCGCGGGGCGGGCGCGGCGGGTCACGGCACGGATCCGGGCGACGAGTTCCCGTACGCCGAAGGGCTTGGAGACGTAGTCGTCCGCACCCAGTTCGAGACCGAGTACACGGTCCACCTCGTCGTCTCTGGCCGTGATCATGATGATCGGCACTGACGAACGGGACCTCAGCGCCCGGCAGACGTCGATGCCGTCCATGTCGGGCAGTCCCAGGTCCAGCAGCACCATCGCCACCTCCGGCCCGGCGAGACCCTCGGCCCCCGTTCTGGCGTGTTCCACGGCGAACCCGAAACGGCGCAGTCCCTCCGCCAACGGGCCGGCCACCCGGTCGTCGTCCTCGATCAGCAAGACACGCATGCCGAAAGGCTCACAGACGGCGGCCACCGCGCGTGGCGCAAACGCCGCAGGCTCCCCCGAGCCGGTGATCTTCCACGATCGGCCCATTCACCGAGGCGCGTCGTGTTGACGACATCAAGGAGCCGGCCAGCGTGGCGCAAGCCAGGAGTTAAGACGTCGGGTGCCGGTCCTCGGTCCCCAGGTGGCAGTCGGGATCTGAGCCAAGGTCAGTTCGCGGGAGCCGGCGTCCTCCTCGGCCGGGCGGCTGGAATCGCGCAAGGCGAAACGCCGCTTCGAGGGAATCCCGGACCTCCTGCTGTCTTTGCTCTGGCAATTCGCTTGATCGTCTTCCCGTAGCGTCGGTTGCGCGGCTGGTGCCACCGGAGCACCACCGGACAACCGCCACCGTGAGAACCAGGGACACCGCATGTTCCATGACGAACTACGTCTCCTCCGCCCTGACCTGGCTGAACCCTTCGCGACGGCACTCCCGGGAGCACGTGCCACCGTGCTGAGCCGCCTGTGGGGGGCCTTCGCACGAGAGCCCTTGCCCGGTGTGACCACGCGTCGCCGTGAGTCCGCATCATTGGTCGTCGAGCTGCGACGGGGCGGTTCACTCGCGGCGGCCGAGGCCGACGCCCGGCCGTTCGCCGAAGTTCCGCGGGACTTCGCCGTATCCGGGCCGGAGGGGCCGATCAGCGACCCGGCCCACCTGCTGGCGCAGCTCGGCCTGCGTACCCCCGCGGCGGATCGGCTGGCGGCCGAGCTCGACAACAGCGTCGTCAACCTGGCCCTGGCCAGGGCGGCGAACACGGACCGGAAGGTTCCTCCGGCCGACTCGGCGGATGCCGAGCAGGCGGTCGTCGACGGCCACCCGCAGCACCCCTGCTGCCGGACGCGCACCGGCATGTCCGTCGCCGATGTGCTCGCCTACGCGCCCGAGCACCACCCGGTCGTCCCGCTCGCGCTGCTCCGGGTCCCGGCCGACCGCTGGCAGGGCGCCGGCGACTGGCCGCCCACACTGCGGGACGGCGACGCGTACCTGCTGCCGGTGCACCCCTGGCAGCGGGACCACGTGCTCGGGCACCACCCCGACCTGGCCGTCGTGGAGGAGACGGTCCCGGCCCGCCCGTTGCTGTCGTTGCGCACCCTCGCACCGCTGGGCGTCCTGTCGGGGTGCCACATCAAGACCGCGCTCGACGTCCAGGTCACCAACTACCGGCGCACCATCTCCCCGGCCGAGGCCGCCGACGGGCCCCCCTTGTCCGACCTGGTCGCGGCCGTCGTCGACAAGGCCGGACACAGCGGCATGCTGCGGGTGTTGCGGGAGCTGGGCGGCGGCTCGGTGTGCGTGGACGGACGGCCCTCCGCGAGCCTGACCGCCATGATCCGCGAGTCGACCGAACGCCACCTCGACCCCGGTGAGATCGCGGTACCGCTCACCGCCGTGCACGCGACCGGAGCCGCCATGGTGTCGGGGGACCCGCTGAGCTGGCTGGCGGACCTGGCCGGCCTCGTCCTGCCGCCGGCCCTGACGCTGCTGTCCATGGGGGTGGCACTGGAGGCGCACGGCCAGAACACCCTGGTCGTCCTGCGAGACGGGCGGCCGGTGCGGGTGCTGTACCGGGACCTGGACGGCGTACGGGTCAGCCCGCACCGCCTGGCCCGATACGGCTTCACGCTGCCGCCGCTGCTCGGCAGCCGCGCCGGCGACGACGTGGGCGCCCTGCACACCAAGCTCTTCGGCGGCCTGATCAGCGGGGTCTTCAGCGAACTCGTCGACGTCCTCGGCCGGGCCCGGGCGGCTGATCCACGGGCGCTGTGGGGCGCGGTCGCCGAGGTCGGGCGCCGCGTCTTCGCCGGCCTGCCGGACCAGGAGGACGCGGCGGCGTTCTTCGCGGACACGATGCCGCTGAAGGCGACCATCGCCATGCGGCTGTCCGAGAACCCGGGCGCCGCGCAATGGACGTCCGTCCCCAACCCCTTGGCGCTGTGCCGTTGACCACCGGCACCGACCGCTGTCCCACTGGAGCGACCACATGACCACCAGCGCAGCCCCCCACACCGACATCGCCACCACCGTCCCCGCCCAGACCGCGGAGCCGTCGCGCACAGCCGACACCGTCACGACCCACACACTGCTCAACTGCCTGATCCGCGAGGTGTCCGCCCCTGAGCACCAGGTGACGGTCGTCGACGACCACCTCCTGCTACGACTGCCCCGCCGTGATCTCCTGCTGCGCACGGCGCTGCGCCGGGTCTCGTCGATCGGAGCGCACCGCTTCCAGGGCCCGGTGCAGCGGCTCGACGGCGACGCCTGGGTGACCGTGGACTGGCGAGAGCTGGCCGGCCTCGTCCAGGACGAACTGGAACAGCGCACCGGGCTCGGCAACGAGGAGTTCCTGAGCCAGGTCGCCGACAGCCGGGAGACGATCCGCGTCGTACTGGAAGCGCGGGCGGGCGCCCGGACGCACGCGGACCCGTACGTGGCCTCGGAGCAGTCCCTGGTGTTCGGCCACCGCTTCCACCCCACCCCCAAGGCCCGGACCGGCGACCCGGCGGACTGGCTGGCGTTCGGCCCGGAGACCGGTGCCCGCTTCCGTCTGCGCCATCTGGCCGTACGCCGCCACCTCGTGCGGGAGGAGGGCGAGACCCACGCGCTGGACACGCTGCACCCGGGCCTCGACCCGGAGTTCGCCGTACTTCCGGTGCACCCCTGGCAGCACCGGCTGCTGAAGGACCACGGCCGGCTGCGCGAGGCGGTCGCCGCCGGAGATGTCGTGGACACCGGCGCGGGCGGCCCGGAGTGGGTGCCGACCGCCTCGGTGCGGACCCTGTACGACCCCGGGACCGACGCGTTCCTGAAGTTCAGCCTCAACGTCCGCATCACCAACTGCGTCCGCAGACACGCCGGCTACGAACTGTCCGGCGCTGTCGCCCTCACACGGCTGCTCCAGCCCGTCTTCGCCGAACTCGCCGGCCGCTTCCCGGGGTGCGCGCTCCTGGCCGAGCCCGGCTACCGGACCCTGGACACGCCCGGCGACACCGCCCTCCTGGAAGGCTTCGGTGTCATCGTCCGCTCCGGTCTGCGCCACCATCTGCGTCCCGGGGTGACACCCCTGCTCGCCGCCGCGGTGGCGGACGAGTATCCGACCGGCGCGGCCCACGTCTCGCGACTGCTCGCCCGCGGCGACGGAGACGTCCTGGCCTGGTGGGACGCGTACCTCCGGCTGCTGCTGCCGCCGGTGCTGGCCGCCTACTTCGAACACGGTGTCGTGCTCGAACCCCATCTGCAGAACGTCGTCGTCGGCGTCGACGGCGACGGCACACCCGCGCAGATGCTCTTCCGCGACCTGGAGGGCACCAAGCTCCTGCCCGGCCGCCACCGGCAGGCCCTCGCCGACCTCCCGCCCGACGTACGAGGTTCCCTCACCTACGATCCCGAACACGGCTGGAACCGGGTCGCGTACTGCCTCCTGGTCAACCACACCGCCGAAATGCTCAGCGCCCTGGCCGACCTCGACCCGACGCTGGAACCCGCCCTCTGGGGACTGGTCCGCGACCACCTCGCCGCCTACGCCCGCACCGCCGCCGAACCGCCGCGCCTGCGCGCCCTGTTGTGTGGCGTACCGCTGCCGGCCAAGGCGAACCTGCTGCTGCGCTGGTCCCGCAAGGCCGACCGGCACGCGACCTACGTGCCCGTGCCCAGCCCGCTCGGGAGGGACTTCCCCCGCGAGGTGGTCCGGTGAGGCCCGAGGCGTCCGACCTCGTCGCCGCACTGCCCGACGACGATCTGCCCGCCTACGTCTACGACCTGCCGGACCTGCGTGAGCACGTGCGTACGATCCGGGCCGCACTGCCGGAACGCGTGGAGCTGCTGTACGCGGCCAAGGCCAACTCCGACCCCCGGATCCTGCGAACCCTCGCCGGACACGTCCACGGCTTCGAGGTGGCCTCCGGCGGCGAACTGGACCACGTCCGCGCCATCGTCCCCGACGCACCGATCGCCTTCGGCGGCCCCGGCAAGACGCAGCAGGAGCTGACCCGCGCGCTGGACGCGGGAGCCGAACGCCTGCACATCGAGAGCGAACACGAACTCCGCCTGCTCACCACCCTGCTGGGCGACCGGACCGTGGAGGTACTGCTGCGCGTCAACCTGCCCGTCGACGTGGGCCGAGTCGCCCTGGCCATGGGCGGCGGGCCGTTCGGCATGGATCCCGTACGACTGGACCGCTGCCTCGAGGTGATGGAGTCAGCCCCGGGCCTGCGACTGCGCGGCCTCCACTTCCACCTTGCCAGCGGCCTCCAGGCCCGGTCCCATCTCCGGCTCGTCGACAAGATCCTCGCCTGGGCCGGGAACTGGGCCCGTGATCGCGGAATCGACCTGCGTGAAGTCAACGTCGGCGGCGGAATGGGCGTCGACTACACGCATCCGCCCGCGGTGTTCGACTGGGCCGCCCTCGGCGCCGGACTGCGCCGGATCCTCGCCCGCCACCCCCGCCTCACCCTCCGGATCGAACCAGGCCGCTCGGTCACCGCCTACTGCGGCTGGTACGTCACCCAGGTCCTGGACATCAAGTTCAGCCGAGGGCACGCGTTCGCCGTACTGCGCGGAGGCACCCACCACCTGCGCACCCCGGCCGCGAAACAGCACGACCAGCCCTTCGAGGTGATCCCCGAGGACACCTGGCTCCGGCCCTGGGACCGTCCGGAGGTCCGCGACGAGCCGGTGACGCTGGTCGGACAGCTGTGCACGCCCAAGGACGTACTGGCGAGCCGGATCATGACCGAACGGCTGCGCGTCGGCGACCGCGTGGCCTTCGCCATGGCCGGCGCCTACGCATGGAACATCTCCCACCACGCGTTCCTCATGCACCCCCACCCCACCTTCCATCACCTCGACGACGCCGGCGCGCCCGTCGCAGGCGACACATGTGCCCGCCGTACGTCGTGAGCACCGTCTTCCGCCTGTCGGCGACGCATGCTCTCGCCGTTCGGAACTTCCGGCGCTACCTCCTCGGACAGCTGGTCTCCAACATCGGCACCTGGATGCAGCGTGCCGCCCAGGACCTGCTCGTCCTCCACACCACCGGCAACAGCGGCAGCGCGGTCGGCATCGTGACCGCGCTGCAGTTCCTGCCGCAGACCCTGCTCGGCCTGACCGGGGGCGTCCTGGCCGACCGGTACCCCAAGCGAAGGACGCTGCTCCTGACCCAGACGGCGATGGCCGCCCAGTCACTTCTCCTGGGACTGCTCACGGTCACCGGAGCGGTGAACCTGCTGTCCGTCTACGCCCTGGCCTTCGCCCTCGGCACCGCCACCGCCGTGGACGGTCCCGCCCGCAACGCCTACATCTGCGAACTCGTCTCCCGCGAGCGCACGGCCAGCGCGGTCAGCTTGAACGCCGCCCAGTTCAACGTGGCCCGCAGCGTCGGGCCGGCCCTCGCCGGCCTGGCCGTCGCGGCCTTCGGCACCGGCCCGGTGTTCCTCCTGAACGCCGCCTCGTACCTGGCCGTCCTCTACGGCCTGATCACCATCCGTACCGACGCACCAAACGCCCCCGCCCGCCCGCGAGCCGGCCCCACCCGGGCGCGCGACGCACTCCGTCACATCGCCACCACCCCGGAACTGCTCCTGCCGATCAGCCTCATCGCCTTCGTCGGCACCTTCGGCCTCAACTTCCAGGTCACCACCTCGCTCGTCGCCGTCACGGTGTTCCACACGGGCGCCGCCACCTTCGGCTGCCTCTCCGCCGCCTACGCTCTGGGCAGCCTCCTCGGCGCGATCTACTGGGCCAACCACCCCAGGCCCCCCACCGCCCGCCGTCTGACCTCCACCACGATCGGCTTTGGCGCACTGGAAATCGCGCTGGGCCTGATGCCGAGCTACGGCTCGTTCCTGGCCCTGCTGTTCCTCACCGGATGTGCCGCGGTGACCGTGACCACCACGGCCAACGCGCTGATCCAGCTCCATGCCGACCCACATGTGCGGGGCCGCGTCCTGTCCGTCTACTTCCTCGTCCTCCTCGGCGGCACCCCCGTCGGCGCCCCGCTGGTCGGTCTCGTGTCGGACACCCTCGGCGCCCGTTCCGGCCTGATCCTGGGCGGCTTCCTGTCGCTCGTCACGGCGCTCGTGCTCTGCGTCTCGTTCGCAAGCCGCAGCCGACGGCGTCTGCGCATCACCGAACCGACCCCTGTGACCAGCTCACCCTTTGCTTCAGCCCAGCCGAAAGGAGAGCGGCAGCCCGACCTCTGACGCATTCGGTCGTCGCCGCCGGCTGTGCGGGTCGAGGGTCGGCGGGCAGACGCCGAGACGGGAACCCGCTGCCTCGTGCCTCTGACCAGGGGGTGGCTGCACGCGTAGTGCGGGCACACCTTACTCTTACAACATGTAGGAGATGCCGGGGAGTGCAAGCGCTCCCCGGCTGACCCCAAGAGGGCACTCCGTGGGCGGCCGCTCGGCGCCGACGGGGCCGGGTCCTGGGCTGAGGAGTGGCGAGAATGAGCGAACACCGGCGCCGATCGTCGGGGAGGACCATACCGTCCGGCTCTGACGGTGGGCACGACGGCGG
>NZ_WWJT01000460.1 GCF_009865385.1 Streptomyces sp. SID486 | reverse complement strand
CCCCGGCCGTCCCCGCGGGCGGCACCGCAGGCCCCGGAGCCGGAGCCCGTCCGGGCGCCCGCGCCGCCCGCCCGCGTCCCCCTGCACCTCCCGTCCCACCGCCCCGCCTCCACCGCCCACCGGTCCCACACCCCCCTGCTGGCCCCTGCGCCCCCGATGCTGCGCCACCCGCTCGCCCTGCAACGCTCGCTGCGCCCACTGGGCCGCCGGATCGACGCGCCCGTGGGGCACGAACTGGACGAACGGGCGACCGCCGACCGCATCGCCCGGCTGGGCGCCGACCCCGCGTGGTGGCTGCCGGTCCTGCGCCCCGCCCGCGAGCGCTGGCTGCGCCTGAACCTCGTGTACGACGCCGGCCCGACCATGCCGGTCTGGCGGCCGCTGGTCCGCGAACTGCACACGGTGCTGGCCCAGTCGGGCGCGTTCCGCACGGTCGTCCTGTACCGGGCCGGCGCGGACGGCACGGTGCGCGGCCCCGACGCTCATGCCCCCGCCGACGGCCGGACCGTCACCCTGCTGATCAGCGACTGCATGGGCCCGCAGTGGCGGGAGGGCTCCGCGGGGACCCGCTGGTACGCCACCCTGCACCGCTGGGCACGCCGGATGCCCCTGGCCGTCGTCCAGCCCCTCCCGGAGCACCTGTGGCGGGACACCGCGCTGCCCACCACCCCCGGGCGCCTGTCGGCCCCGCACCCGGCGGCCCCCACCGCGACGCTCACGTTCACCCCCTACGAGAGGGACGGCGAGGGCGGCCAGGACGGCCCGTTCGAGGGGTGCGGGCGGCACGAGCCGTACGGGATGCACGGGACGTCCGGGACGTCCGGGATGCACGGGATGTACGAGACGTTCCGGTCCACCGTGGCCGGGGGCGCCATGGCCGGGGGCGCCGTGCCCCTTCCGGTGCTGGAGCCGGAGCCGCGGTGGCTGGCGCACTGGGCCGCGCTGCTCACCGCGCCGGGCGGCGCGGAGTTCCCCGGTGCGGTCGCCGGGCTGGGCCGTCCGCTGCCGGCCGACGCCGAGGACCGTACGGACGTCGGGCTGCTGTCCGCCGAGGAACTGGTCCTGCGGTTCCGCGCGACCGCCTCCCCCGAGGCGTTCCGGCTGGCCGGCCATCTCGCGGTGGGGCGACCCGACCTGCCGGTGATGCGGCTGGTCCAGGCCGCGGTCGAACCGGATCCGCGCCCCCAGCACCTGGCCGAGGTCGTGCTCAGCGGCATGCTCACCACGGTCCCGGGCGCCGCGCCCGGCTCCTACGCCTTCCGGGACGGCGTACGGGAGCTGCTCCTGCTCGGCCTGCCGCGCTCCGACCGGGCCCGCACCGCGGAACTGCTGGACCGGATGGGCGAGTTCATCGACCGCAGGGCGGGCCGGGCACCTGGTGAGTTCCGGGTGTCGGTGCCGTCGGCCCGGGGTGCGGGGACGGCACCGGAGGGCGACCCGTTCGCCACGGTCAGCGCGGACAGCGTGCGGCGCCTCTCGGCGGACGTCGGCCCCGGCCGCGAACGGGACTCCGACCCCGCCCCCGCCTCCGCCCCCGAAGGCGAAGGCGAGCGTGCCCCCCGCCCCGCACGCCACCCCGGACCCGAAACCGGGACCGGAGCCGGTGCTGATGCCGGAGCCGGTGCCGGTGCCGGTGCCGGTGCCGGTGCCGAAGTGTCCGCCGGGCGGGCCGAGATCCGGTTCGAGGCCGACGAGCTCACCGGCCGCCCGGAAGCCCGGATCACCCTGGAGGCCGCGGTGCACGCGATCCTCGTCCGCGGTTCCCTCGGCCCCCGCCAGTACGCGATGCACGTCCGCCCCGACGGCTATCTGGTGCGCGTCGAGCCGGGCACCTACCTCCTGCCCGTCCTCGTCGCCGTCCTGCGCGAACTCCCCCAGGCGCTCACCCGGCTCGCCGACCCGCCCCGGCTCCGGGTGACGTTCGGCCGGCCGGCCGGCCCGCCGCCGGAAGCGGCCGGAGACGTCACGGTCGTCGTACCGCCCGCGCTGTACGACGACTTCGCCGCCAGCTCCGCCGCCCAGCGCTCGCAGCGCTTCCGGCCGCTCTTCCGCGACAGCGCCCCGGAGAGCCCGCCGGCCGCCTGGTACTGCCTGCTCGGGCCGCGCTCGCCCGAGCCACGGGAACGGGACCTGGTCCAGGGCCCGTTCATCACGCACGACCTGCACGAGCTGGGCGTCCCCACGCCGGGCCGCACGGCCGTGGTGCACACCCGCCCGGACGGGCCCCTCACGCTGCTCGACCCGATCCAGCCGTACGGCACCCGGCCGCCCCGCCCGGAGACGTACTACTCGGTCGACCTCACCCCGCACGAGACCCGTCACATCGTGTCCCTGCCGAGCTCCGGCAAGGGCGCGTTCAAGGCCGCGGTGATGCTGTCCTGGCGGGTGGCCGATCCGGTCGCCTTCGTCCGCGGCGAGGCCACGGAAGTCCCCGGGCTCCTGCTGACGCACCTGTGCGCCGCGGCGGCCCCCATCACCCGCCGGCACCCGCTGCGCCGCGCCGGCGCGGCCCAGCGTGCGGTGAACGCGGAGGTGGCCGACTGGCCGGTGCCGGGGCTCGCCGTGTCGTACACCGTGCAGCTGGTGCCCGAGTGGGCGCCCGCGCCGGCCGCGGAGCCGCCGGTCCCGTCGCGTCGCCGGCTGGCGGACCTCCTCAGCGACGCCGAAATCGTGCTGATCGGCTTCGAGGGCCCCCTCGCCCGGTTGTTCACGGCGCACACGGCGCGGGAGGCCGTGCTCGACCTGCTGTCGGTCGTCGCCGACCACCGCGACCCGCGGGACGCGCTGACCGGCCGGGCGCTGCCCGTGGCGCACGCCACCGGCCGGGAGGCGTTCGCGCATCCGCTGGATCTGCTGCGCGCCTTCGCGCACGACCGGCTCGGTCCCCTGCTGCGGGCGCGCCTCGACGACCTCGAACTGGCCGCCGTGCCCGACGCCCCCACCACCCACCGCTCCCTCGCGCTGGTCCGCGCCCTGCACGGGTCCGGCCGGCGGGTCGGCGTGGTGACGGACGTGTGCACCCCGGCCGTCCAGCGCTATCTGGAGCCCTACCGGCTGCCCCTCGCGGGCGTCCACGGCCGCCGCGACGACCTGGGCCTGCTGACCCCGCACCCCGACTGTCTGCTGCGCGCCCTGGACACCGTCCCCACGCCCGCCCGCCGTGCCGTCCTGATCAGCTCCTCGGTCGCCGAACTGACCGCCGCCCAGCACCTCGGCCTCCGCTTCATCGCCTACGCCCCCACCGCGGCCGTACGCCGGCACCTGCGCGAGGAGGACAGCGAGGTCGTCGTGTCCTCCCTCGACCCGCTGCTGGAGGCGGCCGGGGCGCTCTGACACGTGCGACACGCGGACGACACACCGAAGCGGCCGGGAAATACGCCCGTTCAGCGGCGCCCCGCCCGGCCGCCCACAGAAGGCGCCCGCCCCCCGCCTGGCGGCAGGATGCCAGTGGGCCCTCCCCTCAAGGCGGGTCCCGCAAGGCCCGCGCACTCGGAAGGATCTGCCGTGACCGTCAGCCTGGAGCAGTTGCGCCGGTGCCACTTCGCCGTCGACCTGGGCGCGGCCCGTACCCGGGTGTATGTGAAGGGCACCGGTCTCGTCGTGGACCAGCCCTCGGCCGCCGCCGTCAACACCCGTACCGGCGCGCTCATCGCCGTCGGCGAGTTCGCCGAGAAGATGACCGGGCGCACCCCGGACTTCATCAAGGTCGTACGGCCCATCGCCGGCGGCACGGTGGTCGACATCGAGATGGCGCAGCGCATGCTCCGGCATCTGCTCGGCGACAAGATGCGCCGGACGCTGCGCCGCAAGCCGCGGCTGCGGGCGGCGGCCTGCGCCCCGCACGACGCCGACCCGCTGGCCCAGCGCGCGACGATCGAGACGCTGGTCGGGCTGGGGGCGCGGCGGGTCGAGCTGGTGGACACGCTGATCGCCGCCGCGGTGGGGTGCGGGCTGCCGGTGGAGCGGCCCGAGGCCACCATGATCATGGTGTGCGGGGCGGCGGCCACCCAGGTCGCCGTGCTCTCGCTGGGCTCCATCGTCACCGCCGAGCGGATCCCGGTGGGCGGTGAGGCGGTGGACCACGCGATCGTGCAGCACCTGCGGCACGAACACGAGCTGATGCTGCCCACCCAGTCGGTACGGCCGCTGCAACTGGCCCTGTCCGGCAACGGCCTCACCCCGTACGGCCCGGCGTCCACCGAGATCCACGGCCGGGACGTCGCCACGGGCCTCGCCCGCAGTGTGCGCGTGGACACCGCCGCCGTGCGCGACGCGATCCAGACCCCGCTGACGGCCGTCCTCGACGGCATCGGCAAGGTGCTGCGCGAATGCCCGCCCGACCTGGTGGCGGACCTCGCCGACCGGGGGATCATGATGGTCGGCGGTTCCGCGCTGCTCCCGGGCTTCGACCAGATGCTGCGGCAGGCCACCGGGATGCCGGTGCACATCGCCGAACGCCCGGACATCTGCGCGGCCCAGGGCCTGGGCGCCATGCTGGAAGGCCGCATCGAACCCCTGGTCCTGGACCCGCTGGCCGCGTGACCCGGCGGGGAGGGCGCGCGGCGCCGTCCCCCGCGAAGGCGAGCAGCACACCGGAATCCCGACCGTGGAAAGGGATGACGCGGCTGCCCGGCGTCCGCGCGGCCGGCACTCCGGCGGCTCAGTACGGCAGCACGCGTCCCGACGGGGTCCTGCGGTCGATCTCCTGCCCGCGCGGGGCGGAGGGCCGCCGGCTGACACGTACCCGGATCCGACGGTCCATGACGCCTCCTCCTGCTGACAGCGACCGGCGCCGGGCGCCGGTAGGAGGTCCGTGCCCAGGAGTTGACCTGTTCAAGCCTGTACGCCTCAAGTCGTCTGCGGGACGGGCCGGTTGCGCCCGTGTGCGCTAGCGGGCCAGGTACCGGGCGAGGACCGGGTCGAGCTGGGCCAGCCAGGCGCGGAGCCGGGTCTGCCGGCGGGCGTTCAGCTCGCAGGAGTACACACCGCCGTCCCACAGCCGCACGGTGATGGTCAACCGGTGGCCGCGCCAGCTGCGTTCGACGCGCGCGATCTCGTGCCACGGGAAGTCCGCGGTGGCACCCGCCACTTCGAACAGCACTCCGACGGCGTTGACGACGACACCGGCGCCGTCGTCCGCGAGCACGACCTCCGGGTCCGGACCGGCGTACGGGTTGCCGTACACGATCGGCACCCCGTGGCCGTAGGGCGGCGGGGCCGCGGACGGGTGCGGGGGCGTGGCGGGCCACGCGGGCGGATACGGGGACGTGGCGGCCCGGGGCGGCTGGGGGTACGGGGGTGCGGCGGGCCGCGCGGGCGGGTACGGGGGCGTGGCGCCCCGGGGCCGCTGCGGGTACGGGGGTGTCGCCGGCCGGACCTGCGGCTGCGGCGGTGTGGCGGGCAGCGGGGGCACCGGGGTCGCCGGTGAGGGCGCGGGCGTGGCCGCCGGGTGCGGCGGCGCGGTGTCCGGCCGGGAGTACGGCGGTGTCTCCGGTCGGGCCGGTGCCGGCACCGGGGCCGGGGCGGGGGGCGTGCCCGGGTGCGAGCCGGTGCCTGGATGCGAGCCGGTGCCTGG
>NZ_WWJT01000459.1 GCF_009865385.1 Streptomyces sp. SID486 | reverse complement strand
GTACCCCCGACCGGATTCGAACCGGCGCTACTGCCTTGAGAGGGCAGCGTGCTAGGCCGCTACACAACGGGGGCTTTGCAGATGAGCTCTGCGAGCTGGCCTACCTGGACTCGAACCAAGACTAACTGAACCAGAATCAGTCGTGCTGCCAATTACACCATAGGCCACTGGAACTCAACCCCCTGGGGGGTTCTCGTTCTAGTTCGCTCCTCGGGGCTCCGGCCTTTCGGCCCGTTCCCCTCGGCGCAGGAAGAACATTACCCGAAGGTGGACGGGGCTCCAAAACGGGTATCCGCGCGGACGAGCGCCGGGAGTTCGGCCAGGGTCGAGATCCGGTGCGCCACGACCTCCCCCACCACCCGTGCGACGGCCGTCCCGCGGTCGATCCACACGGACAGCAGCCCGGCTTCCGCGGCGCCCCTTCCGTCGATCTCGGGATGGTCGCCGACGTACGCCACCTCGCGCGGGGGCAGTCCCAGCGCCTCGCAGACGGCGAGGAAGGCGCCCGGCTGCGGCTTGGCGACGCCCAGCTCGGCGGCGCACAGGACGGTCTCGAAGCGGTCGAGGAGGCCGAGGACGCGCAGCTTGTGCTCCTGGACCGTGATGCTGGAGTTGGAGAGCACCGCGTGGCGGTGGCTGGTCGCGAGGACCTCCAGGGCGGGCAGGACGTCCGGGAAGAGGCTCCAGGCGGCCTCGTAGTGGGCCAGATAGCGGCGGAACCAGGCGTCGGCCTCGTCGTCGGTCAGCTCCCGGCCCAGGAAGACGCGGGTGCGGTCGCGGCGCTGGGTGAGGAAGTCCACCTCGCCGGCGGAGAACCGGGCCCACTGGGCGTCGGTGATCTCCCGCCAGCGCAGCAGGGCCCGCTCCACGCCCTCGTCCGCGCGGAGCAGGCCCTCGGCCCGGAGGTGGGCGCGCATGCCCGCCCGGTCCGCGGTCGTGTAGTCGAAGAGGGTGTCGTCGACGTCCCAGACCACGGCTCTGATCGTCATGCCCCCGACGGTACCGCCCGCCGCCCGGGATCCGGGGGCCGCCGGCCGGAGGGGACGTACGCCGAGGGGGCGGCACCCGGTCACCCGGATGCCGCCCCCTCGCCGGGATCGTCAGGCGGCGAGCCTCGCCAGGGCCGCGTCGACGCGGGCCAGCGTCCGCTCCTTGCCCAGGATCTCCAGGGACTCGAAGAGCGGCAGGCCGACCGTGCGGCCGGTCACGGCCACGCGGACCGGCGCCTGCGCCTTGCCGAGCTTGAGGCCGTGCGCCTCGCCGGCGGCCAGGACGGCCTCCTTCAGGGACTCGGCCGAGCTCCAGTCGGCCGCCTCCAGCTTCTCGCGGGCCGTGCGCAGCAGGGCGTCCGAGCCCTCCTTCATCGCCTTGGCCCACGACGCCTCGTCGAAGACCGGCTCCGGCAGGAACAGGAAGTCGACGTTCTCGGTGATCTCGGACAGGACCTTCAGGCGGGTCTGGGCGTGGGGGGCGATCGCCGCCCACTTCGCCGCGTCGAAGTCCTCCGGCGCCCAGGGGGCGAACGGCGGCTGCAGCCACGGGCGGCAGCGCTCGGCGAACTCCTTCACATCCAGCATGCGGATGTGGTCGGCGTTGATCGCCTCGCACTTCTTCAGGTCGAACCGCGCCGGGTTGGGGTTCACGTCGGCGATGTCGAAGGCGGCGACCATCTCCTCGATCGTGAAGATGTCCTTGTCCGCCGAGAGGGACCAGCCGAGCAGCGACAGGTAGTTGAGCAGGCCCTCGGGCAGGAAGCCCCGCTCGCGGTAGAGGTTGAGCGAGGACTGCGGGTCGCGCTTGGAGAGCTTCTTGTTGCCCTCGCCCATGACGTACGGCAGGTGGCCGAAGGCCGGGGTCTGCTTGGCGATGCCCAGTTCCGTCAGCGCCTTGTAGAGCGCGACCTGGCGCGGGGTGGAGGAGAGCAGGTCCTCGCCGCGCAGTACGTGGGTGATCTCCATCAGCGCGTCGTCGACCGGGTTGACCAGCGTGTACAGCGGGGCGCCGTTCGCGCGGACGATGCCGTAGTCGGGCACGTTCTCCGGGGTGAAGGTCAGCTCGCCGCGGACCAGGTCGGTGAAGGTGATCGTCTCGTCGGGCATCCGGAAGCGGACGATGGGGGTGCGGCCCTGGGCCTTGTACTCCTCCACCTGCCCGGCGGTCAGGTCGCGGCAGTGGCCGTCGTAGCCGGAGGGCTTGCCGGCCGCGCGGGCCGCCTCGCGGCGGGTGTCCAGCTCCTCCTGGGAGCAGTAGCAGTGGTAGGCGTGGCCGGCGTCGAGGAGCTTCTGGGCGACGTCGGCGTAGATGTCCATGCGCTGCGACTGCCGGTACGGCGCGTGCGGGCCGCCGACCTCGGGGCCCTCGTCCCAGTCGAAGCCCAGCCAGCGCATCGCGTCGAGCAGCTGGTTGTACGACTCCTCCGAGTCGCGGGCCGCGTCGGTGTCCTCGATACGGAAGACCAGGGTGCCCTGATGGTGCCGGGCGAACGCCCAGTTGAACAGGGCGGTGCGGACCAGGCCCACGTGGGGGTTACCGGTGGGCGACGGGCAGAAACGGACGCGTACGGGGGAGCCGGGTGCGCTAGCCACGCTTGACAACCTTGTTGGTGAGAGTGCCGATGCCTTCGATGGTGACGGCGACCTCGTCGCCGACGTTCAGGGGGCCGACCCCCGCGGGGGTGCCGGTGAGGATGACGTCGCCGGGCAGCAGCGTCATGGCCTCGGAGATGTTGACGATCAGATCCTCGATGGGGTGGATCATCTCGCTCGTACGGCCCAGCTGGCGCTGTTCGCCGTTGACGGTGAGCTGGACGGTCAGGTCGCCCGCGCGGGCGAGGTCCATGTCCGTCTCCACCCAGGGGCCGAGCGGGCAGGAGGTGTCGAAGCCCTTCGCCCGGGCCCACTGCTTCTCCTGCTTCTGCACGTCACGGGCGGTGACGTCGTTGGCGCAGGTGTAGCCGAAGATCACGTCCTTGACGCGGTCGCGCGGGACCTCGCGGCACATGCGGCCGATGACGACGGCCAGCTCGGCCTCGTGGTGCACCTCCCGGGAGAACGGGGGGTAGCGGATGTCGTCGCCGGGGCCGATCACGGAGGTGGAGGGCTTGAAGAAGGCGAACGGCGCCTCGGGCACCTCGTTGCCCAGCTCGCGCGCGTGGTCGGCGTAGTTGCGGCCGAACGCCACGACCTTGTTGGGCAGCACCGGCGGGAGCAGCCTGACCTTGCTCAGCGGCACCTTCGTGCCGGACAGCTCGTAGTCCGCGAACGGGATGCCCTTGATGATGTCGAGGACGAGTTCGTCCTGCTTGTCGCCCTCGACCGCGCCGAAGGCTACGTTCCCGTCGATGGAGAACCTGGCGATGCGCACGGGATCCTTGCGCCCCTCACTGAGAACCGGCGTACTGACGCCTCAGGCTATCGGAGCGGTTCCACGTCGTGCGCTTCCGGGGGCATCGCCGCAGGTCAGAGGCGGTTCAAGGGGCCCGGAAAGACGTGAGCGCGGCCGGAGGGACCGCTGGGGACCCTCGCGACCGCGCCCGGCGGAGCCGTCGGTCACGCGCCGGCCGGGGCACCCGCGCCGGCCGGGATCTCCATGAGGACGGTGCGCCTGGGGTTGGCCGTCTGGGCGGGCAGGTCGACGGAGTGCTCCGGCAGCTCGGGCGTGTGCAGCTCGCCGGCGTCGTCGAGGTGCGCCAGGGTCGTGCGTCGCGGGTTGGCTATGTTGCGGAACATCATCGTCGTCTTCACCGTTGTCGTCCTGTGCCCTCTGGTCGGGTGGGTTGGCAGAGTCGTCCCTGTTGTAAAGCGTCAGGCTAAACATCCGATTCCCCGACGAAGCCGCCAACTGCCCACGACGAGCATGTGAGTTTGCTCACGAACTCATGGGCAAAAGGGTCAATTCAGGCCGCCCTTACGCCCCTACGAAACGGACATTGACCACCTGAAGCGACCATTCCGCTCCTGATCATGGCGACTGGGACACCCGGCCCCGGGCGGCAACTCGCAGATGAATGCCCGTTATCGGCCGAAACAGGTTGTACGGCCGGTGATTCGTCACTCACACGTTGTCACGGAGGTCACAGCTCGGCCCACTGCCCTTGTTGGAGATCCTGCACTGTGCTGGAATTCCACGGACCGCCGCAGGATCGAGCCGGCGCGCAGGGCGCACCACAGCGCCGAGCGGCGGCGAGACAGGGGGGATCCAGCGCCGGTCACTCAAGACCACCGGGGGGCGTATTCAGGGCGCTCTCCAAAACGCCGACACCGTGTCCCTCCGTTCACGCGGAGGGGTGCCTGGTCCAGAGGTTGCGACGCTAGTGCAGGGACGTTTCAAGAGGGATGGCAGCGCTTCGGCGGAGCCGGAGCCGCACGACGGGACTGGCCCGATGAAAGGCAGCTCCTCGCCCCAGCACGCCCAGAACCAGGGCCCGGCCGGGGACGGCGGTGAGCGCGGCGGGCGCTCCGGCGCGTCGGCCGCGTCGGCGTCCACGACGGCAGCACCCTCGGGCAGCCCCGCCCCGACGGTGAAGCCCACGCAGGTCTCCGCCAGCACCGGTTCGCGGCTGGCCCTGCGCAACTGGCGCATCTCCACCCGCCTGGTGTCGCTGCTCGCACTGCCCGTGGTCGCGGCCACCACGCTGGGCGCGCTGCGTATCGACCAGAACATGAACGACATCCAGCAGCTCGACAACATGAAGCTGCTGACGGACATGACCAAGCAGGCCACCGAGCTGGCCATGGCGCTCCAGGACGAGCGCGACCAGTCGGCCGGTCCGCTGGCACACGGCGGCCTGAAGACGAACGACTACCAGGTCAAGGCGTACCAGCAGAAGACCGACCGGGCCCGCGACAACTTCCTCGACTCCTCCGAGCAGATCGACGCGGCGAGCAAGGAGGGCAACCTCCAGGGCGTCCGCGACGCGCTCGTCGGCCTGGCCAACCAGCTGGACGACCTGTCCCGGATCCGTCAGAAGGCCTACGCGTCCAAGGACAACTCGACGCAGACGGTCGAGTCGTACCACCGGCTCATCACCCAGCTGATCGGCCTCTCCCAGGACATGGCCGAGGCGTCCAGCAACCCGGAGATGATCTCCCGCACCCGCGCCCTGGCGGCCTTCTCCACCGCCAAGGAGTACGCCTCCGTGCAGCGCGCCGTGATCGCCGCCGCGCTGCCCGCGACCACCGACGTCAAGGGCGACCTCTCCGAGAACGACCGCCTCTACGGCCAGTCGGCGTACGAGAGCGAAGGCTCCGAGCTGGCGATCTTCCGCAAGATCTACGCGGACCAGAACGCCGAGGAACTCCTCAAGCCGATCGACGAGGGCAACCCGACGATCGAGTCCGCCGACACCTACGCCAAGCGCTCCTTCGAGTCCCCGGACGGACTGCAGCAGCAGCCGACGCGGTCCTACAAGGACTGGGTGGACGACAGCTCGACCAAGATCGAGCAGATGAAGAAGATCGAGCACACGCTCCTGGAGGAGATGGAGCAGAAGGCCCGCGAGCTGAAGAGCGCCACCCAGCGTGACGCCATCATCTCCGGTGCCCTGATCCTGCTCGTGCTCGGTGTCTCGCTGGTCGGCGCCTTCGTCGTCGCCCGGTCCATGATCCGCTCGCTGCGCCGGCTCCAGGAGACCGCGACCAGGGTCGCCCAGGACCGCCTGCCCGAGCTGGTCAAGCAGCTCTCCGAGTCCGACCCGCAGGACGTCGACACGTCCGTGGAGTCCGTCGGTGTGCACTCCCGGGACGAGATCGGCCAGGTGGCCACGGCCTTCGACGACGTGCACCGCGAGGCGGTCCGCCTCGCCGCCGAGCAGGCCCTGCTGCGGGGCAACGTCAACGCGATGTTCACCAACCTCTCGCGCCGCTCCCAGGGCCTCATCCAGCGCCAGCTGTCGCTGATCTCCGAGCTGGAGTCCCGCGAGGCCGACCCCGACCAGCTGTCCTCGCTGTTCAAGCTCGACCACCTCGCCACCCGCATGCGCCGTAACGGTGAGAACCTCCTCGTCCTCGCCGGTGAAGAGCCCGGCCGCCGCTGGACCCGCCCGGTCCCGCTGGTCGACGTGCTCCGCGCCGCCGCGTCCGAGGTGGAGCAGTACGAGCGCATCGAGCTGGCCTCCGTGCCGACCACAGAAGTGGCCGGCCGGGTCGTCAACGACCTCGTGCACCTGCTCGCCGAGCTGCTGGAGAACGCGACCTCGTTCTCCTCGCCGCAGACCAAGGTCAAGGTCACCGGTCACGCGCTGCCCGACGGCCGCGTGCTGATCGAGATCCACGACACCGGTATCGGCCTCTCCCCCGAGGACCTCGCGGCGATCAACGAGCGGCTCGCCTCGCCGCCCACCGTGGACGTCTCCGTCTCCCGCCGCATGGGCCTGTTCGTGGTCGGCCGGCTGTCCCAGCGGCACGGCATCCGCATCCAGCTGCGCCCCTCCGACTCCGGCGGTACGACCGCGCTGGTCATGCTGCCCGTGGACGTCGCCCAGGGCGGCAAGAAGCCCGCCCCCGGCAAGCCCGGTGCGCCCTCGACCGGTGGTCCCGCCGCCGCGCAGGCCGCCATGGGTGCCGCCGCGGCCCGGCGGCAGAACGGCAGCAACGGCGGTGCCCCGGCCGGTGGCGGACTGCTCGGTGGCGGTCCGGCTCCGCGCGGCCAGGTCGGCGCCGGCCAGGGCGGTCCCCGGGCCGCGCTGCCCGGTACGGGCCAGGGCGGC
>NZ_WWJT01000458.1 GCF_009865385.1 Streptomyces sp. SID486 | reverse complement strand
TCGCGGATGAACGTGCCGGCGGCGACCGCCCACGAGTGACCGTGGGCATCGCGGATGAACGTGCCGGCGGCGACCGCCCACGAGTGACCGTGGGCTCCGCGGATGAACGTGCCGGCGGCGACCGCCCGCGAGTGACCGTCCGTGGGCGGCTCCGCGGCCGGGCCGCGTCCGCAGGACGGAGTTCCCGGCGCCGCCCGACCCGCCCGTGAGCGCGACGGCCGGATGACCGAACTGTGTGCACGCGCCGCATTCTTTGCTCATCCTTTACTCTGTAGGGAGCACTCGGCCCTCTGTGAAAGGTTGTGAGCGTCCGCCCATGGGCGAGCCTCCTGGTCCGCGACACCGCGCGTTCTCCCCTGCCCTGCCCGACCATGGGACGGGGGTGACCCGATGACCGAAGTGCTCCTCCTCCTGGTGGCGATCCTGCTGTCACTGGCCTGCGGCGCCTTCGTGGCGGCGGAGTTCTCGCTGACCACGGTGGAACGCGGCGAGCTGGAACGGGCCGTCGAGCGCGGTGAGCGCGGCGCCGCCGGCGCCCTGAAGGCCGTACGGAACCTGACCTTCCAGCTCTCCGGTGCCCAGCTGGGCATCACCGTCACCAACCTGGTGGTCGGCATGCTCGCCGAGCCGTCGATCGCCAGGCTGCTCACCGGCCCGTTCCAGGCGGTGGGCCTGTCCCGGACCACCGCGGGTTCGGTCGCCCTGGTGCTGGGCACGGCCCTGTCGACGGTGTTCCTGATGGTGGTCGGCGAGCTGGTGCCGAAGAACTGGGCGATCTCCTCGCCGCTGGCCGTGGCCAGGCGGGTGGGCAGCGCGCAGCGCTGGTTCAGCGCGGCCTTCCGGCCCTTCATCACGCACCTGAACAACACGGCCAACCGTTTCGTGCGCCGGCTCGGCGTCGAACCGGCCGAGGAACTGGCCTCCGCGCGCGGGCCCCAGGAGCTGGCCGCCCTCGCCCGGCACTCCGCCAAACAGGGTGCGCTGGAGGCGGACACCGCCGAGCTGTTCGTGCGGACCCTGAACCTGGCGGACCTCACCGCCGAGAACGTGATGACCCCGCGCGTCCAGGTCGTCGCCCTGGACATGCAGGCGACCTGTGAGGACGTCGCCAACGCCACCCGGGCCACCGGCCTGTCCCGGTTCCCGGTCTACCGGGGCAGCCTGGACTCCGTCGTGGGGACCGCCCACATCAAGGACGTCCTGGCCGTCCCCGCCGACCAGCGGCCCCACCGCACGGTGGCCCAGGTGATGCGCGAGCCGTTCCTGGTGCCCGAGTCCCTGACCGTGGACCGGCTCCTGGACCGGCTCTCCGGCAGGCGCACGATGGCCGTCGTCATCGACGAGTACGGCGGTACGGCGGGCGTGGTCACCCTGGAGGACATCGTCGAGGAGGTCGTCGGCGAGGTGCGCGACGAGCACGACCCGCACGAGACGCCCGACCTCGCCCCGGCCGGCGCGGACGAGCGGGGCCGGGCCCTGTACTCGGCGGACGGCGCCGCCCGCACCGACCAGCTCGCCCGCGTGGGCCTGCGGGTACCCGAGGGGCCGTACGAGACGCTGGCCGGCCTGGTAGCCACCGAGCTGGGCCGGATACCGGCGGTCGGGGACAGCGTGGAGGTGGCCGGCTGGCGGCTGGACGTGGTCGACGCCTCGGGCCGGCGGGCCGCCCGCGTACTGCTGCACGCGCCGCTGGACGACGAACGGACCGACGGCGCCGACGGGGCCCGCGGGACGCGGGAGGGGACGCGATGACCGCCGTACAACTGCTGATCGGCCTGTCGACCCTCGTCGTCAACGCCTTCTTCGTGGGCGCGGAGTTCGCCCTCATCTCCGTGCGCCGCTCGCAGATCGAGCCGCTCGCCCAGGAGGGCGACCGCCGCGCGCGCAGTGTGCTGTGGGGTCTGGAGCACGTGTCGGCGCTGCTGGCCGCCGCCCAGCTGGGCATCACGCTGTGCACCCTGGTGCTGGGCGTCGTCGCCGAACCGGCGATCGCGCATCTGCTGGAGCCGGTGTTCCACGCGGTCGGCGTGCCCACGGGCGCGGGTCACGCCGTGTCCTTCGTGATCGCGCTGGCCCTCGCCACGTACCTGCACATGCTGCTCGGCGAGATGGTCCCGAAGAACATCGCGCTCGCCGAACCGGTGCGCAGCGCGCTGCTGCTGGGCCCGCCGCTGGTCGCGCTGTCCCGTGCCCTGCGTCCGGTGATCTTCACGATCAACGCCTTCGCCAACGGTCTGCTGAGACTGCTGCGGGTGGACGCGAAGGACGAGGTCGCCGCCACCTTCACGGACACCGAGCTGGCCGAGATCGTCAAGGACGCCAGCGAGGCCGGACTGATCGACGGCCGCGCGCAGGAACGCCTGCACGACGCCCTCGAGCTGGGCAGCCGGCCGGTGCAGGACGTGGTCGTACCGCTGCAGCGGGTGGTCTACGCGCGCATGGGTGTCACCCCGGAGCAGCTGGAGCGGCTGTCGGCCGAGTCGGGCTTCTCCCGGTTCCCGGTGGTCGACGACGGCCGCCGGATCGCGGGCTACCTGCACGTCAAGGACGCCCTCGACGCCTCGCCGCGGGACATGCCGTTCCGGCTGCGCGACATGCGGCCCATCGCGCGCGTCCGGGAGGGGACCCCGCTCGACGACGTGCTCACCGCGATGCGGGCGAGCCGGACCCACCTCGCCGCCGTGCTCGGCGAGGACGGGCGGCTGGCGGGCCTGGTGACCATGGAGGACGTCCTGCGGCAACTGTTCGGCCAGCCGGCTCCGGGGTGACGGCTGTTCCCCGGGGCGACCGACCGACGGGTATGCCGCCGGGATACCATCTCTGTCGCCATGCAGACGAATCCCACTCCTCCCCCCTACACCAGCCTGGTCGCGGTCGGCGACTCCTTCACCGAGGGCATGTCGGACCTGCTGCCCGACGGCTCCTACCGGGGCTGGGCGGATGTGCTCGCCGCACGGATGGCCGCCCGTACCCCCGGGTTCCGGTACGCCAACCTCGCCGTGCGCGGGAAGCTGATCGGACAGATCGTCGACGAGCAGGTGCCGGTGGCGTCGGCCATGGGGGCCGACGTCATCACCCTGGTCGGCGGCCTCAACGACACCCTGCGCCCCAAGTGCGACATGGGCCGGGTCCGGGGCCTGCTCACCGAGGCCGTGGAGCGCCTGGCGCCCGCGTGCAAGCAGCTGGTGCTGATGCGCAGCCCCGGCCGCCAGGGCCCGGTGCTGGAGCGGTTCCGGCCGCGCATGGAGGAGCTGTTCGCCTGCGTGGACGAGCTGGCGGACCGACACGGAGCCCTGGTCGTCGACCTGTACGGGGCAGCCGCGCTGGCCGACCCGCGGATGTGGGACGTCGACCGGCTGCACCTGACCGCGGACGGGCACCGCCGGGTCGCCGAGGCGGTGTGGCAGACGCTCGGGTACGAGGCGGAGGACGCCGAGTGGCACGTGCCCATGGCGGCCACGCTCCCGCCCGGCTGGATGAGCCGGCGGGTGGCCGACGCGCGGTTCGCCCGGCAGCACCTGCTGCCGTGGATAGGCCGGCGGCTGACCGGCCGCTCCTCGGGCGACGGCCTGCCGCCCAAGCGCCCGGAGCTGCTGCCGTACGAGGGTCGGGCGTAGCCTGCGCGCGGGGCTCCCGCCCAGCCGGCCGGCCCGGACCGGGTGGCGCACGTCTCGTAGCTTCCGCCGAACGGGGGCGTGGCGCCGACCTGCACGAACCGCCAGTAGAATCTGGACACGTGACTTCTGCGCCCGTCAAGCCCCGCATCCCGAACGTCCTCGCCGGACGTTACGCCTCCGCCGAGCTCGCCACGCTCTGGTCCCCCGAGCAGAAGGTGAGGCTGGAGCGCCGGCTCTGGCTCGCCGTGCTGCGGGCCCAGAAGGACCTCGGCATCGAGGTGCCGGACGCGGCGATCGCCGACTACGAGCGTGTGCTCGACACCGTCGACCTGGCCTCGATCGCCGACCGCGAGAAGGTCACCCGGCACGACGTCAAGGCGCGGATCGAGGAGTTCAACGACCTCGCCGGGCACGAGCACGTCCACAAGGGCATGACCTCCCGTGACCTCACGGAGAACGTCGAGCAGCTGCAGATCCGGCTGTCGCTGGAGCTGATGCGCGACCGTGCGGTGGCCGTCCTCGCCCGCCTCGGCAGGCTCGCGGGCGAGCACGCCGAACTGGTCATGGCCGGCCGGTCGCACAACGTGGCCGCGCAGGCCACGACCCTCGGCAAGCGCTTCGCGACGGCCGCCGACGAACTGCTCGTCGCCCACGGCCGCGTCGAGGAGCTGCTGGGGCGCTACCCGCTGCGCGGCATCAAGGGCCCGGTCGGCACCGCGCAGGACATGCTGGACCTGCTGGGCGGCGACGCCTCCAAGCTCGCCGAGCTGGAGAACCGCATCGCCCACCACCTGGGCTTCTCGCAGGCCCTCACCTCGGTGGGCCAGGTCTACCCGCGCTCGCTGGACTACGAGGTCGTCACCGCGCTGGTGCAGCTGGCGGCGGCCCCCTCCTCGCTGGCCAAGACGGTCCGGCTGATGGCCGGGCACGAACTGGTCACGGAGGGCTTCAAGCCGGGCCAGGTCGGCTCCTCGGCCATGCCGCACAAGATGAACACCCGCTCCTGCGAGCGCGTCAACGGCCTGATGGTCATCCTGCGCGGCTACGCCTCGATGACCGGTGAGTTGGCGGGCGACCAGTGGAACGAGGGGGACGTGTCCTGCTCGGTGGTGCGCCGGGTCGCGCTGCCGGACGCGTTCTTCGCGCTCGACGGTCTGCTGGAGACGTTCCTGACCGTCCTCGACGAGTTCGGTGCCTTCCCGGCCGTCGTCGCCCGTGAGCTGGACCGCTACCTGCCGTTCCTGGCCACGACCAAGGTACTCATGGGCGCCGTGCGGGCCGGGGTCGGCCGCGAGGTCGCGCACGAGGCGATCAAGGAGAACGCCGTGGCCACCGCGCTGGCGATGCGCGAGCAGGGTGCCGAGCGCAACGACCTGCTGGACAAGCTCGCCGCCGACGAGCGGCTGCCGCTCGACCGGGAGCAGCTGGCCGCGCTCATGGCCGACAAGCTCTCCTTCACCGGTGCCGCCGCCGACCAGGTCGGCGTCGTCGTCGGCCGGATCGAGGAGATCGCCAAGCAGCACCCGGAGGCCGCCGGCTACACCCCCGGGGCGATCCTCTGACCGGCGCGCCCCGGTCCCCCCGCTTCACCCAGGCGGAACTGGAGGCCGCCCGCGACCGCCTCGTCCCCGACGTGGTCGCGGAGGGCCTCCATGTGCTGTTCAGCGGCATCAACCCCGGCCTGATGACGGCGGCGACCGGCCACCACTTCGCCCGCCCCGGCAACCGGTTCTGGCCGGTGCTGCACCTGTCCGGCTTCACGCCCCGGCTGCTGAGGCCGGCCGAGCAGGAGGAGCTGCTGACGTACGGACTCGGCATCACCAACGTGGTGGCGCGGGCCACCGCGCGGGCGGACGAGCTGACCGCCGAGGAGTACGCCGAGGGCGGCCGGCTGCTGGCCGAGAAGGTGGCGCGGCTGCGGCCGCGGTGGCTGGCGGTGGTCGGCGTGACCGCGTACCGGGCTGCCTTCGGTGACCGCACGGCCCGGGTCGGCCCGCAGGAGCGGACGATCGGGGACACCCGGGTGTGGGTGCTGCCCAATCCCAGCGGCCTGAACGCGCACTGGACGGCGGCCACGATGGCGGCGGAGTACGCGCGGCTGCGGGAGGCGGCCGAGGCCGGCTGATCAGGGCGGGTCGGTCTCGGTCACTATGCCGAGGAGCCGGACCGGAAGCTCCCCGTACCCGAGGGACAGCCCGAGGGCGACCCATCTGTCCGACCCGGGTTCCCGCCACAGGTGGATGTCGGGAACGTGCTCGCTCAGCCCGGCCCACGGGTCCTCGACGGCCTCGCCCTCCATCACCCGGCCGAGGACGCTGCGCAGGCTGAAGCGCTGCGGTGGGCCCCACCGGCCGGTGAGCCGCTCCGTGAGGCCGTCGCGGTCGGCCTCGTACTGGGCCGCCGTCTCCTCCCGGCCGGTGCCGTCGTCCTCCCAGAAGTCACCGCTCGTCCCCAGAACCGCTATGTGGTAGCCGGGCCCGCTCTCGCCGTGTTCCGTCCTGCCGCGCGCCGTCGGGAACTCCCGGGCGCACAGCAGGTCCACGAGGGTCAGGCCGGTCGCGATGTCCATGGGATCCAGTAAAGCGGGCACCACTGACAATTGGCGGTGCGTCAGGCGTCCCTGCGCCGAAGGCTCCACCAGCCGGCCAGCAGGGCGGCCGCCGCCCACAGCGCGGTCACCGCGAGCCCGCCCCACGGTCCGAGGGCGCTGTCCGGGTGGCTGTGCAGGGCCAGTTGGCCGGCCCGGTCGGGGAGGAGGTCGGCGACCCCGCCGGACATGTCGCCGACCACGAACGACACGATCAGCAGGAACGGGATCAGCACGGAGAGGGTCGCGATCCCGCTGCGCAGCACGGTCGCCAGTCCGGCGGCGAACAGGGCCATCAGTGTCAGGTGCAGGCCGCAGCCGACGGCGCCGCGCACGCCCTCGCCCCAGCCGGGCGCGGACGAGCCGAGGACCGCCCGGCCGGCCAGGAGCGTGACGGCACCGGTGAGCAGCCCGACGGCCAGCGCAGGCAGGGCGATCGCCGTCGCCTTCGCGGCGAACCAGCGGCCCCGGCCGGGCACCGCGGACAGGGTCAGCCGCAGCGCGCCGCCGTGGAACTCGGACGAGACGGCCGTCGTACCGAAGGCGATCGCGGCGATCTGCCCGAAGGTGACGCCGAAGAACGCCGAGAACAGCGGGTCGGATCCGTCGGCGTCGGCGGAGGCCGGTACCGAGAACGCGACGGTGGCGAGGAGCATCGCGGCGAGGGCCCCGGGCAGGGAGCGCAGGCTGCGGAACTTGATCCATTCGGAGTGGAGCACGGGCGCGAAGGACATGGTCAGGTCTCCTGGTGCTGTGCGGTGAACTCGGTCTCGGCCGCGGTCAGATCGAGGTACGCCTCCTCCAGTCCGGGCTCCTGGACGGCGAGTTCCAGGACGGGGACGCCCGCCGCGGCCATCATGCGGCCGAGGTCGTCCACGCGCGCGTGCCGCACGGTCCAGGTCCCCTCCTCGTCCCGGGAGGCGTCGTGGCCGTTCCGGGCGAGGAGGTCGCCCAGGGCGGCGGGGTCGGTGGTGCGGACGCGGACCTGGGGCCGCACGCGCGCGTGGATGAACTCCCGCACCGGTGTGTCGGCGAGCAGGCGGCCCCGGCCGAGGATGAGCAGGTGGTCGGCGAAGGCGGCTGTCTCGCCCATGAGATGGCTGGAGACCAGCACCGTACGGCCCTCCGCGGCCAGCCGCCGCAGCAGCGTGCGGATCCAGACGATGCCCTCGGGGTCGAGGCCGTTGGCGGGTTCGTCGAGCAGGACGACCTCGGGGTCACCGAGCAGGGCGGCGGCGATGCCGAGCCGCTGGCGCATACCGAGGGAGTACGTCCGCACCCGGCGGTGCGCCACCGCGGCGAGGCCCGTCTCCTCCAGGACGGCATCCGCCCGGCGGGCCGGGATGCGGTTGCTCGCGGCGAGGGCCAGCAGATGGTCGCGCGCGGTGCGGGAGCCGTGCGCGGCTCGGGCGTCGAGCAGGGCGCCCACCCGGCGCAGGGGTTCGCTCAGCCGCGGGTAGGCCAGGCCGCCGATCGTGGCGGAGCCGGCGGTGGGCCGGTCGAGACCGAGAACGAGACGGAAGGTGGTGGACTTGCCGGCGCCGTTGGGGCCGAGGAACCCGGTGACCCGGCCGGGGCGGACACCGAAGGTGAGGCGGTCCACGGCCCGTCGGCCGCCGTGCTCCTTGGTGAGGTCGCGTACGTCGATGCTGGTCATGGCAACAGCCTGGCCGGGCAGGGCAGTTCGCGTCCTCCCCCGCCCGGGGAGATCGTCTCCCCCGGACGGGGGAGGCCGGTTGTCGGTGCCGCCTGCGACGATGACGTCATGGCCCGCTTTCTGCGCCCGCTGCTGCGGGGGACTACGTACACGCGCCTGCTGCATCTGTGGGTGCCGGTGCTGGTGGTCGGCCTCTGGCTCTTCATCGATCCGTCGACCCCCTGGATGCCGGCGCTGTTCCTCGTCCCGCTCGGTCTCGTGCCCGCCGTGCGGATCGGCGAGGGCGTACAGGCACGGCTGCTGCTCACGCCCGGCGAGGCGGAGCCGGGCATCTCCGAGACGCCGTCGGCGAGCGCGCGGGACCGGCTGCGCACGGTGGTGTGGCTGGAGCTGCGGATGGGGCTGAGCTGGATCACCGTGGGCGCCTCGGTGTGGCTGCCCCTCATCGGTTTCCAGCTGGCGGCCTTCGCCTGGGGGGACGGATCCGGCGGGGTGCCGCTGCTGGACCGGCTGCCGCCGCACCGCGCGTGGGCGCTGCTGGCACCGCTGCCACTGCTCGCGCTGTACGGCGCGGTCGTCGGCCTCGGCGAACTGGTCACCGCCGGTGCGCGCCTGCTTCTGGGCCCGTCCGCGGCCGAGCGGCTGGCCGCGCTGGAGGAGCGCACCGAGCAGTTGCTGGAACGCACCCGGATCGCCCGGGAGTTGCACGACTCGATCGGGCACGCCCTGACGGTCGCGGTGGTGCAGGCGGGGGCGGCGCGGGCGGCGGGCGATCCGGCGTTCACCGACCGGGCGCTGGGCGCCATCGAGGAGACCGGGCGGGCCGCGCTGGCGGATCTGGAGCGGGTGCTGGGCGTCCTGCGGGAGGCGGGGCGGCCGGTGAGCGCGCGGCCCACGCTGGCCGACGCCGGCCGGCTGCTGGAGTCGGCGCGGGCCTCCGGGGCGCGGGTCGACGCCGAGGTGACGGGCCCGGTCGAGGCGGTGCCGGGGCCGGTGTCCCGCGAGGGCTACCGCATCCTGCAGGAGGCGCTGACCAATGCGCTGCGGCACGCGGGGGCCGTGCCCGTGCGGGTGCGGGTCGCGGTCGGCGGCGGCACGCTCGCCCTGGAGGTCCGCAATCCACTGCCGGGACCGGTCACCGAGCCCGGGCGGGGCAGCGGTCTGCTCGGCATACGGGAGCGGGCCGCGTTGCTCGGCGGGACCGCCCGCACCGGCCGGGACGCCGGTGACTGGCAGGTGCGCGCGGAGCTGCCGATCGGTTGATCTAGGCTGGCCGGATGCCGGTCACCGTACTCCTCGTCGACGACGAACCCCTGGTCCGCGCCGGTCTGCGGGCCGTACTGGAGGCGCAGCCCGACATCGAGGTGGTGGGCGAGGCGGCGGACGGCGCGGCGGTCATCCCGCTCGTGCGGCGGCTCCGGCCGGACGTGGTCGCCATGGACGTGCGGATGCCGTTGATGGACGGTATCGAGGCCACCCGCGCGGTACTGCGCACGGTGGCCGGGCCGCCGAAGATCCTCGTGGTGACCACCTTCGAGGACGACGAGTACGTGTACGAGGCGCTGCGCGCGGGCGCCGACGGGTTCCTGCTGAAGCGGGCCCGCCCCGCCGAGATCGTGCACGCGGTGCGGCTGGTCGCGGAGGGCGAGTCGCTGCTGTTCCCGGCGGCCGTACGACGCCTCGCCGCCCGGTACGGCGACGGGGACCGGCCGGCGCGGGCCGCCCTGGAGCGGGCCCGGCTGACGGACCGGGAGGCGGAGGTGCTCCGGCTCATGGCCCGGGGGCTGTCGAACGCGGAGATCGCCGCCGGGCTGGTCGTGGGCGCGGAGACGGTGAAGTCCCATGTGAGTGCCGTGCTGGCCAAGCTCGGGGCGCGCGACCGCACCCAGGCGGTGATCGCGGCCTACGAGTCGGGGTTCGTGGAGCCGGGTTGACCGAGGCCTGCGGCCCGCGCGCGGTGCCCGGCACTCGCCGGGGTGGTCCGGGCCGAGTACGATCCGGCCAACACGCCCGCGAGCTGGGAGGACGGACGGTGGGGCAGCTGACCGGCGGCGATCCCTCGCTGCTGCGAAGGATCAATTCCGCGGTGGTGCTGCATGCGCTGCGCGGCACGGACTGTGCGACGCTCACCGAGATCATGCGGGTCACCGGACTGTCCCGGCCGACGGTCGAGGGCGTCGTGGAGGGGCTCATGGAGGGCGGCCTCGTCGTGGAGGCGGCGGCCGACGAGGGCGGCACCCGCCGGCAGGGGCGGCCCGCCCGGCGGTTCCGGTTCCGGGCCGAGGCGGGCCATCTGCTGGGCCTGGAGATCGGTCCGCACCGGGTCGCCGCGCTCCTGTCCGACCTGGACGGGCGGGTGCTGGGCGCGCAGGCCAAGGACGTCGACGAGACGGCGTCGGCGGACGAGCGGCTGGACCGGCTGCGCGGCGCTGTCGCCGAACTGCTGCGCCGGGCGGGGGTCGCTCGCAGTTCGCTGCGGGCCGTGGGCGTGGGCACGCCGGGCATCGTGGACGCGGACGGCACGGTCCGGCTGAGCACGGCCCTGCCGCAGTGGACGGGGCTGAGGCTCGGCGAGCGGCTGAGCCGTTCCTTCCGGTGTCCGGTGCTGGTGGAGAACGACGCCAACGCGGCGGCGCTGGCCGAGCACTGGAAGGGGGCGGCGACCCAGACGGACGACGTCGTGTTCGTGCTGGCCGGGCTGAGCCCGGGGGCCGGTTCGCTGATCGGCGGACGACTGCACCGGGGGTACGGCGGGGCGGCCGGGGAGATCGGCGCGCTGCATCTGCTGGGCCGGGGGGCGACGCCGGAGGCGCTGCTGTCCACCACCGACGAGCCGCTGCACCCGCTGGACGAGCAGGCGGTGGCCGAGGTGTTCGCGCTGGCGCGGAAGGGTGACCGGCGGGCCTCGGCGGCCGTCGAGCGGTTCATCCAGCGGCTCGTGCACGACGTGGCCGCGCTGGTGCTGGCCCTCGATCCGGAACTGGTCGTGGTCGGGGGCTGGGCGGCCGGCCTGGACGGCGTTCTGGAGCCGCTGCGGCGTGAACTGGCCCGCTACTGCCTGCGGCCGCCCCGGGTGACGCTCTCTGTCCTGGGCGAGGCGGCAGTGGCCACGGGGGCGCTGCGGCTCGCCTTGGACCATGTGGAGGCGCAGTTGTTCGCGGTGGACAACACGGTGGCGCGGCGCTGAGTCCCCCGGGGGGAGCCGGGGGTTTGTGGCTGGGGCCGTCGCGCGTGTGCGGGTGCGTGGTGGCTCGGCGCGCAGTTCCCCGCGCCCCTGGGTCGGCTGCCGCGTCCGGAGTGTCCGGGTGACGGGGCGGCCGGTGTGGTGTGCCCGTGCGGGTGCGTCGTGGCTTGGCGCGCAGTTCCCCGCGCCCCTGGGTGGGTCACCGCGCCCGGGGCTTTCAGGTGACGGGGCGGCCCGTGCGGTGTGCCCGTGCGGGTGCGTCGTGGCT
>NZ_WWJT01000457.1 GCF_009865385.1 Streptomyces sp. SID486 | reverse complement strand
GTCCGCCGGCCCGCGCCGCCGGCCGGCCCGCGCCCCGATCCCGCCGCGGTCGTGCCCTGGGGTGTCCGGGTGGCCGCCGAGGCGGGCTGGCGGCTGCTGGTGCTGGCCGGCACCGTCTGGGTGCTGATGCGGGTGATCAGCGCCGTCCAACTGGTGGTGTTCGCCTTCGTCATCGCCCTGCTGGTCACCGCCCTGCTCCAGCCGACGGTCGCCCGCCTCACCCGGCGCGGGGTGCCGCGCGGCCTGGCCACCGCGCTGACCGCGATCAGCGGCTTCGTGGTCATCGGCCTCATGGGCTGGTTCGTGACCTGGCAGGTCATGGAGAACATCGACACGCTCTCCACCCAGATCCAGAGCGGCATCGACGACCTGCGCAACTGGCTGCTGAAGAGCCCCTTCCACGTCACCGACAAACAGATCAACCAGATCGCCCAGAACCTCCGCGAGGCGATCGGCGCCAACGCCGACCAGATAACGTCCGCGGGCCTGGAGGGCGTCCAGGTCATCGTCGAGGCCCTCACCGGCATCCTGCTGGTGTTCTTCTCGACGCTGTTCCTGCTCTACGACGGCAAGCGCATCTGGGAGTGGTTCCTGAAGCTGGTGCCCGCCGCGGCCCGTCCGGGCGTGTCCGGTGCCGGCCCGCGTGCCTGGCGCACCCTGACCGCCTACGTCCGCGGCACGGTCCTGGTCGCCCTCATCGACGCCATCTTCATCGGCATCGGCATCTACTTCCTCGACGTGCCGATGGCCGTGCCGCTCGCCGTGTTCATCTTCCTGTTCTCCTTCATCCCGCTGGTCGGCGCGGTCGCCTCCGGCGCGCTCGCGGTGATCGTGGCGCTGGTCACCCAGGGTGTGTTCGCGGCCGTGATGACGCTGGCCGTGGTCCTCGCGGTCCAGCAGATCGAGGGGCACGTGCTGCAGCCGTTCATCCTCGGCCGCGCGGTCCGGGTCCACCCGCTGGCGGTCGTCCTGACCGTGGCCGCCGGCGGCATGGTGGCCGGCATCGGCGGCGCGGTGGTGGCCGTACCGCTGGTGGCGGTGACGAACACGGTGGTCGGGTATCTGCGGCAGTACTCGTTGGAGATGCAGCAGCAGGACGCCGCCGGGGCCGAGGCTGAGGACGCGCCGGTGGTGCACGAGACCCAGGACGCGCCGGTGGTGCAGGCGACCCAGGGCGCGCCGGTGGTGCAGGAGGCCGCGGAAGCCCCCGCCCGCCCCGAGTGAGACGACGAGCCCCCGCCGCCCCGAGTGAGGCGACCTAGACCCCGCCCACCCGGAGTGAGGCGACCTGGACGCCGGCCACCCGGAGTGAGACGACGAAGACCCCGCCCACCGTCGGTGAGCGGGGTCTTCCCGGTGTGTGTGGCCTACTCGGCCAGCACGGCCTCGGCGTCCAGGGTGACGCCGACCGCCTGCACCACGGAGGCGATCTTGAACGCCTCCTGGACGGTCTCGCGCTCCACGCCGGCCTTGCGCAGCACCTGCTCGTGCGAGTCCAGGCACATCCCGCAGCCGTTGATCGCGGAGACCGCGAACGACCACAGCTCGAAGTCGACCTTCTCCACGCCTGGGTTGCCGATGACGTTCATCCGCAGACCCGCGCGCAGGGTGCCGTACTCGTGGTCGGACAGCAGGTGCCGGGTGCGGTAGAAGACGTTGTTCATCGCCATCACCGCGGCGGCGGCCTTGGCGGCCGTGTACGCCTCCGGCGTCAGGTTCGCCTTCGCCTCCGGCTCCAGCTCACGCAGGACGATCGGGGAACGGGAGGCGATGGCGGTCGCCAGCACCGTGCCCCACAGCTGCTGCGCCGGCAGGTCGGAGTTGCCGATGACCGAGCCCAGGTTGAGCTTCAGGTCCTTGGCGTAGTCCGGAACGAGGGACTTCAGGGAGTCGAGCGACATGGGTCACTCACCGGCCAGCAGCGCGACCGGGTCCAGGGTCTCCTCGCCCTTGCTCCAGTTGCAGGGGCACAGCTCGTCGGTCTGCAGGGCGTCGAGGACCCGCAGGACCTCCTTGGGGTTACGGCCCACGGAACCGGCGGTGACCATGGTGAACTGGATCTCGCGGTTCGGGTCGACGATGAAGACGGCGCGCTGCGCGAAGCCGTCCTCGCCCTCGATGCCGAGGTCGCGCATCAGCTCGTGCTTGGAGTCGGCCAGCATCGGGAACGGCAGGTCGGTCAGGTCCGGGTGGTCCTTGCGCCAGGCGTGGTGGACGAACTCGGAGTCACCGGAGAAGCCGAGGATCTGGGCGTCGCGGTCGGCGAACTCGTCGTTCAGCTTCCCGAACGCGGCGATCTCGGTCGGGCACACGAACGTGAAGTCCTTCGGCCAGGCGAAGACCACGAGCCACTTGCCCTCGTAGGACTTGTGGTGGATCTGCTCGAACTCCTTGCCCTTCTCCAGCGAGACGCAGGCGGTCAGTTCGAACTCGGGGAACTTGTCACCGACAGTGAGCACACGCTCTCCTTGCAGCGAAGAAACTTCCCTTTTGGGGTGTTTCCCTTTGGGTTGGACTCCGTCGATGTTGGCACAGGGTGCATTGATTAGTGAAATAGCTACACTCGGTCGTGTTGATCGGAGGTGGTTATCAGTGACCATGGGTAACGGGAAGCGCAGGCAGCCGAGCCTGGCGCAGCTGCGGGCGTTCGCCGCCGTGGCCGAGCACCTGCACTTCCGGGACGCGGCGGCGGCCATCGGGATGAGCCAGCCCGCCCTGTCCGGCGCGGTCTCGGCACTGGAGGAGACCCTCGGGGTGACCCTCCTCGAGCGTACGACGCGCAAGGTACTGCTCTCGCCCGCGGGGGAGCGGCTGGCCGTGCGGGCCAAGGCGGTGCTGGACGCGGTCGGCGCGCTGCTGGAGGAGGCCGAGGCGGTCCGGGCGCCCTTCACCGGCGTGCTGCGGCTCGGGGTGATCCCCACCGTGGCGCCGTACCTGCTGCCGGCGGTGCTGCGGCTCGTCCACGAGCGCTATCCGCACCTCGACCTCCAGGTGCACGAGGAGCAGACCGCCAACCTGGTCGACGGCCTGAACTCCGGCCGGCTCGACCTGCTGTTGCTCGCGGTACCGCTCGGCGTGCCCGGGGTCGCCGAACTTCCCCTGTTCGACGAGGACTTCGTGCTCGTCACCCCGCTCGACCACTGGCTCGGCGGCCGGGAGGGCATCCCGCGCGAGGCGCTGCGGGAGCTGAACCTGCTGCTCCTGGACGAGGGGCACTGCCTGCGCGACCAGGCCCTCGACATCTGCCGGGAGGCCGGCCGGGCGGACGCGCCGGTCACCACCACGGCCGCCGGACTGTCGACACTGGTGCAGCTCGTCGCGGGCGGCCTCGGCTGCACCCTGCTCCCGCGCACCGCCCTGAAGCTGGAGACGACCCGCAGCACCCAGCTGCTGACCGGCTACTTCGCCGATCCCGCGCCGAGCCGCCGGGTCGCCTTCGCCATGCGTGCCGGTGCCGCGCGGGCCGCCGAGTACGAGGAACTCGCGGCGGCCCTGCGGGGGGCGTTGCGCGCCCTGCCGGTGCGGGTGCTGGAGGGCGCCGCGTAGCGCTCCGGGGAAACAGGTCCCCGGAGCGCTGCGCGGCAGCCGGCCGGCGGGGCGTGCTCGCACGGTTCCCCGCGCCCCTCCGGGGCGTCGGCCTGTTCCGTCTATTCCGTGCGCAGGCCCTCCGGTCGCATCATCCGCAGCAGCGGCGGCAGGCTCAGCAGGGTGACCGCGAGGACCACGGCGGCGCCGATGCCGGTCATCGTCAGCACGCTCGGCCAGTCGACGCTCACCGTGGCGCCGACCATCTTCAGCAGCACCGCGCCCAGCGTCAGTCCCACCGTCAGGGCCAGGGTCAGGCCGAGCGCGATCGGGATCGCCGTCTGCCACAGCACCGACAGGCTCAGCGTGCGCCGCCGGGTGCCGAAGGCCACCAGCGCCGACAGCAGCTTCTTGCGCTCGCGCAACTGCTCCAGCTGGGAGACCAGCAGGCTCACGCCGATCAGCGCCAGGACACACGTGGCGCCCACGAGCAGACCGGTCCGGATGGAGGTGAACTTCTTGGAGCGCTCGGTGGGCGCCCACACCACGGTGTCCGCCATCGGGTCGATCCGGGCCGCGGTGTTGCGCACGTACTCGTGCACGTCCGGTACCGACTCGTCGAGCGAGAGGTACACCTGACCGCTGATCAGCGGGTGCATCCGGTGGGGCACGGCGGCCGGGGTCATCAGCAGACCCGGGCCCGTGTTCCCGTTCGGGTCCTTGATCGCGCGGACCTGCTTCATGCGGTTCGGCAGGCGCCAGCGGAAGTCCCGGCCCGCGGAGAATCCGGTGCCCGTGTCGAAGTGGAGCTCGCGGCCGGGCCTGGCCAGCCTGGCGGTGTCGGTGTCCATGCTCTTGTCACCGCCCCTGGCCACGAAGACGTCACCGTCGCGGCAGGACGGCAGCGCCGCGACCTTGCGCAGGGCGGCGCAGTCGCCGACCGTGACGCCCGTCTGCGTGCCGGGCCCCGACTCGGTGTTGAAGCTGCCGTCGCCCACCTGGAGGCCGCCCAGCGCGGTGACCTCGCGGACGCCCTTGGTGGCGGCGAACTTCGCGGCGGCCGCCACGAACGCGTCGCCCCGCGGCATCTGCACCTGCATCTGCGTCTCGTCGACGTCCTGGCCGGTGGCCTTGGTGTAGTCGCCCTGGACGCCCGCGAACAGCATCTGGAGGGCGATCGCCCCCGCCACCGCGACCGCGATGCCGTTGACCATGCGGGCCGCCGACCCGCTGCTCAGCTGGAGCCGGCGCACCGCCAGTTGCCAGGCCAGACCGCCCGAGTTCAGCCGGGCCACCGCGGCCTCGACGACCCAGGGCAGCAGTGTGGTCACGCCGACGAGCAGCAGCAGGACGCCGCCGATCACCAGGTACTGGTTGAAGTCGCCGTTCGACCGGCCCTGGCCGATCATCGGGGCGAGCATGGCGAGACCGCCCAGCGGCAGCAGCAGCCGCCACCACAGCCGGCGCCTCGCGGGTTTGGCCGTGCGCACCACACCGAGCGGTTCGATGACGACTCCGCGCAGCGCGAACAGGGTGACCAGCACCGCCGCCGTCGGTACGGCGAGCGCGACCAGCACCGCCAGTGCGGGCGAGGGGTTGAGGTAGCTGGGGAACACGCTGATGCCGAGGATGTCGACGGACCCCGCGAGCTGCCGGCCCAGCAGGAAGAAGACCGCTCCGAGGACCAGTCCGACGAGGGAACCCGCGAGCGCCTCGCCCGCCGCGATCCGCCGGGTCATGCGGCTGTCGGAGCCGACCAGGCGCAGCGCCGCCAGCCGGCGGTCGCGCCGCTCACCGCCGAACCGCACGGCAGCCGCGATGAACACGGCGACCGGCATCAGCAGCACCACGAAGACGACCAGCACCAGCAGCAGCAGCACCGGGTCGAGACGGTTCGACGTGCTCGCCTGCGGACGCCCGAACGCCTTGATCCGGGCCGTCTGCCAGCCGTTGAGACGCGATGCCAGGTCCTTCGCGCCGGCGTAGTAGGCGAGTTCGTGCGAGCCGATCAGACCGCGTTCACCGATGGTCCCGGCGATCCGGTACGGCAGCCGCTCGCGCAGCAGCCTCCCGTCGTCGGAGTCCAGCAGCCGCTTCAGGGCGGGGGAGACGACCATGTCGCCGGGCGCCGGGTACGCGGAGAGCCCCGGTGCGACCGGTGCGCGCGGCCCCTCGGGCTCCACCAGCCGGCCGCGGATGTCGGAGCCGTGGTAGGAGTCGTCGACGTCCGAGATCAGCAGCGTGTCGGCGGCCTTCGGACGGTGTGTCTGGTCGTAGGTGTAGTCGAGGCGGGCCTCGTCACGCTGGTGCCGTACGGCCATCGCGTTCGGGATCGCGGTCGTCAGCAGCAGCAGGGCCACGCCCAGGCCGACGCCGACGGCCGTCAGCAGCACCCGGACCCAGCCCTCGCGTCCGCCGGTGAAGGCGAACCGGGTGCCCAGACCCAGGTCCCTGGACCATTGGCGCAGGCTCATACGGCCCGCTCCATGTCCCGGGACCTGCCGTCGCGCACGACGATCTCGCGGTCGGAGTAGGCGGCGACCCGTGCCTCGTGCGTGACCAGGACGACGGCCGCGTTGGTGGAGCGGGCGGCGTCGGTCAGCAGTTCCATCACGCGCTCGCCGTTGAGGGAGTCGAGCGCGCCGGTCGGTTCGTCGGCGAACACCACCCGCGGGCTGGTGACGAGGGCCCGCGCCACCGCGACCCGCTGGCCCTGGCCGCCGGAGACCTCGCCGGGCCGCTTGTCCTTGAGGCCGTCCACCTCCAGACGCTCCATCCAGTCCAGCGCGGTCCGCTCGGCCTTCCTGCGGGAGGTGCCGTTCAGCCGGAGCGGCAGGGCGACGTTCTCCACACAGGTCAGCTCCGGGACCAGCCGGCCGAACTGGAAGACGAACCCGAAGTCGCTGCGGCGCAGCGCGCTGCGGTGGGTGTCGCTCATGCCGGCCAGTTCACGGCCGCCGTACACGATGGACCCGGAGTCGGGCGGCACGATGCCGGCGAGGCAGTGCAGCAGCGTCGACTTCCCGGAGCCGGAGGGGCCCATCACGGCGACGACCTCACCGGCGTGGATGGAGAACTCGGCGCCGTCGAGCGCGACCGTGGGGCCGTAGGCCTTGCGCAGGTCCTGCGCGGACAGCAGGGAACCGGGGGGAGGAGTCACTTGGCCACCGCCTCACGGAGCTTGTCGAGGCGGGCCGCGGTCAGCTCCAGCCAGCGCAGGTCCGCCTCCAGATGGAACAGGGCGTGGTCGCAGATCAGCTGGTCCGCGAGGTCGCCCTTGCGCTTGCGGTCGGTCAGGATGCGCATGCTGCGCAGGTGCTCGGCCCGCTGGGTGTCGAGGATGTCGGCCGCGTCGCGGTGGGTGAGGAGGGCGAGGACGACCTTGGTGTAGAGGGCCGACTGGAGGTACTCCTCCGGCTTCTCCGGGGTGGCGAGCCAGCGCTCGACGTCGGTGATGCCGGCGTCGGTGATCGCGTACCGCTTGCGCTCGGGGCCGCCGCCCGCCTCGATCCCGTCGACTTCCACGAGCCCGTGCTTCAGCAGCCGGGACATCGTGGAGTAGACCTGGCCGTAGTGCAGCGGCCGGTCGTGACCGAACTTCTCGTCGAAGGCCCGCTTGAGGTCGTAGCCGTGGCGCGGGCCGGACTCCAGGAGCCCTAGGAGGGTGTGACCGATGGACATGCCAGCACTCTACACACGGTGTATACGCGCCATGTAGACGCCGAGTGTGCAGATCATGGCGGGCGGTACTGCCGCGCAGGTGGCGCGGCATTGTCATGGTTCGGTAACGACGGCCGGCCCCGGCCCGCGAGGGGGCCGGGGCCGGTCAGTCCGACGCGGGGTCGGCGGGGGAGCCGCCCGGGGGCCGTCCCCGGCGCGGCAGCGGGCCGGTCTCCCGGGGCAGCCGCCCCTCCTCCGCAAGGGCCCTGCGCAGCAGGAACTCGATCTGCGCGTTGGCCGACCGCAGTTCGTCCCCGGCCCACCGGGCCAGAGCCTCGTAGACCGACGGGTCCAGCCGCAGCAGCACCTGCTTGCGCTGCTGCGGCCGGCGCCGCGGCGGCTGGACGGGGTCCGTCACTGGTAGAGGGTTCCGGTGTTGAGGACCGGCTGCGGGGCGCGGTCCCCGCACAGGACCACCATCAGGTTCGACACCATCGCCGCCTTCCGCTCCTCGTCCAGTTCCACGATGTCCGCCTCCGCGATCCGGGCGAGCGCCGCCTCGACCATGCCCACGGCGCCGTCCACGATCTGCCGCCGGGCCGCGACGACCGCCCCCGCCTGCTGTCGCTGCAGCATCGCCGAGGCGATCTCGGGAGCGTACGCGAGATGCGTGAAGCGCGACTCGATGACCCGCACGCCGGCCGCCTCCACCCGCGCCTGCAGCTCGACGGCCAGCTTCTCGGTGATCTCCTCGGCGTTGCCGCGCAGCGACAGGCCGTCCTCCTCGTGCGCGTCGTACGGGTACTCGATGGCGATGTGCCGCACGGCCGTCTCGGTCTGGGTGGCGACGAACTCGGCGAAGTCGTCCACCTCGAACGTGGCCTGCGCGGTGTCCTGGACCTTCCACACCACGACCGCGGCCAGCTCGATCGGGTTGCCGTAGGCGTCGTTGACCTTCAGGACGGCCGTCTCGTGGTTGCGCACCCGGGTGGAGATCCGGGTCCGGGAGGTGAAGGGGTTCACCCAGCGCAGGCCGTCCTGCCGGATCGTGCCCCGGTAGCGCCCGAAGAGCTGGACGACCCGGGCCTCGCCCGGTGCGACCGTGTTCAGGCCGCGCATCGCGATCAGGGCGGCGAGCAGGACGACGACACCGGCGACGACGAGGCCGGCCTTGGCCCCGCCCCCGGTGACCGCCCCGGCGGCGGCGAACAGGGCGGCGGCGCCGCCGAGCCCGATCAGCCCGAGCAGCAGCGCGAGGCCGCCGCCGATGCTGTGGGCGGTGAACTCCCGCACCCGCGGGGCGGGCATCTCGGGTACGTCGGCGGTGGCGGCCGGCTCGGATGTGGACACAGGGGACCCCCGGTTCTCGAAGCGCTTGCTCGGTTCTAGCCAAATGATATCACTTTAATCCGACAAGCAACCTTGCGCCAGTGCCAGCCGTCGGTTCCGGTGGGGCGGGTGCTGATTGTCACGTCCGTAAAAGAGCGGATCGGACGCCCTTTGTCATATAGACGGGTGTTAGCTTTCGGAGCTGACCCCGAGACGGAAGCGAGCGTAGGGACCCATGGGACGAGCGGAAGAGAGACGAGCGCGACAGCGCGGCGGCCACCGCGCGGCGTCCAGGCGCCGCCGCTCCGCCCCCGAGGCCGGCAGCGCACCGACCGCCGGCGGCAAGGCCGCGGGCGGCAAGCCCCCCAAGAGCCTGCTGCGCCGGATATTCGGCTGGAAGAAGATCCTCGGGACCTTCTTCGGCGTGTGCCTACTGGGCATCCTGGGCTTCATCGGCCTCTACCTGTACGTGGACGTCCCCGAGGGCAACGCCGCCGCCCAGCGGCAGAGCAACATCTACAAGTTCAGCGACGGGACGATCCTGGCCCGCGACGGCAAGGTCAACCGGGAGATCGTCGACCTGTCCAAGGTGCCCCGCAAGGTCCAGCTGACCTTCGTCGCCGCAGAGAACAAGAGCTTCTACCACGACTCCGGCGTCGACTTCAAAGGCACGGCCCGAGGCATCCTCAACACGCTCGCCGGCAAGGGCAAGCAGGGTGGTTCGACCATCACCCAGCAGTACGTCAAGAACTACTACCTCAACCAGGACCAGACCGTCACGCGCAAGCTGAAGGAGCTGGTCATCTCGTTGAAGGTGGACCGCGAGAAGTCCAAGGACGACATCCTCGCCGGCTACATCAACACCAGCTACTACGGCCGCAACGCCTACGGCATCCAGGCCGCCGCCCAGGC
>NZ_WWJT01000456.1 GCF_009865385.1 Streptomyces sp. SID486 | reverse complement strand
GCCGACCGCCGGTGCCGCCGCACGCACCAGCAGGCGGGGTGCCGCGGGCAGCAGGCGGGCGGCGGCCGCCGGCACCGTCAGCAGACCGGGCAAGGGGACCTCCTAGAGCGTGGTGCGTTCGGGCCGGGCGGTCGGTCCGAGCGGCCCGGAGGAGGGCTTGGCCGCCGACGCGCGTACGCCGGGCGCGGACTCGGGCGGGCCGGAGGCGTGCCCGAGTCCGCGCTCCTTGTCCTTGGACTTCGACCCGTGGTCCTTGGCTTTCGACCCGTGTCCGTGCTTCCCGGCGCCCGCGGGCATGCCCTGCGCGGCGGACACCGGCCCGGCCGCCCGGCCGGACCCCTGGGTGCGGTCCTCCGGTCCGGCGCCGGAGCGGAGGGCCGCGGTGCCGAGGTCGTGTGCGGGCTCGGCACCGTGCTCGCCGGTACGGCCGGGCCGGGGCTGGGTGAGCCAGGCGACGGCGGCGCCGGTGACCGCCACCGGCCACTCCACGACCCCGGCCACGCCGAGCACACCGGCACCGGCGTACACCGCCAGGCGCCGGCCGCGGGGCGAGACCGCGCCGACCTTGTCCAGTGTTTCTCTCGCGGCCCTGTTCACCGTCCCGGTGCCGGGCACCCTGCGCAGTACCGAGGCCGCGCCGCGCAGGGGCGCCGTGAGGGCTGACGACTTCTGCTCAGCCATGACTCTCCTCGGGTGAGTTCGCCTTGTGTGGCCACCGAGTGCCCACGACGGCGCTGGTCCACCCCCTTCTCCGGGGGAGGCCCACACCTACCAGGGAACGTCACGGCGCCCGGCTGCGCCACCCGCCTGGCGCCCGGCCGGGCGCTTCGCTCACGCCTGGGCCGGCCTCCGGCGCCACTGCCCGGACAGCACGAGGTGGGCGGCGACGCCGAAGACGAGGCCCCAGAAGGCGGAGCCGATGCCGAAGAGCGTGACGCCGGACGCGGTGGCCAGGAAGGTGATCAGTGCGGCCTCGCGGTCCTTCTCCTCCTTGACGGCGCCGGTGATGCCGCCGGCGAGCGCGCCGAGCAGGGCGACCCCGGCGATGGCGGCGACCAGTTCCTTCGGCAGTCCGGCGAAGAAGGCCACGAGTGTGGAGCCGAAGGCGCCGATCAGCAGGTAGAAGGCACCGCACGAGACCCCGGCGACGTAGCGCCGCCGGGGATCGGCGTGCGACTCCGGGCCGGTGCAGATCGCGGCGGTGATCGCGGCCAGGTTGATCGCGTGCGACCCGAAGGGGGCGAGCGCGGTGGACGCCACTCCGGTCGTGCCGATGAGCAGCCGGTCCTCGGCCTGGTAGCCGGAGGCGGACAGTACGGCCATGCCGGGGGCGTTCTGCGAGGCGAGCGTGGCCAGGATCATCGGTACGGCGATGCCGATGAGGGAGGCGACGGAGAAGTGCGGGGTGGTGAACACCGGCCGGGCCAGCTCGATCTTGTCGACGTGGACGTGCAGCCGCGAGGTGGCCGCGCTGCTGACGACGCCCACGGCGAGCGCGATCAGCACCGCGTACCGGGGCAGCAGGCGCTTGGCCAGCAGGTAGGCGACCAGGACGGAACCGGCGACGGACGGCGCCGTCTTCAGTGAGGTGAAGACATGGGTGCCGAAGCTGAACAGGATGCCCGCCAGCATCGCCGAGACTACCGCCGTCGGCACCTGGCGCATCAGCCGTCCGAACACGCCGGTCAGGCCGATCAGGGTGATGACGGCGCCGGTGACGAGGAACGCGCCGATGGCCTCGGCGTAGGAGTACGCGCCGAGGCTCGTGACCAGCAGGGCCGCACCGGGCGTCGACCAGGCGGTGATGACCGGCATGCGGGTGCGCAGGCTCAGCCCGATACAGGTCAGACCGCTGCCGATGGAGACGGCCCACACCCAGGAGCTGGTCTGCGCGGTGTCCAGGTGTCCGGCGGAGGCGGCCGAGAGCACGATGACCAGCGGCCCGGAGTAGGACACGACGACGGCCACGAAGCCCGCCAGCACGGCGGACAGCGACATGTCGCGCAGCAGCCGGGGGCGGTCCGCCCCGGCCCGCCCTCCCTCCGCAGCCGGTCCTACGGCCGGCTCCGGTCCTACGGCCGATCCCAGTCTGACGGCCGGCTCCGGGGCTACGGCCGATCCCAGTCCTACGGCCGGTTCCAGTCCCTCGGCCGGCTCCGGTTCCCCGGGCCGCTCCTGTGCGGAGCGGCCCGGGGCGGAGACCGGCGCGGCGGTGTGCGCCGCGCCCGAGGGGGTGTCTGTGTCAGGTGTCTCGGGGCTCAACTGTCTTCCTTCGCAGCCCTTTCCAGGGCCTGTTCCAGATCGGCGACGAGATCGTCCGGGCTCTCCAGGCCGATGGAGAGGCGGACCATGTCCTTCGGTGCGGTGCTGCCCGGCCCCTCGAAGGTATAGCGGTGTTCGATGAGACTTTCCACGCCGCCCAACGATGTTGCCCGGATGAAGAGTTGACAGTTCTGGGCGACACGCAGGGAGCGCTTCGGGTCCCCCGCGACATGGAGGGAGAGCATCCCGCTGAACCCGCCGGTCATCTGGCGGGCGGCGACCTCGTGCCCGGGGTCGGAGGACAGGCCGGGGTAGGCGACCCGGCTCACCAGCGGGTGTCCGGCGAAGTGCTCGGCGAGGGCCTGTGCGGTGGCCGATATCTGCCGCATGCGTGGGAACAGCGTGCGTATGCCGCGCGTCAGCAGGTACGTCTCCAGGGGACCGAGCAGGGGGCCGGTCAGCCTGCGGTGGAGCCAGAGCCGTTCCCAGAGGACCTCGCGGGCCTCGGTGCGTTCGGGTGCCAGCACGAGGAAGCCGGCGACGACGTCGGTGTGCCCGTTGAGGTACTTGGTGCCCGAGTGCATGATCACGTCGGCGCCGAGCTCGAACGGGCGGCTGTGCACGGGAGTCGGGACCGTGTTGTCGACGCCGAGGAGCGCACCGGCGCGGTGGGCGATCTCCCCGACGGCCGCGACGTCGGTGACCGTCCAGGTGGGGTTGGCCGGGCTCTCCACCCACACCAGGGCGGTGGGGGCGGCGGACACGGCCGCGGACACGGCCACCAGGTCGTCCATGGCCACCGGGACGACGTCCAGGCCGCGCTGCGGCCCGAACTCCGTCAGCCACCTGGTGAGCCCGAAGTACATGGTCTTCGGTACGACGACCCGGGAGCCGCCGGGCAGCACCTGGAACACCGCGGTGGCCGCCGCCATGCCGGAGGCGAACACCAGGGCCTGTGAGCCGCCCTCCAGGCCCGCGACCACGTTCTCGACCTGCTCGTACCCGGGGCTGCCCTGGTCCCGGAGGTACGCCAGGCCGCCGGGCAGCCGGTACTCGGTGTCCCGGGCGTAGGTCGCGGCGAGGCTGATGGGCGGCGGTACGGCACCCGTCGCCGGGCCGCGCCAGCCGTCGCCCTGCGCGGCCCGGGTCTCGGCCCGGTACCGCGTCGTCCAGGGCGTGAACTTCTCGCTGTTGGTCATCGCTTCCTCGTGATCACTGACGGCAGGGAGGTGCTCAGGGCGAGTTCCGCGTCCATCAGGGCGCGGGACGGCACGCCCGGAGAGGGGACGTAGTGGTTGTAGTAGCCGGAGCCCTCGGTGTGCGGGCCCAGGAAGAACAGCCGCGGCTGGGTGCGTCCGGCCCGGTCGATCCCCCGGCCTTCGCGGGTGACGTCCAGGCCGTGGGCGGGGCCGCCGCGGGAGCCGAGGGAGCGGACCCGGCCGGCGCCGGCGAGGGCGGCGAGCAGGGAGCCGGGGACACGCTCGGGGGCGGGCTCGCGGACGTGCGCGTGCACCACGTGGTCGACCTCGGCGGAGGCGGGCAGCAGCAGGGCGGTGGATTCCAGCTTCCAGGGGCCCTGTCCGGCCGGGGCGACGACCTTGGGCCGCGGGCCGGGGCCGAGCCGGACGACGCCCGCCCCGACGAGGGCCAGCAGTTCCGCCGACCGGTCCAGCTGCGGTCCGATGACCAGGCGGTTGACGGTGGTGCTGAACTCCCCGAAGAACCGGGCCAGGGAGGCGTCGTCGAGGCCGGGCGCATCGACAGCCGTCCGCAGGACGTCGCGGTGGTCACGCAGGACCTCCAGGGCCTCCTTCAGAGGACTGACGCCGAGGCCGGCCCGGGCCTCCACGAGGTCCGCCGCCACCTCGCCGGTGAACCAGCGGGTGTACTCGTCGTGGTCGGCCCACTGCCGTCCGGCGGGGGCCGGGGAGAGGATGCCGCCGAGCGGGCTCGGCCCCCGGCGGGCACGGCACTCAGCCAGGAGGGTGGCGTACCCGTCCTGCCGGACGCGGTCGGCGAACTCGCGGCCCGCGGCCGCCGCGTCGCCGAGTTCGCGGGCCCGCAGGGTGCGGTGGTAGACGAGTTCCATCTCCGTCTCGATCAGCGGCAGGACGTCCTCGGCGAAGCACAGGCGACCGTCGGGGCGCCGCCGGCGCAGCCGCGCCACGGCGTCGGCCGTCAGGGCGAGCGGCGCGCACCTCACCCGGTCCGGGGCCAGGTACGGCCTGCTGCGCGAGGGCAGGCCCGAGCGGTTGGCGAGGACGATCCTGGGCTCCCGCCCGCTGGGTACGTAGCGCGGTCCGGACGCGTGCGGTTCGTGCCGGCCGCCGCGGCCCAGGGTCAGGCTCGCGATGACGTCCATGGCGGTGAGGCCCATGCCGAGGACGGCCACGCGCTCGCCCGGGGCGATGTCGTCGAGCACCTCGGGCAGCGGGTAGGGGCGGGTGATCAGCCGTGGTTCGGTGGCCGGTGCTGCCGGACGGTACAGGGAGTGGTGGCCGACGGTGACGAACACGGCGTCGGCGTCGACGCGGGTGCCGTCGGCGAGTTCCACCACTTCCGTCCCGGCCGCGCCGGGCCGCACGTCGACGGCCTCGCAGCGGTGCCGCACGACCGTCAGACAGTCGGGTGCGGCCGTGACGATCTCCCCCGCGGCCCAGGCGAGGTACTCGCTGAGCAGCCTGCGGGGCAGGAAGTCGTTCGCCCGGATGCGGCGGCCCTCGCCGACGCTGACGGTGTGGCCGTCGTCGGCGAGGCGCAGGTCCCGCTCCTGGCACCACTCGGCGAGCGAGGGGCCGGACAGGGGTGCGGGGCCCTCGACCATCCGCTCGTCGGCGAACGCCGTCAGCTGGGAGCAGACGGTGTTGAGCAGCAGGTGGTCCGGCTGGCCGGGGGTGTGGAATCCGGGGCCGAGAGGCCGCGGGTCCACCAGGTGCACGGTCACCGGCGCGGGGCGGGTGAGGCAGTGGGAGACCAGGCGTTCCAGGAGCCCGAGGCCCCGGGAACCCATGCCGATGATCACCACGGTCGCCACGGAGGGACGTATCGGGGTCACCATCGGCGTGTCTCCCCGAAGAAGTCGGGGATCTCGACGGCGGTGCCGTCGCGGCGGGCCCGTTCCAGCACGAAGGCGCCGACGGCGAGGTCGAGCACCCCGAGCCCGAACGGCGAGAAGATCACCGGGCGCCTCCTGTCGGGCGTCACCTCGCCGTTCAGTACACCGGCGAGGGTGCCGGTGACGAAGTCGCGGGATCCGGTGGCCTGTTCGGCGAGGTGGGGTGAGGTGTCGGCCTTCAGGCAGTGGTCGACGTCGTCGAGGATGTTCTGCGCCTCCAGCACCACTTCGGGTGCCAGGTCGCGCAGGGAGATGTGCAGCACGAGCTGGCCGGGCCGGAACGGCCTGGTGACGTAAGGCTTCAGCGCCGTGGTCGCGAACACGACGGTGTCGGCGGCGAGGGCGGTGGCGAGGTCCGTGGTGAGTTCGGCGGGCACGCGCTGGGTCGTGCGCAGGTGCTCGGCGAGGGCCTGGCCGGAGGGCTCGTGCAGGTCGTGGACGAGATAGCTGTCGGGGACGCAGTCCGCCGCCTGGAGGTAGTCGCAGATGTTGCGGGCGATGACGCCGGCGCCCACGATCGCGGTCGTCGTCCCCCGGTACCCCTCGGGGCGCAGCGCGGCGGCGGCCACGGCGGCGGAGGCGGCGGTGCGGGCGGAGCTGATGGTGGCGGCTTCGAGGCAGGCCACCGGGTAGCCCGTCTCATAGTCGTTGATCACGAGCACCGCGGAGGCGCGGGGTGCGCCGGACTGGGTGTTCTTCGGGAAGCTCGCGATCCATTTGATGCCGGCGAGGCCGGCCTCGGGGCCGAGGAAGGCGGGCAGGGCGATGATGCGGGAGTCCGGCTTCTCCGGGAAGCGCAGGAAGTAGCTGTCGGGATTGACGGTCTGTCCGGCGTCGTGCACGCGATAGGTGCGACCCACGAGGTCCATGACTTCGCGGCGGCTTTCGCGCAGCACATCGCGCACGCTGCCGCCGACGACTATTTCGAATGTGAACACGTGACGTTTCCCCCGGCTCGGAGTGTCATCCGAGCGTTGTTTTTCCGTTGGCGGTCTCCGCCGATGGTTTTCAGACCTGTTCGGGCCAGCGCTCGGCCACCCAGGAATCGTTGTAGATCGTGTCCAGATAGCGATCGCCGAAGTCGGGCGAGACCGCTACGACGACGCTGCCGTCCGGAATCTTCTTGGCCGCGCTCTGGACCGCACTGAGTACCGTTCCGGTCGATCCGCCGAGCAGCAGGCCGCGTTCCCTGGCGAGGGTGCGGCACACGGCCACGGATTCCGCCTCGGATACCAGCACGACTTCGTCGACCAGAGTCTCGCTGAGTATTTCCGGCCGCCGGCTGGTCCCGAGACCGGGAATGTGACGGCGGGCGGCCGGCCCGCCGAAAGTCACCGATCCCACACTGTCGACGGCTATGATCCGGGTTCCGGGGCTGTGGCAGCGGAAGAACTCCGCGCATCCCATCAGCGTCCCGGTGGTGCCGGCGCCGACGAACACGTAGTCCACCCGGCCCAGCGCCTCGAAGATGGACCGGCCCGTCCGCTGCCGGTGCGCCTGTGGTCCCGCCGGGTTGGCGTACTGGTTGACCCAGTGCAGGTCGGGTTCCCGGCTCAGGCGCTGCCGGATGTAGTCGATACGGGACTGCAGGAACCCGCCGTTGCCGTCCCTGGCGGTCACCATCACGACCTCGGCGCCGAGGGCCTCCATCAGCCGGACCGTCTGCGGGTTGGCGTTGGGGTCGGTGACGCAGGTCAGGAAGTAGCCCTTCGCGGCGCAGACCATCGCGAGGGCGACTCCCAGGTTTCCCGAGGTCGATTCGATGAGCCGGGTCCGCGGAAAGCGGAACCCTGACGCCTCGGCTTCTTCGACGAGGGCCACCGCGGTCTTGAGTTTCACCGACCCCGCGGGATTGAGGCCCTCGATCTTGAGGAAGACAGAACTTCCCGGAACCAGTTGATGGAGCTGGAGGAACACGTCGTCCAGCACAAGGTCGTACACTTCTTCCGCTATCACCAGAGTCCAAACCGTAGAACTGGACACCCGTTGGCGTGGTCAGCGCCGCAGCAGATGGTGCCCATCGGGCTTGCCGGTCGGTGCGCAACTTCCGGCGCACGCTACGCAGAAGGGACTTCTTTCCCCCGTCCCCCGTGTATCGCCGTATCCCCCAGTCAATCGTCGCGATGACGCCACTCTGACATGGCACGACTTCCAGGACAAGCAAACTCTTGGCAATTCTGCTGTCGGGTCCGCGAGTTGACACTTTGCCCGGCCGGGCACCGCTTCATCGCCGGTCCGCGCATCGCCTCTACGCCGGTCCGGGCGCCGACTCTCACCCGGTCCGGACGCCGCCTCTTTGCCGGACCGGGCGCCGACTCTTTGCCGGTCCGGGCCCGCGATGGGAGAGACGGCCGGCGGTCAATACGCTTCTTCGGACGCACCCAGCGCCGTGCTCAGTTCCCGCCGGTAGGCGGCGTACGCCGACCGCAGCGCCTCCCCCGGCCAGTCGGGGGGCAGCAGAGCGGGCGGCAGGACCGGATCCGCGAGCAGGTGGCGTACGGCCGCCGCGTAGGCGGTGAGCCGGTCGGCCGGATCTCCGGCGGCGGTCACGTGGGCGAGCAGGGAGCGGGCACCTGCCGCCCAGTCGGGCAACGGCCAGAGACGGTCGGCCAGTTGTCGCGACGGCTCGTCGGGGCGGGCCGTGTACGTGAGGGCCACCTGGCGCAGGCCGGCGGGCAGCGGCCGGTCGAGGTTGGCGGGACGCAGCCACACGCCCTCGCGCAGTTCGGCCATGCGCAGGGCGGTGAGCCGGGCACGCAGGTCGGCGCGCTCGGCGGGGCCGCGGCCGGTCACCGTGATCACCACCATCTCCCAGTCGCCGTCCCACGCGCGCGTGCGCGGATGCACGGCGTCGTCCTGGCGCCGCTGCCGGGCCAGCAGCCGGTCGCTGAGCCGGTAGACGGCGTCCGTGCGCCGCAGGTCCCCGGCGGACACCATCCGGCTCAGCGCGGCCCGCAGGGTGGAGCCGCCGACCCCGAACGGCTCCACCAGCCGGATCAGGTCCTTCACGGGCAGCTCGGGCGGGTGGACGCCGAGGAGGAGGCTCAGCACGACGGACCGTGCCGACAGGGGCCGCAACCCGGCCGGATCCGGCTCCGCCGGGACGTTCATGCGCATGGCCCCGTACTGTACGTGCGCCTTGTTGTTGCGTCATTGCTACAGCCGTAGGAAGAGTGCAACATGTTCCTATGGTCTCGATCTCCGAGCAGTCGCAGTCGCAGTCGCAGTCGCGGACGCAAGCCCAGCCGCAAGCGCAGCCGCAGCCGTTGCCGTCGCACTCATCGCACTCGTCGCAGTCGGCGGCGCCGACACCGGTGCACCCACCGCAGTCGTACGCCACGCACGACGTCACCAATCAGGCCCCGCCGCTCTCCCCGTACGACGCCTCCGACGACCCGGCCCTGCTGGAGGGGCTGCGCCGGGAGGGTGCCGGGTGGGCCGAGGAGGATCTCCGGCGGCTGGGCGCGCGCGCCGGCAGCGCGGAGGCCCAGGAGTGGGGCGAACAGGCGAACCAGTACGAGCCGGTGCTGCGCACCCACGACCGCTACGGGAATCGCGTCGACGAGGTCGACTTCCACCCCAGCTGGCACCACCTGATGCGCACGGCGGTCGGCGAGGGCCTGGCCGGAACCCCGTGGGCCGACGAGCGGCCTGGCGCGCACGTGGCCCGGTCCGCGGGCGGTCTGGTGTGGGGGCACACCGAGGCGGGGCACGGCTGCCCGACCTCGATGACCTACGCCGCCGTACCCGCCCTGCGCGCACAGCCGGATCTGGCCAAGGTCTACGAGCCGCTGCTCACCAGCCGCGAGTACGACCCGGTACTGCGCGTGCCCACCGACAAGCCCGGACTGCTCGCCGGGATGGGCATGACCGAGAAGCAGGGCGGTTCCGACGTCCGGACGAACACCACCACCGCGACCCCCGCCGGTGAGCCCGGCGTGTACACGCTGCGCGGGCACAAGTGGTTCACGTCGGCGCCGATGTGCGACGTCTTCCTGGTGCTCGCGCAGGCGCCGGGCGGTCTGTCGTGCTTCCTGGTGCCGCGGATCCTGCCGGACGGCACCCGCAACACCTTCCGGATCCAGCGGCTGAAGGACAAGCTGGGCAACCGGTCCAACGCCTCCTCGGAGCCGGAGTTCGACCGGACGGTCGCCTGGCTGGTGGGGCCGGAGGGGCGGGGTGTGAAGACCATCATCGAGATGGTCAACTGCACCCGGCTGGACTGCGTGATGTCCTCGGCGGCCCTGATGCGCAAGACGCTGGTCGAGGCGGGGCACCACGCCCGGCACCGCAGCGCGTTCGGCGCGCGGCTGATCGACCAGCCGCTGATGCGCAACGTCCTGGCCGATCTCGCGCTGGAGTCGGAGGCGGCGACCACGCTCACGCTGCGACTGGCCGGCGCGGCGGACCGCGCGGTGCGCGGGGACGCCGGGGAGCGGGCCTTCCGGCGTATCGCCACCGCTGTCGGCAAGTACTGGGTCACCAAGCGGGGTCCGGCCTTCACCGCCGAGGCCCTGGAGTGCCTGGGCGGCAACGGGTACGTCGAGGACTCCGGCATGCCCCGGCACTACCGGGAGGCTCCGCTGCTGTCGATCTGGGAGGGCTCCGGGAACGTCAACGCGCTCGACGTGCTGCGCGCTCTGGGCCGGGAGCCGGACAGCGCCGACGCCCTGTTCGCCGAACTCGCCCTCGCGCGCGGGGCCGACGCCCGGCTCGACACGGCCGTGGCCGCGCTCAAGGACCAGTTGGCCGAAACCGATCAGGTGGGTGCGCGCAGGCTGGTCGAGCGGATGGCGCTCGCGCTCCAGGCGTCCCTGCTCGTACGGCACGCTCCGCACCCGGTCGCGGACGCCTTCTGCGCGAGCCGGCTGGGCGGCGACTGGGGCCACTCCTTCGGCACCCTGCCCGCAGGAACCGGCCTCGACGCCATCCTGGAGCGCGCCCTGCCCGGCCGGAACTGACCCCGATCCCCGCGCGCGTGCGGTGACCGGCTCCCCGTGGCCGGTGACCGCCGACGGATCGCACACAGTCAGCACGTGGATTCGGACCGTTGTCAGTGCCGTGGTGCACACTCGCGATCAGGTGGAGTCGCCTGGGGAGGACAACGTGTTCACGGGGATCGACGAGGTCGAGTGGGACTCGCTGCGGCACGCGTTCGGCAGCGCGGAGGACGTGCCCGGATGGCTGCGCGCCCTGGCGTCCGCGGACACCGCCGAGCGGGCGAGCGCGCTCGACGGGATGTACGGCGCGGTGCACCACGAGGGCAGGGTGTACGACTCGACGCTGGCCTGCGTCCCCTTCCTGTTCGCGCTGGCGGCCCGCGAGGAGGTGCCGGACCGGGGCTGCATCGTCGAACTGCTGGTCAGCATCGGCGGGGAGAGCGCCGCGGACGGGGAGCGGGACCGCCGGGCCTGGGAGGCGGTGCGCGCGGGCGCCGGGGCCTTCGCCGCGCTGGCCGG
>NZ_WWJT01000455.1 GCF_009865385.1 Streptomyces sp. SID486 | reverse complement strand
GCGGCCCCGGAGCCGGTGAAGAAGGGCAGGACCCTCACCGTCACGGGCAGGCTCACCCGGGCCGACTGGCAGGACCACAAGTACCACGGCTACAGCGGCCAGCCCGTGAAGCTCCAGTTCCGCAAGAAGGGCTCCAGCGCCTACACCACGCTGAAGACCGTCAGGACGAACTCCGCGGGCAGCCTGAAGACGACGGCCAAGGCCACGGCCGACGGCTACTACCGCTTCTCCTTCGCGGGCACCACGACCACGGCGGCGGTCAGCGCCGCGGGTGACTTCGTCGACGTGAAGTAGGCGGCACCGGTCCGGCCCCCGGGGGTGCGTCCATCCCGGGGCCGGAACGTTTCTTCTCACTTATGTCATGTGCAGGTAATGCCCCTGCCAATTCTGGCCGGGAAGCACCCTTGCCGTACAACCCTTCGCGTGCCCCGCGGATCTGATCGCCCGAGTCGACCGACTCCACGATCACTTCTCCCTCCTAGGGAACGCACATGCGCATTCGAGCCACCGTGGCCGCCGTCACCGGCGCCCTGGCCCTCTCCGCCTTCGCCGTGCCCGCCGCCCACGCGGCGCCCGTCGCCCCGAACGTCACCTTCTCCAACGTGAAGATCAACAGCGGCAAGGCGCTCTCCATCGGCGCCGGCTCGACGGTCAGGGTCTCGGCGACGTACACCGTCACGCACCCCACCACGGTCTCCATGGCGAACGTCGACACCGGCCCGCTGCTCTACCGCGGGACCTCGGCGGCGGACCCCGACACCCTGGTCGGCAGCGACGCCCCGGGCACCTGCACCACGGTCGACACGACCACCGTGAACTGCTCGGCCACGATCACCATCCCCGCCGACGAACTCTGGAACTCGGACGCCGGCACCTGGAAGCAGGGCGGCATCGCCCAGGACAATAAGACCCGCGCCGAGAAGCGGCAGAGCGACCTCGGTACTCTGCCGATCCGCCGCGCCACCAAGCTCACCACCGACGCCGCCCCGGAGCCGGTGAAGAAGGGCAAGATCCTCACCGTCACCGGCAAGCTGACCCGCGCCGACTGGGAGCGCGGCACGTACGGCGTCTTCAGCAGCCAGTCCGTCCAGCTCCAGTTCCGCAAGGCCGGCGCCACCGCCTACACCACCGTCAAGACCGTCACCTCGTCCTCCACGGGCGCCCTGAAGACGACGGTCACGGCCGGCTACGACGGCTACTACCGCTTCACCTACGCCGGATCCACCCCCTCGGCGCCCGTCAGCGCCGCGGGTGACTACGTCGACGTGCAGTAGATCCCGGCCCGCACACGCACGGCCGCGCCCCCGGAGCCACACCGGCGGCGCGGCCGTCGCGCTATGCCGCGTCCCGTTCGGACAGGAACGCGAGCAGCAGGGTGAAGAGGTGGTCCACGGCCCGGCGCTGCTGCCCTTCGGTCAGCTGGCTCCAGTGCCGGATCTCCGAGCCGGGGAAGGCGTCCTCCAGGACCAGCGGGATCCACATGAAACTGCTCTCCTCGCCCTTGCGGGCGAGCAGCCAGTCCCGCCACCCGTCGAGCAGCCGCCCCGACGTGCCGAGGTCGATGCCCGTGACGAGCATGGCCGCCGCGTAGTAGGTGCCGTCCAGGGCGTACATGCCCGGCCGGTCGCGGATGCTCCCGATCAGCTCTGCGTCAGTCACGGCACACCTCAGAAGCCGAAGTCGATGACGTCGTTGTACTGCCACTTGCCCTTGAACTCGGAGATGGTCTCCCCGCCCTTTGGGCCGAAGCCGTCGTAGACACGGCCGTTGTACACCAGGACGACGTGCTCACCCCAGAACGTGTCCTGGCCGCGGTACTGCGGGAGGGAGTTGAAGGGGCGCATGGGCCTGATCACCTTCAGCTCACCGCCGCCGAGGCTCTCCCGGATGCGCTCGGCGCACGCCCGGCAGTCCGAACTGTCCGGGATCTTGCTGGTGGGCCGGGGCAGACCCGGGACCTTGTGCTCCCCGCACGGGACGCCGCCCGAGGCGGCGGCGAGCCCCGCCGACGCGGGACGGACCGACGCGGGACGGACCGAGGACGCCGACCGCAGGGGCGCCTTGTCCAGGATGCGGCAGCCCTTCTTCAGGACCTTGACCTTGTCGTACAGCCGGTCCAGGAGCTTCAGCTTGCCGCTGAGCAGGACGTCGACCGCCAGACCCTTGCAGGAGTCGAAGTCCTTGTTCTGCATGCACTCCTCGTACTGACCGAGGCCGAGCAGCTCCTTCTCCAGGTTCCAGAGCGTGTCCGCCGCGTCGCTCAGCTCCTTGGAGTGCGCGAGAACGTCGCAGTAGGTCTCCTTGTGCTGGCACCAGCGGGCGAAGCCCTGCGGGTCGCAGGGGATGTAGCCCTGCCCGCAGCGGTACATCTCCCGGGCCCGCGCCCCGGGGTCGTTCTTCGCCTTCTCCTTGGCCTGTACGGCGGCCTTGCGCCGGGCCTTCTCCTCCTGTTCGTACTTCTTCAGCGCGACCTGGTAGGCGTCGTTCAGCGCCTTCAGCGCCGCATCGGAGTCCTTGCCCGCCTCGACGGCGGACTTCCACGCCTGGTCGGCGTAGTACGACGCCTCCGACGCCGATGCCTGGGCGACCTCGGAGGACAGCGTGGCGTCCGCCGCGGACCTGGCCGCGTCCGCCGCGGAGGCGTCCGCCCGGTTCGCCGCGTCCCGGGCTGTCTTCGCGGATGCCGCCGCCTTGGCCGCGGACGCCTCGGCGTCCTTGGCGTACTGGTCGGCCTGTTTGGCGTACGCCTGCGCGTCGCCGTACGCCGTGTTCGCCTTCGTCGCCCAGTCCTTGGCGTCGTCCTTGGCCTTGCGGGCGGTCGCGGCCACCTGCTGGGCCGTGGCGGCGTCCTTCCGTGCGGTGGCCGCCACCTTCCCGGCGTCCGCGATCATCTTCTGCACCTGGGCCACGTGGGTGGCGGTCAGGTGGTCCCTGCGCAGCGCCTGGTACTGGCCGGCGACGATGAACGCGTGCAGCGCCTGCGGCGAGCCCTCCAGGGCGATCCGGGCGGCTGCCTTCACCTCGGGTGTGCCGCCGTCGATCAGCTGTGCCGCCCGGACGCGTTCGTCCTGTGTCCGCGCGGTGTCCTGCGTCCTGGTCAGGAACGCGCTGTACTGCTTCGGGTCACCGGTGTTCAGCGCCTTGCGGCCGGCGTCCGTGAGGACGGGACCGGCGCCGTCGAGCGTCTGGGCGATCGCGACGCGCATGTCCTCGGCCGCCACCTGGTACTGGCCCTTGTCCACGAACGCGGCGACGGTGGCCGCGTCACCGTCCAGCGCCTGCTCGGCCGCGTCCCGGACCGTCTTGCTCTCGCTCTCCTCGGCGAGACGCGCGACGTACGCTCGCTGGTCCTGCTCCTCGGCCGTCTGCCAGCCGGTGCGCAGGTAGTCGAGGACCGTCTCGTCGGTACCGCCGAGAGCGGCTTCGGCGGCGGCACGGCCCCACGCCGTACCGCCCTTCTTCATGACACGCACGGCGAGGGCACGGCCCTGCCTGGCCACAGCGCCCAGGTCGGCGCCGGCTGCGGCGGCCTTGGCCACCAGCAGGTCCCGTTCGGTCCGCTGGTCCGTGGCCTCCTTCTCCAGCGCCGTCTGCGCCGCGGTACGGGTGTCGTCGTGCTCCTTGTCGTCCCGCGCGCGCTCGATGCCGGCGTTGGTCCGGGCCAGCAGCTCAGCGGACTCCACCTCGCGGGAGAGCTTGTAGATCTGCTGGGCCTTGGCCACGGCGGCCGTGGCATCGTTGGCCGCTTCGGTCGCGGCATTGGCGTGCTGCGTGGATCTGGCCGCCGCCTGCGCCGAATTGCCGGCCTGCTCCGCCGCCTCCCGGGCGGCCTTGCCGGCGTTGCGCGCATGGGTGGCGGCGGACGTCGCGGCGTCCCGGGCTTCCCGGGCGGCGACGGCTGACTTGCGGGCGAGGGCCTCGGCGTCGGCTGCGGCCCGGTCTGCCTCCGCGGCGTGCCGTCGGGCGGCTGCCGCGGCGGCGCGTGCCGTGGCGGCCTCGGCACTGGACTGGTCGGCATAGCTGCCCGCCTCGTCGGCGGCGGCTGCGGCGGCCTTGGCGTTGGCGCCCGCGCTCGCGGCCGAGTGCGCGGCGTCACCGGCGGCATCGGCGGCCTTGGCGGCCTGGTCGGCGGCCTGGGAAGCCTTGTCGGCGCCCTGCGCCGCCTTGTCGGCGGCTTCGGCGGCTTTGCGGGCCGCGTCCGCGTTCTTTGCGTCCACCGCCGCGTCGGCAGCGGCTCCGCGGGCGCGCGACGCGGCCTGCGAGGCACCCGCGGCCGCGGCCGCCGCCTGTGCCGCGGCGTTCGCGGCTACGCGAGCGGAGTTGTTCGCCGCGTTGGCCGCCTCGATCGCCCGCTGCGCGGAGGCAGCCGCCTGGGATGCCGCTGTGGCAGCCCGCATGGCGGCGCGCCCTGCCCGGTCGGTGTCGTTCTTGGCGGCCTTCGCCTCGGCCTGCGCCTCCAGCGCGGCTTCCTTGGCCAGTTCCGCCGCCTTGACCGCCTTGGCGGACTCGGCCTTGGCTGCCGTGGTCTCCTTGGCCGCCTGCCGTCCGGCCTCCGTCGCCTGTTCAGCGAGTTCGGCGACCGAGGCGTGTTCCTCGTCCTTGGCCCGGGCGGTGAACTGCCCGACGGTCAGGAACTCGTGGATGTCCGCGGGGGTTCCGTCAAGGGCTATGCGGCCGGCGGCCCGTACGTTGGTGCCACCCACACTGATGATCTGCACGAGCTGGACCCGCTCGTCCTGCTGCTGCTGGGTGTACTGGCCTTCGGAGAGGAACTTCTGCACGTCGTCGGCGGTTCCGGCGAGCGCGGCGCGGCCGGCGCTCTGCACGTTGGGACCGCTCGTGTCGATGATCTGGGCCACGCGGACGCGGCTGTCCTGCTCGGCTGGGGCTTCCCAGCCCCAGCTGAGGAAGGTCTCCAGCTCCTCCTGGGTGCCGTTCAGCGCCGCGCGTGCCGCGCCCAACAGCTCCGTGCCGCCGAGGGAGGCGAGCTGGGCGGCGCTGACCCGTTCGTCCTGGAGGTTCAGATTTTCGGCGACGTCCAGGAACGCCTGGACGTCCGCGTCGCTGCCCGTGAGCGCCGCCTCGGCGGCCGCCTTGACACCGGGACCGCCGCTCTTCCAGTAGTCGACGACGAGGCCGCGCCGTTCGGTACCGGTCACCTGCTGCACGGCCGCCCGGACGCCTGCTCCGGCCGGCGCGGCTCCCGCGGCGGGGGCCGCGCCCAAGAGGCCGGCGGTGAGTGCCAGAGGCAATAGACCCAATGCCGCACGGCGTATCAACCGCGGGGTTCTCCTCGTGCCATCGAACTGGTCAGTTCTTCGATTCACTGAGCACCTGTCTCGGTCCTCGGCGACGCCCCCGAATGCGAGTCGCCGAATTGTGGAGGAGGCAGCTTAACGCGATCGATCTTGAGGGAAAACCCGGTTTCCAGTCGTGGAACCCACTGTGAGGCCCGTCGCGGAAGGGCGTCCTCTATGAGGCCCTATAGGAGCACAAAAGATGACGTAATTGAGGTGGTGAGGTGAAGGTTGTGCGGGTGGGGCGTTGACGTGACCGCGACGCTTTGACTAACCTGTGGCCTGCCTTTACCGCTGCCTGACCAGCAGCGTGTCTACTCCAAGGCTGTTTAGTCGGCGTCTCCTATGTCTGTGGACGCGACTCCGGGGGCCTTTTATTTTTTTTACGGGGGTTAATTTTGTGGTGCCTTGATTCGCCTCGGTGTGAGGTTATCGCCATTTCGTGCAACGCTGCCTGAAGGGAATCCTCGGTGTCTTTCCCTGCCCGAAAAATCATCGTGTCCGCAGTCGTGCTCTCCCTCGCCACGCTGGCCGGAGTCTCCGTGGCCGTCGCGGACGACCCGCCTCCCGCACCGGCCCCGTCCGCTCCCCCCGTCGCGGTCGAGGACTACGGATATCCGCGAGCCGACCGGATCCTGACCGAGAAGGGGATCAAGCTGAAGAAGGGCGACGGCCACATCCTGCTCGTCGACTGCGACCAGGCAGCCCAGCAGATCCGTGTGCTCACGGTGCAGGACGACTCCGTCGGCCGGAAGGGCTCCTACTGCTTCAAGGCGACGGCCAAGGCCGGCCGCCTCACGCTCGAACTCCCGCGCATCTTCGCGGTCGAGACCACCGACCACCCGGTGAGTGCGGACCTGACCGCAGACGGCAGGACGACGACGGTCGACGTGCCCAAGGGCGGCTTCGAGTCCGTCGGCGAAGGCACCGTCGGCGGCGCCAGGTCCGTGCTGGTCGAACTCCGCGTGACCGGCTGACCCGACTGTTGCCGCAGCGCAGCCCCTGCCCCACGTCCGCGCCCCAGACGGCGCGCGGACCCGCACATCTTCTGCCTACGCAGAACAAGCCTGTGATGAGGGAAACGTGACACAGCCCCGTTCGCGCGGGAAGCGCACGGCGTGGACCGCCGGGATCCTGACGGTCGGCCTGACGACCGGACTCATGGGAGCGACGCCGGCCCAGTCTGTCGTCGGTGACCAGGTACCGGACGGCACCGACCAGTACGCGGTGAAGCTCCACATCGCCTACGGCAGCGACGACGAGCGCAGTTGCTCCGGGACCCTCGTCGACAGCCAGTGGGTGCTCACCTCGGCCAGCTGCTTCATGGCCGACCCCCGACACGCCACCAAGCTCGCCACAGGGAAGCCGCCGTACACGACGGTGGTGACCCTCGACGGCGACAACCATCCCTCCGCGGAAGCGGTCTTCAAGCAGCAGGTGCAGGAGATCGTCCCGCACCCCGACCGCGACCTGGTCATGGCCCGGCTCAGCGACCCCGCCACCATCGACAACCCGCTGGACGGCCCCTTCAAGGACCACCCGGAGGCCACCGTCGGTACGGCCGTCCCGGCCACGGGTGACGAGCTCAGGGCGGTCGGGTTCGGCCGTACCAAGGACGAATGGGTCCCGGGGCGTGCCCACACCGGCTCGTTCGACGTGGACACCGTCGACAGTTCCACCTTGGCCCTCTCACCGGCCGGCGGCGGTGGCGCTCTGTGCCAGGGTGACGCCGGCGGTCCGGTCCTGAACGCGCGGGGCCAGGTGATCGGTGTGGTCACCGCCTCCTGGAACGGCGGCTGCTTCGGCAGCGACGAGACCCGCACGGGTGCCGTCGCCACCCGTGTCGACGACATCGCGGACTGGGTGCAGCGGGTCCGGCTGACGAGCCGGAAGGACTACGTCACCGACGCCGTGACGGCGGGCGACTTCAACGGCGACGGCCGCACGGACATCGCGGCCGTCCTGGTCCGCGGAGTCGTTCACGTCTTCTACGGCCGCCCCGACGGCACGCTGCAGTACGGGGCCGGCCTCTCCGGCCTCGGCACCACCGAGGAACGGCAGCTCGTCGCGGGCGACTTCCAGGAGGGGGCGGGGCTGGAGGTCGTCACCGTCGAGAGCAAGGGGGAGCTCTCCCTCGGCGGCCGGCACTCCATGATTCCCAACCTGTGGACGCGGCCCGGCCTGTGGAACGACACCGCGTGGAAGGACGGTCTGCCCGCCGCCACCCTGCACAGCAAGACTCCGGGGCACGACACCCTGCTGTTCCAGTGGCCCGACGGCTCCCTCTACACCTACAAGAGGGATGCCGACGGCAATCTCGTGAACCAGAAGAAGTCGATGTGGCCGGACAAGTCCTGGAAGAAGAAGTTCATCGCCACCGGTGACTTCACCGGCGACGGCCGTGACGACATCGCCGCCGTCGCGGCCGACGGATCGCTGAGCCTGTACCCGGGCAAGGCCGACGGCACCTTCGACAAGGGCCGTTCGATGTCGTCCGGCAAGTCCTGGGCCACGAACCGGGCGGTGCTGGGCGGCGACTTCAACGGTGACGGCAACGCCGACCTCGCCGCGCTGACCGCCAGCGGCGATCTGCGCTGGTACGCGGGTGATGGCAAGGGCGGCCTGGCGGCCGGCAAGGGGATGTGGCCCGCCGTGTGAGGGTCAGTCCGGGAAGCGGCGGTCGATCCGTCTCCACAGGTACTCCAGGACGGCCGCCGCCACCACGGCCACGCCGACCGCCGTCCACGGCATCGCCATGCCGACCAGCCGCAGCGCGAAGAAGTCCTGCAGCGCGGGGACGGCGAGGACCAGCAGGAAGGCCGCGCCCATCGCGGCCACCAGGACCACCCGCCACCACGTGTAGGGGCGGGCGATGATCGCCAGCACCCACATGGAGATCAGGAACAGGGTCAGGGTGGCCGCGCTGGTCTCCGCGTCCAGGGCACCGGCACCGGTGTAGTGGTGCCGCGCGAGCAGGTACGTCACGAAGGTCGCCACCGCCGCCAGCACGCCGCCGGGGACCGCGTACCGCATCACCCGGCGCACGAAATGGGGTCTGGCCCGCTCGTTGTTGGGGGCGAGCGCCAGGAAGAAGGCCGGGACGCCGATGGTGAGCGTGGACAGCAGCGTCAGGTGGCGGGGCAGGAAGGGGTACTCCACCTGCCAGCACACCACCAGCAGCGCCAGCAGCACCGAGTAGACGGTCTTCACCAGGAACAGCGTCGCCACGCGCGTGATGTTGCCGATCACCCGGCGGCCCTCGCCGACCACCGACGGCAGGCTTGCGAAGCTGTTGTCCATCAGCACGATCTGCGCCACCGCCCGCGTGGCCTCCGAGCCGGAGCCCATGGCGACCCCGATGTCCGCGTCCTTCAGGGCCAGCACGTCGTTCACGCCGTCCCCGGTCATCGCGACCGTGTGGCCGCTCGACTGGAGCGCGCCGACCATGTCCCGCTTCTGCTGCGGGGAGACCCGTCCGAAGACGGTGGCCGAGTCCAGGGCCCGCGCCATCGCCGGCTGCTCTGCGGGCAGCTGCCGCGCGTCCACCGCCGCGCCCTCCAGCCCCAGCTTGGTGGCGACGGCGCCGACGGACACCGCGTTGTCCCCGGAGATGACCTTGGCACGGACGTCCTGGTCGGCGAAGTAGCGCAGCGTGTCGGAGGCGTCGGGCCGCAGCCGCTGTTCCAGCACCACCAGGGCGGTGGGACGGGCGCCCCGGGCCGGCTCGGCGTCGTCCAGGTCGCGGCGGGCGCGGGCCAGCAGCAGTACCCGCAGGCCCTGCTCGTTGAGCCGCTCGGTCTCGGCCAGCGCCGGGTCGCCTTCGGCGAGGAGGACGTCCGGGGCGCCCAGCAGCCAGGTGCTGGTCTCGCCGTCGCCCTCGCTGAACGCGGCCCCGCTGTACTTGCGGGCCGAGGAGAACGGGAGCGACTCCACACAGCGCCAGTCCACGCTGTCGGGGTAGGCGTCGATGATCGCCTGGAGGGAGGCGTTCGGGCGCGGGTCGGACTCGCCGAGCGCGCCGAGGACCTTGCGGACGTAGTCCTCGTCGGCCCCGTCCAGCGGACGCAGCTCGGTGACGTCCATGCCGCCCTCGGTGAGGGTGCCGGTCTTGTCCAGGCAGACGGTGTCGACGCGGGCCAGGCCCTCGATGGCCGGCAGCTCCTGCACCAGGCACTGCTTGCGGCCCAGCCGGATGACGCCGATCGCGAAGGCGACGGAGGTGAGCAGCACCAGGCCCTCGGGCACCATCGGCACGATCCCGCCGACCGTGCGGGCCACGGCCTCCTTGAGGTGGTCGTTCTTGACGACGAGCTGGGTGATGACGAGTCCGACGGCCGCCGGGACCATCATCCAGGTGACGTACTTCAGGATCGTGGAGATACCGCTGCGCAGCTCGGAGTGGACGAGCGTGAAGCGGGACGCCTCCTCGGCGAGCTGGGCGGCGTACGCCTCGCGACCGACCTTGGTGGCCCGGAAGGCGCCGCCGCCCGCGACCACGAAGCTGCCGGACAGGACCGGGTCCCCGGGGCGTTTGACGACCGGGTCGGCCTCACCGGTGAGCAGCGACTCGTCGATCTCCAGTCCGTCCGCCTCCGCGCACACGCCGTCGACCACGATCTTGTCGCCGGGGCCGATCTCGATGACGTCGTCGAGGACGATCCCGGCGGTGGGGATCTCGGTGGCGACCCCGTCCCGCCGTACCGTCGGCCGGGACTCGCCGATCACGGCGAGGGAGTCCAGCGTCTGCTTGGCCCGCCATTCCTGGACGATGCCGATGCCGGTGTTGGCGAGGATCACGAAGCCGAAGAAGCTGTCCTGGATCGGCGCGACGCACAGCATGATGACCCAGAGCACGCCGATGACCGCGTTGAACCGGGTGAAGACGTTGGCCCGGACGATCTCGCCCAGCGACCGGCTGCTGCGCGCCGGCACGTCGTTGACGAGTCCGCGTGCGACCCGGTCCGCCACCTGGGCGCCGGTCAGTCCGGCCGACGGACTCGCGGGAAGGGCCACCGGATGCACGGGATCGAGTTCGGCACCCGCGTCTATATGGCTCATGCATTCGACGGTACGTGGGGATGTCCGCATGTGCCCGCTCGCCGGCCGGCCGAGGCCGTGGGCGGAGGTGTCCGGGGCCTGCCCGCGGTCCGGCCGTCGGGCCGGGTGGCTACTCCGCCGTTGCCGGGCGCGGCGCGGCGTCCCGCTTGATCGCCGCGTCCCGCCTGCGGACGTACCAGACGCCGATCAGTCCCAGCCCGCCCCCGGCCAGGCAGGTCCAGAGCCACCACAGGTGCCCGTGGTCGTCGAACCAGCCGTAGAAGGGCAGCTGGAGGAGGAAGAGCACGAACCACACGATCGTGCCGCCGGTGATGGTGGCGACCACGGGGCCCTCCAGGGGCTCGGGCGCCTCGTGCTTGGGGGTCCACTTGGCCATGGGGAACAGCTTATGGGCCACGCCGGGGCGGGCGACGGGCCGATCAGGTCTACGCGCGGAGATGGCGATCTCTCCCTTATATCTTCATACTGAAACCGTTTGTCTTTGACCACTTCCGCTCGTACGAAACTCCAACGGGGCTCGGGGGAACCCCGCTGGTGGAGGTCTCGCATGTCCACCTCGGCACCCGCCAAGGTCCCCACCCCCGAAAAGCCGGGCGGTTCGCCCGCCTTCGGCGCCCTCGACCGCTACTTCAGGATCTCCGAGCGCGGCAGCTCCCTGGCCCGTGAGATCCGCGGCGGTCTCGCCACCTTCTTCGCGATGGCCTACATCATCGTGCTGAACCCGATCATCCTCGGCAGCGCGAAGGACATGTACGGGCATCACCTGGACAACGGCCAGCTGGTGACGGCGACCGCGCTGACGGCCGCGTTCTCCACGCTGCTCATGGGTGTCATCGGCAACGTGCCGATCGCGCTCGCCGCCGGCCTCGGCGTGAACTCGGTCGTCGCGCTCCAGCTGGCGCCGCGCATGTCCTGGCCCGACGCCATGGGCATGGTCGTCCTGGCCGGCTTCGTGGTCATGCTGCTGGTCGCCACGGGACTGCGTGAGCGCGTGATGAACGCCGTGCCGTTCGGGCTGCGCAAGGCGATCTCGATCGGTATCGGCCTGTTCATCATGCTGATCGGCCTGGTGGACTCCGGCTTCGTCACCCGTATGCCGGACGCCGCCCAGACCACCGTCCCGCTCCAGCTGGGCACGGGCGGTCACCTCACCGGCTGGCCGGTGCTCGTCTTCATCCTGGGCGCGCTGCTCACCTTCGCGCTGATCGTCCGCAAGGTGCCGGGCGCGATCCTCATCTCCATCGTCGGCATGACCGTCCTCGCGGTGGTCGTCAACGCGGTCGCCACCATCCCCTCCTGGGGCCTGACGGTGCCGAAGTGGCCGGGCAACCCCGTCTCCACCCCCGACTTCGGCCTGGTCGGCCAGGTCAGCCTGTTCGGCGGCTTCTCCAAGGTCGGTGTGCTGACCGGCATCCTCTTCGTCTTCACCGTCCTGCTGTCGTGCTTCTTCGACGCGATGGGCACGATCATGGGCGTCAGCGACGAGGCCAAGCTGACCGACGCCGAGGGCTACATGCCCGGCATCAACAAGGTCCTCCTGGTCGACGGCCTCGCGGTCGCCGCGGGCGGTGCCAGCTCCTCCTCGGCCACCACCGCCTTCGTGGAGTCCACCGCCGGCGTCGGTGAGGGCGCCCGTACCGGTCTCGCGAACGTCGTCACGGGCGGCCTGTTCGCCGTGGCGCTCTTCCTCACCCCGATCGCCACCATGGTCCCCTCCCAGGCGGCCACCCCGGCGCTGATCGCGGTCGGCTTCCTGATCCTGTCGAACTCCATCAAGGAGATCGACTGGGCGGACCACACCATCGCGATCCCGGCCTTCGTGACGATGCTGATGATGCCGTTCACCTACTCGATCACGAACGGCATCGGCATGGGCTTCATCACCTTCACGGTCCTGCGCCTGGTCGCCGGACGGGCCCGGCAGATCCCGGTGCCGATGTACGTCGTCTCGGCCGTCTTCGCCTTCTACTACCTGATGCCGGCGCTGGGCCTGACCTGATCCGCCCCCGCGCGTGAGCTGTCACGTCACCCCGTAGAACTTCTCCGTCTCCTCGACGGCGGTCCTGAACCGTTCGTCGAAGTCACCCCGAATGAGCGTCCGGACGACATAGTCCTGGACGCTCATTCCTCTTATCGCCGCGTGGTGCCGGAGCCTTTCGAGCAGCTCCCCGTCTATCCGCAGGCTGAGCACGCTGGTCCCCATGCGTACGAGGGTCGCCACATCCGGCCGCCCGACGCGTGACTTTCCGGACCCGGCTCACCCGTACGGGTGATCAGAGGATTCAGTGGCGGTCGTCACGGGCACCGCGGGCGCGCCCGAGTGGTCTTTAGTCAGGGTAATGAGTTACCCTAACGAACATGCCGGACCTTACCCATGGCGACGACGCTGCCGCCGTGAACTCCCTCCGCTCCGCCGTGATGCGGTTGTCCCGTCGCCTCAAGCACCAGCGGGTCGACGAGTCGCTGAGCCCCACCGAGATGTCGGTGCTCGGCACCCTCTTCCGCTGCGGCTCGGCCACCCCGGGCGAACTCGCCCGCAAGGAGCACGTCCAGCCGCCGTCGATGACCCGCATCGTCGCGCTGCTCGAAGCCAAGGGGCTGGTCCGGCTGGAGCCGCACCCCGAGGACCGGCGCCAGAAGGTCGTCACCCAGACCGAGCAGGCCGAGGCGATGCTCGAGGAGAGCCGCCGCAAGCGCAACGCGTTCCTGGCCGGCCTGGTCGAGGGCCTCGACGAGGACGAGTGGGCCGCCCTGCGCGCCGCCGCCCCCGTGCTGGAGAAGCTCGCACACCTGTAGACCCGCCGATCGAGGAGGCGACCCTTTTGAGTACGGGATCCGGAATACCTTCCGCCCCCGCACCGACCACCACCACCCCCGTTTCCCGCAAGTCCTCGATGTTCAGCTCGCTGAAGATCCGGAACTACCGCCTCTTCTTCATCGGCCAGGTCGTCTCCAACACCGGCACCTGGATGCAGCGCATCGCCCAGGACTGGCTGGTCCTCAGCCTCACCGGCTCCTCCGCGGCCGTCGGCATCACGACGGCCCTGCAGTTCCTGCCGATGCTGCTGTTCGGCCTCTACGGCGGCGTTCTCGTGGACCGCCTGCCCAAGCGGCCCGCGCTGCTGGTCACCCAGGCGTCGATGGCCGTCGCCGGACTCGCGCTCGCCGCGCTGACCCTCACCGGCCATGTCCAGGTCTGGCACGTCTACGTCGCCGCCTTCGCCGTCGGACTCGCCACGGTGGTCGACAACCCGGCCCGCCAGTCCTTCGTCTCGGAGATGGTCGGCCCCGACCAGCTGCAGAACGCGGTCAGCCTGAACTCGGCGAACTTCCAGTCCGCCCGGCTCGTCGGCCCCGCCGTGGCCGGCCTGATGATCACCGGTGTGGGCACCGGCTGGGCGTTCCTCGCCAACGGCCTGTCCTTCGCCGCGCCGATCACCGGCCTGCTGCTGATGCGCGCCCGTGAACTGCACGTGGTGCGGCGCGCGCCGCGCGGCAAGGGCCAGCTGCGGGAGGGGCTCAGCTATGTGGCGAAGCGGCCGGAGCTGATCTGGCCGATCGTCCTGGTCGGCTTCATCGGCACCTTCGGCTTCAACTTCCCGGTCTGGCTGTCCGCCTACGCGGACGACGTCTTCGACGCCGGAGCCGGCGGCTACAGCCTCTTCAACACCCTGATGGCCGTCGGCTCGCTGGTCGGCGCGCTGCTGGCCGCCCGGCGCGGCACGGCCCGGCTGCGCATCCTGATCGCCGCCGCGCTGGCCTTCGGCGCGCTGGAGATCGTCGCCGCGGTGGTGCCGTCGTACTGGCTGTTCGCGCTGCTCATGGTGCCGATCGGGATCTTCGGCCTGACGGTGAACGTCACCGCGAACACCGCCGTGCAGATGGGCACCGACCCGGCCATGCGCGGCCGGGTGATGGCCCTGTTCATGATGGTGTTCATGGGCGGCACGCCGCTGGGTGCGCCGGTGGTCGGCTGGATCACCGACACCTACGGCGCCCGGGTCGGCTTCGCGGCCGGCGGCGCGGTGTCGGCGCTCGCGGCCGGCGCGATCGGCCTGGTCCTGGCCCGTATCGGCGGTCTGCGGCTGTCGGTGGGCTGGCACCGCGGCCACCCGCGGGTCCGCTTCGTCCCGCGCGAGCGGGAGGAACTGGCGACGGCCGCCTGACCCTCCCGGGCCCCGGGGCCTGCGGCCCGGTGCGCCGTGGCCCCGGGCCCCGGCGGTTTCCGGCCCGGTGAGGCGTGGCCCCGGGCCCCGGCGGTTTCCGGCCCGGTGAGGCGTGGCCCCGGGCCGCGGCGGATTCCGCCCCGGTGAGCTGCGGCCCCGGGCCCCGGGCCGGAGGGTGTTAGTCGACCCTCCTGGCGAGCACCTGTCCCGGCCAGTCGTTCGGGCCGTGGGTGTAGGGGTGCGTCGGGGTGAAGCCGTTGGCCTCGTAGTAGGCGACCAGCGCGCCGTCCCCGCCCGCGTAGCAGTCCACGCGCAGCAGGCCCACACCGGCCTCCCGGGTCACCCGGGCGGCGTGCTCCAGCAGCGCACGGCCCGCGCCCCGCCCCTTGAAGCGGCGGTCGGAGGCGAGCCAGTGGACGTACCGCTCGGCCTCCCCGGGCGCCGGAAGGTGTGACAGGTAGGAGCCGGGCCCGTCGGTGAGGGTGAGCGTGGCGGCGGGCACGCCGTCGACCTCGGCGATGTACGTCGTGCCCTCGCCCATGGCCCGGACGACCGCCGCCACCGTCTTCTCGTGCCGCGACAGCGGCTCGGTGCCCCACTGGACGGTGCGCCCCTGTGAGACCAGCCACTCCACGCTGCTGTCGAGCATGCCGAGCACGGCGGGCAGGTCGTCGGGGCCGCCTTCACGAATGGTGATCGTCATCGCCCCATCATGCCCGTCCGGGGTCTGGGATCGTGAGGTCCATGAGACTCTTCGCCGCCGTACTGCCCCCGGAGGACATCGCGGACGAACTCGCCGCGGAGGTCGCCCGGTTGAGGCAGCTGCCGGGCGCGGACCGGCTGCGCTGGACCGGCCGCCCCGGCTGGCACTTCACCCTCGCCTTCTACGGCGAGGTCGCCGACGACCTGGTCCCCGGCCTGTCGGACCGCCTGGCCCGCGCGGCACGGCGTACCGCACCGTTCACGCTCGCCGTCGCGGGCGGCGGCCAGTTCGGCCGGGGAAGCGTGCTGTGGGCGGGCGCCCGGGGGGACGTGGAGGAGCTGCGGCTGCTGGCCGACCGGGCCGAGGCGGCGGCGCGCAAGGCCGGTGTGCCGATGGGCGAACACCGGCGCTACCAGGCCCACTTGACGCTGGCCCGCAGCCGGGACGCGGTGGACGTGCGGCCCTGCGTCGGCCTGCTCCACGAGTTCGCCGGCCGGAGCTGGAGCGTCGCCGACGTGGCGCTGGTGCGCAGCCGTCTGCCGGCGTCCGGGGTGCCCGGGGAACAGCCGCGCTACGAGGTGGTCGCCCGCTGGGCACTCGGCGCGGGCGGTTAGTCTCGAATACGTGGACCCGAAAACCCGGAACCGGATCATGGCCGGTGCGCTTGTGTTGCTGTTCGTCGTGGTGGCCGTGGCCTCAGCGATGCGCTGAGCCGGGAGCGGCGGGCGCGCGGTCGCCGTTCGGCCGCGAGCCGTCCGCGCCCGGCCACGCCCGCCCGGCGGGGCCGCACGTCGGTGCGGCCCCGCACTCTGCGGGGCGCCTACCAGGCGAACGCCTCCGGGGACGGCCCCGGGCCGGGGAAGATCTCGTCCAGGCCGGTCAGCAGCTCCTCGCTCAGCTCCAGCTCCACGGCCCTGAGCGCCGACTCCAGCTGTCCGGCGGTGCGCGGGCCGACGATCGGGCCGGTCACGCCGGGACGGGTCAGCAGCCAGGCCAGTGCCACCTCGCCGGGCTCCAGACCGTGCTTGTCGAGCAGGTCCTCGTACGCCTGGATGCGCGCGCGGGCCGTCGCGTCGTTCAGGGTGTCGGCGGCCCGGCCCGAGGCACGGCGACCGCCCTGGACCTCCTTCCTGATGATCCCGCCCAGCAGACCGCCGTGCAGCGGGGACCACGGGATGACACCGAGGCCGTACTCCCGCGCGGCCGGGATGACCTCCATCTCGGCGCGGCGCTCGGCGAGGTTGTACAGGCACTGCTCGCTGACCAGGCCGATGGTGCCGCCGCGGCGCGCCGCGGTCTCGTTGGCCTGGGCGATCTTGTAGCCGGGGAAGTTGGAGGAGCCGGCGTAGAGGATCTTGCCCTGCTGGACGAGGACGTCGATCGCCTGCCAGATCTCCTCGAACGGGGTGTCCCGGTCGACGTGGTGGAACTGGTACAGGTCGATGTGGTCCGTCCGCAGCCGCTTCAGGCTGGCGTCCACCGCGCGCCGGATGTTCAGCGCGGAGAGCTTGTCGCTGTTGGGCCAGGCGGGTGTGCCGTCGGCGGACATGTTGCCGTACACCTTGGTGGCGATGACGACCTTGTCGCGCCGCCCGCCGCCCTGGGCGAACCAGTCGCCGATGATCGACTCGGTCCGGCCCTTGTTCTCGCCCCAGCCGTACACGTTGGCGGTGTCGAAGAAGTTGATGCCCGCGGCCAGCGCCGCGTCCATGATCGCGTGACTGTCGGCCTCGTCGGTCTGCGGGCCGAAGTTCATCGTCCCGAGGACGAGCCGGCTGACCTTGAGTCCCGTGCGTCCGAGCTGCGTGTACTCCATGGTCACCAGCCAACGGCTTGGAGTGCGCTCCAGGCAAGCGCTCCCGGCCCGGCGCCGCGAGCGCGCCCTGCCCGGCTCCGGACGCGGGGGCCGAGCGCACGCACCGGACGCCGCTCCTTCACCCACGGAGATCCTTCAGGAGGGCCCTAGTCGCGGGGGAAGGAGTCGGTCCTGAGGACGAGATCGACGACGGTGCCGGTCAGGTCGACGTCGGTGCCGAAGTCCACGGTCGTCCGCGTGGCGTAGTCGCCGTCCTTGGGGTGCGTGTAGACGGAGCAGCGGCCCTGGTAGGGGTCGGCGACGACGTAGAGGGGGACCTCGGCGACCGCGTAGGCGGTCTTCTTCGGGCCGTAGTCGTTCTGGGCGGTGGCCTTGGAGATGACCTCGGCGACGAACTCGACGTCCTGGTACCGCCAGTGGCCGGTGTCGTCCTTCTCCGCGGAGTCCTTGAGCAGGGCGACGTCAGGGCAGAAGCCGTTCTCGTGTCCCGGGAAGTCGATGCGGACGTCGGAGAAGACCCTGGCCCCCCTGCCGAATTTGTCCTCGATCGCCCAGAGGAACTCGCGAATGATCTCCCAGTGGATGTCCCGCTGCGGCGTCATGAACAGGCTGCCCTCGACAATCTCGGCCCTGAATCCTTCGGGGACGGGCATCCGCTCCAGGCGCTCGAACCACTCGTCCAGGCGCTCGGTCTCGTCGTCGGCGTCGGCCATGGCGATCCTGTCTTCGAGGACGGTCATCGTGGCGCTCCTCCCCGGCTGCCCCACGGACGAGTGCAGCCGCGCGGTACAACGATAGGCACCGCGGGGACGTGACGCCGGATCCCGGTCAGTTCGTTCCAGCCACGTACGCCCGTCCGACGCCCCACCCCCACGCCGCCCGCATCGCCCCCGCGAACGCCTCCGCGATCAGGTGTTCCCCGCGCGCGTTGGGATGCGTGCCGTCGTAGGTGTCGGTGTGGATGTCGTACGACTCCGGCGCCGAGGCGGACAGCAGCGGGGAGCGGGGTTCGTCCAGGTCGGCCACCGTCTTGGCGAGCAGGACGTTGAAGAGGTCCACCTGCTCGGCGAAGGACTCGTCGGCCGCGGCCCGGATGTTGGGGATGACCGGGAGCAGCACCATCCGGATGCGGGGGTCCGCCTCCCGGGCGTTGGTGACGAAGGCCCGGACGTTCTCCGCCGTCTGCTCGGGGTTCGTGTAGAAGCCCAGGTCGATCAGGCCCAGGGAGACCAGGAGGACGTCGGGTCGGTGGGCCCGTACCGCGTCGCCGATCAGCGGGGCCATGTGCAGCCAGCCCTCGCCCCAGCCCGCCAGGTGGGCGCGCGGGAAGTCGGGGTCGGCGTAGGCGAGGGACGTCGGGGCGTCGGTCTGCTTGTCGTACAGCGTCTCGCGCGGGCCGACGAAGGTGAACGGGCCGTCGTACGTCCCGCACAGATGCCGCCACAGCTGGTGACGCCAGGTGTGTTCGCCCGCGCTCCCGATCGTCATGGAGTCGCCCACGGGCATGAACCTAAGCATGCGCTCATGATGGACGATCGCCGCCGCTCCCGGGATCGGGGGGTCTGTGAGGCGGACCACGTCGACCGGACCGCCGCCGGGAATGGCAGGCTTGGGGCATGCGTCGACCGTTCGCCGTTCTCGCCGGGTTGCTGCTCGCCGGTGCCTGCGCGCTGCCCGCCTCCGCCGCCGGCACGCCCGGCGACCAGGGGTTCACCATCAAGGACCCGCGGATCACCGAGTCCAGCGGGCTCGCCGCCTCCCGGCTGCACCCCGGCATCTACTGGACGCACAACGACAGTGACGACGGGCCGTACCTGTACGCCGTGGACAGCGCGACCGGCCGGACCGTCGCCCGGGTCACCCTGCGGGGCATCGGCTCACCGCGGGACGTCGAGGCGATCTCCATCGGACCGCACGACGAGATGTACGTCGGCGACATCGGCGACAACTTCGGCGGCAAGTGGCCGTACGTGTGGATCTACCGGCTGCCCGAGCCGAAGCAGCTGACGGACCAGACGGTCACGGCCACGCAGTACGTCGTCAAGTACGAGAACGGCCCCCGGGACGCCGAGTCGCTGCTCGTCCACCCGAAGACCGGGCGCGTCTACATCATCGACAAGAAGCAGGACGGCGGGCACCTGTACGAGGGTCCGGCCACGCTCTCCACGTCCGGCGCGAACGTCTTCAAGCCCGTCGCGCCCGTCGACCTGTGGGCCACCGACGCCGCCTTCTCCCCGGACGGACGTCACCTCGCCGTGCGCGGCTACCTCGGCGGCATCTACTACGACTGGGACGGCGGCCGGATCAGGCGCCGGGCGGCCCTGGACGTGCCCCTGCAGGGCCAGGGCGAGTCCGTGTCGTACTCCGCCGACGGCACCCGGCTGATGTACGGCAGCGAGGGCGCGCAGAGCGCCGTGACGGCGAAGGACGCCCCCGACCGCCCGGCGGGCAAGTCGCCCGCAGGGGAGTCGGGTTCAGGTTCCTCCGCGGACAAGGGGGACGGCGGGAGCTTCAAGGTGGGCGCGGTGGTGGTCGCGGCCGGCCTGGTGGCCCTGTTCGGGCTGCGGCGGCTGCGGCGGCGCTGAGGCGCACGGCCGGGGCGGCACCGCGAGCCGCTTCCGGCAGCCGGGCACCGGAAGGACGGTATTCGGCAGCTGGGCACCGGAAGGACGGTGTCCGGCCGGGCACCGGAAAGACGGTCGTGCTCGCGGGGTGGCCGCCGCCCTCCATGACGGTCAGGCGCTTGGGCGCCGGCCCGGACGGGTTCACGATGCGGGCGCCGGACCCGGCGCCGCGGGGTCATGAGATGCCGACAGCGGACGGACCGCCGGTCTCCGGCGCGGTGGCGGAAGCCGGGTACTCGGCGAGTGGACAGGGCAGTTCGGGTCGCGTGCGGTTGGGGGCGCAGGTCACCAGCGCCAGGGAGACGAACGCGGGCCGCTCCAGATAGAAGCCGAGCGAGACGTCGCCGCCCGCCGCCAGCCGTTCGACCGCCGCACCGACGACGACGGCGAGGTGCCGGCCGTCACGTTGCTCCTCGTCGGCGAAGCGCCCGGCGAACTCGGCCAGCCTGTCCCCGAGCCAGCCCCCGGCGCCCGCCGCCTCGGACCAGGTGCCCCGCACCAGCGAGCGCGGCTTGAGGAGCCAGTACGCCGTCTCCAGCGGCGGCAGGTCGGAGGCCGGGAACGCGGCGGCCACCTCCCGGTACCGCTGTACCAGCTCCGGCGGGCTCTCGGCGGGGGGCGGTTGCGGGTGGGGCGGACGGCGGAGGGCGTCCTGGTCGAAGCGGGACTTGGGGCCGTGCCAGAGGTAGCCGTGGTGGTGCACGGAAGGGTCCTGTCCGGGGGTGGTGCGGCGGCCGGTCCCGGAGTCGGGACCGGCCGGGGGAGCGGCCGGCTCAGAGGGCGAGGCCGAACCGCGTCGGATCGATGCCGGCCGCGCTCAGCTCCTCCGAGGTGAACCGCAGCGGTTCGAGGTCGGGCCGCTTGCCGTCCCCGAGGGCCCAGGCGTCCTCCCCGATGCGGGCGAGCACCACGCACCCCTCGGTGCAGGGGCCGCCGCATGCCTGCACGAAGGTGACGGCGGTGAGGTCGAGTTCGTAGAGATCGTTCGGCTTGGGCATGCCTGTGCCTTCCCGTCGGGCCTGGTCAGGGCCGGGTGGTTGGTCTCGGGGGGACCGTAGGCGGGAAGGTGCCGACGTGGGCGCGAATATTCTCCGTTATTCTCGCGCGGTCACTCTGGATGCATGGACATTCACTCAGAGGTACCGACATGCTGTGGAAGTCGACATCGCCGAGCCCGAGGGGGCGCACGTGGCACGCAGGTTACGGTTCAACGGGACGGGGAGCGGGGACGACGGGTGCCCGTCCGTCCATGAGGACGTGGACAGCGGGGAAGTGATCGTGCACGGTCCACCGCTCACCGACCCCGGGGATGTCGAGCAACTCCGCCACCTCTCGGAGGGCGAAGTCGCGATCGTGGTGCCCCGAGACCTGCTGGTCGACTGGGGCCCGAAAGAGCGGACGAGGAAGGTCCGGACGATCGGCCTGGACGAGTTCGGGGCCCTGTTCGGCAAGTTCGAGCACACCGCGTGGCGGCTGGAGACCCGTCAGCGATACGCGAGTGACGAAGCCACCGACACCTACCGGCAGTTCGTGGAGACCGGTCAGGTGAACTGGACGTACGACCATCCCTACTGCCGGACGATCCGTGAGCAGACCGCTCAGGGGAAGCGTGTCGAGCGTGTGCGCATCGTGGATCAACCGCCGACCACAGGGCAGCTCTACCTCCTTGACAACGCCAAGCGGAACAGCGGCATGGGTGAAGACATCCGGAACATGTGGCGCGCTGACGCGGATCGACTCCAGCTCCCCGCCGAGGACTTCTGGCTGTTCGACAGTCGGTTCATCGCGCTCCTGCGATTCGATGACGACGACCAGCTCACGCACGTGGACCTGATCACCGAGCCTGCAGAGGTGGTGCGCTGCTGCATGGTGCGCGATGCTGCGTGGCATCACGCCGTACCGTGGCAGCAGTTCACGGCCGAGGTGGGCGGCGACGTGTAGAGCGGGAGCGGGGACCGGTGAGCACGGACTACCAGAGGGCGCGAGTTGAGCTGGGCCGTAGGCTCAGGGAGTTACGCGACGAATGCCCTGGTGGTCGGCTCACCGGTACGGATCTCGCTCAGGTGCTCGGCTGGCCGCAGTCCAAGGTCAGCAAGCTGGAGAACGGCCGCCAGACGCCCACGGACGGCGACTTGCTGGCGTGGGCCGAGGCGGTGGGGCAACCGTCCGCCTACCCCGAACTCCGTGCCCGGCTGAAGGGGTTTGAAAGCCACATCCGTTCCTGGAGACGCCAGTTGGCGGGGGGACACGCCCCTGTGCAGGAGATGTGGAACACGCTCACGTCCGGTGCCGAGATCAAGCGGAGCATGAGCAGCGCCGCTGTCAGTGGTCTGCTGCAAACCGCCGACTACGCCCGGTACGTGTTCCAGGCGCACGCCGCGCTCCAGGGTGCCCCGCGGGACACGGATGCCGCGGTGCGGGCTCGAATGAAGCGGCAGGAGTGGCTCTATCGTCCCGGCAAGCGACTGGACCTGCTTATGCACGAGAGTGTGCTGTGGGCTCGCATCTGCCCACCGGAGGTACTGGCGGCCCAATTGGATCGTCTGCTCGGTGTGGTGGGCATGGATACGCTGCGTATGGGCATCCTGCCGCTCGACGCCGACATCTCCCTGACGCTGGGTAACTCCTTCACCATCCTCGACGATCGACTCGTCGCGGTGGAGGAATGGCACGCCGAACTCTGGCTGGACGACGCAGAAACGATCGCCCTCTACCGTCGCGTCTGGGACACCTTCGCCGAGTCGGCCGTCTTCGGAACCGAAGCCCAGCAGGTGATCGCCCGGGTCCGGCGGAGCCTCAAGGTCTGAGGACGCAGGGGCGTACGACGTCGTCGTCGGCCTGCGTGGAGGTGGCGCGCACCGCCGGCCACGGCCGAGCCGTCCGCGACAGCAAGCGCCATATCGGCGGCCTCCTCCGGACCGTTTCTCGCGAGAACTGGCAGGAGTTCCTGCGGCAGTTCGTGCAGGCGACGCGAAGGGGTGCCCGGCAGGTCGTCGCCGGGCACCCCTTCGCCGCTGTGTGCGGAACGGCTACAGCTTCTCGATGACGTAGTCGACGCACTTCGTCAGCGCCTCGACGTCCGCCGGGTCGATCGCCGGGAACATCGCGACGCGCAGCTGGTTGCGGCCGAGCTTGCGGTACGGCTCGGTGTCCACGACACCGTTCGCGCGCAGCACCTTGGCGACGGCGGACGCGTCGATCTCGTCGGAGAAGTCGATCGTGCCGATGACCTGCGACCGCTTGGCCGGGTCGGTGACGAACGGGGTGGCGTACTTCGACTCCTCCGCCCAGGTGTACAGGCGCGTCGAGGAGTCCTTCGTACGGGCCGTGGACCAGGCGAGACCGCCTTGGCCGTTGAGCCACTCCAGCTGCTCGTTGAGGAGGAAGAGGGTGGCCAGCGCCGGGGTGTTGTACGTCTGGTTCTTGCGGGAGTTGTCGATCGCCGTGGGCAGCGAGAAGAACTCCGGGATGTGGCGGCCGGAGGCGTGGATCCGCTCGGCGCGCTCGATCGCGGCCGGGGAGAAGACGCCGATCCACAGGCCGCCGTCGGAGGCGAAGGACTTCTGCGGGGCGAAGTAGTAGACGTCCGTCTCGGCGACGTCGACCGGGAGGCCGCCCGCGCCGGACGTGGCGTCGACCAGGACGAGCGCGCCCTCGTCGGCACCGGCCACCCGCCTGATCGGCATGGCGACACCGGTGGAGGTCTCGTTGTGGGTGAACGCGTAGACGTCGACGCCCGCCTCGGCCTCGGGCTCCGGGTGGGTGCCGGGGTCGGCGGCGATGACGGTCGGCTCGGCGAGCCAGGGGGCCAGCTTGGCCGCCTTGGCGAACTTGGAGGAGAACTCACCGAAGTTCAGGTGCTGCGACTTGCCGTCGATCAGGCCGTGCGTGGCGATGTCCCAGAACGCGGTGGAGCCACCGTTGCCGAGGACGACCTCGTACCCCTCGGGCAGGGAGAACAGCTCGGAGATGCCCTCGCGGACCTTGCCGACCAGGTTCTTGACCGGCGCCTGGCGGTGGGAGGTGCCCAGCAGGGACGTACCGGTGGCGGCGAGGGCGTCCAGCGCCTCGGTCCGCACCTTGGAGGGGCCCGCGCCGAAGCGTCCGTCGGCGGGCTTGATGTCAGCGGGAATCTGGATGTCGGCCACGGAAGGAGGTTAACCGCTGGAGGAAAGCCGGGAGGAGACATGTCCGTCCGATGAGACGAGATCACCGGGACGTGGACTTGTCATGTCGTACGACGTTCGGCACGGGGCTGTGGAAAACTCGCGGTGACTGTCCGTGAGGGGATGCATCCTGGACGCATGACAGATCTTGCGGATCTCGGGGACGCACTGCGCAGGACGGTCCGTGGAGAGGTCGGCTTCGACGCCACCGCCCGGGCGCTGGCCACCATGGACGCCTCCAACTACCGGCGGGTCCCCCTGGGCGTGGTGGCACCGCGCGACGCCGACGACGTGGAGGCCGTGCTGGAGGCGTGCCGGGAGCGCGGAGTCCCGGTGGTGGCGCGCGGTGGCGGCACGTCGATCGCCGGGCAGGCGACCGGCACCGGCGTGGTGCTGGACTTCACGCGGCACATGGCCGGCCTGCTGGAGCTGGACCCCGGCAGCCGTACGGCGGTCGTGCAGCCGGGGCTCGTCCTCGACCGGCTCCAGGAGGCCGCGGCGCCGCACGGACTGCGGTTCGGCCCCGATCCCTCCACACACGGCAGATGCACGCTCGGCGGCATGATCGGCAACAACTCGTGCGGCTCCCACTCGGTCGCCTGGGGCACGACCGCGGACAGCGTGCGGGAGCTTTCCGTGATCACCGCACGCGGGCGCCGGCTGCGGCCGGGCCGGGACTGGGCAGGCGCGCCGGAGGGACTGCGGGAGCTGGCCGAGGGAGAACTGTCCCGGCTGCGCACGGGCTTCCCCGAGCTGCCCCGCCGCATCTCCGGTTACGCGCTGGACGCGCTGCTGCCCGAGAAGGGAGCGGACGTCGCCCGCTCCTTCTGCGGCTCCGAGGGCACGCTCGGCATCCTCACCGAGGCCGTCGTCGGCCTGGTCGAGAACCCGCGCGCGTGTGCCCTGGCCGTGCTGGCGTACGCCGACGAGAGCGCCGCCGCCGAGGCCGCGGCGGGCCTGCTGCCGCTGCGGCCGCTCACGGTGGAGGGCATGGCCGCCGATCTGGTGCCGGCCGGGGCCGGGCTGCCCCGAGGCGGTGCCTGGCTGTTCGTGGAGACCGGCGGGGACACGGCGGCACAGGCGCGGGCGCGCGCGGAGGAGATCGTCCGCGCGGCCGACGTGGTGGACGCGCTGGTCGTCACCGACGCGGCGGCCCAGCGCGCGCTGTGGCGCATCCGTGAGGACGCGGCCGGCACGGCCACCCGGATGCCGGACGGCACGGAGGCGTGGCCCGGCTGGGAGGACTGCGCGGTGCCGCCCGCCCGGCTCGGCGGGTACCTCCGCGAGTTCCGCGCCCTGCTGTCGTCCCACGGACTGCGCGGCACGCCGTACGGCCACTTCGGCGACGGCTGCATCCACGTCCGCATCGACTTCGACCTGCTCACCGCGCCCGGTGTCGGCCGCTTCCGCCGCTTCTCCGAGGACCTGGCGGACCTGGTGGCGGCGCACGGCGGCTCGCTGTCGGGAGAGCACGGCGACGGGCAGGCCCGCGCGGAACTGCTGCCCCGGATGTACGGAGCCGGGACGGTGGCCCTGTTCGAGCGGGCCAAGGCGGTGTGGGACCCGGACGACCTGCTCAACCCCGGGATCCTGGTCCGCCCGGCCCGGCTGGACGAGAACCTCCGCTTCTCCGTCCTGCCCCGCCGCCCGGTCGACGTGGCCTTCGGCTATCCGGCGGACGGCGGCGACTTCGGCGCGGCCGTCCGCCGCTGCGTCGGCGTCGCCAAGTGCCGCACCGCCACGGCGGCCGGTCCCACCGTGATGTGCCCGTCCTTCCGGGCCACCGGCGAGGAGGAGCACTCCACGCGCGGCCGGGCCCGGCTGCTGCACGAGATGCTGGCGGGCGAGGTGGTCACGGACGGCTGGCGGTCCACGGAGGTCCGGGACGCCCTCGACCTCTGCCTGTCCTGCAAGGGCTGCCGCTCGGACTGCCCGGTCGGTGTGGACATGGCCACCTACAAGGCCGAGTTCCTGCACCATCACTACGCGGGCCGCCGCCGCCCCGCCGCCCACCACAGCATGGGCCGGCTGCCGCGGTGGCTCCGCTGGGCCGCCCGCACCCGCACGGCGCCGGTGGTCAACGCGCTCACGGCGGTGGGGCCCCTGGCCGCCCTCGGCAAACGGCTGGGCGGGATCGCGCCGGAGCGGGCGATCCCACGGCTGGCGACGCGGACGTTCACCGGGTGGTGGCGCCGGCGGAAGCCCGCCGGGGGCACCGGCGACCTGGTCGTCCTGTGGCCGGACACCTTCACCGAGCACCTCTCCCCTGCCGTCGGCCGGGCCGCCGTCCGCGTACTGGAGGCCGCCGGACTGCGAGTGGCCCTCCCGCCGACCCTGCTGCCACGCGGGGGAGCGATCGGGGACGGAGCGACCGGGGGCGGGGGGACGCGGGCGGTGACCGCGCTGCTCGCGGCGCGCCGGGCCCGGGTCTGCTGCGGCCTGACCTACATCTCCACCGGCCAGCTCGACCGGGCCCGTACGGTGCTGCGCCGCACCCTGGACCTGATGGAACCGGTGGTGCGGGCCGGCGTGCCCGTCGTCGTCCTGGAGCCGAGCTGCGCGGCCGCGCTCCGCACCGATCTGCCGGAGCTGCTGTCCGACGATCCGCGGGCCGCCCGGCTGTCCTCCGCGGTCCTCACGTTCGCCGAGGTCCTGGAGCGGCACGCCCCGCACTGGTCGCCGCCCGCCGTCGGCCGTCCGGTCGCCGGCCAGACCCACTGCCACCAGCACGCGGTGCTCGGCGACGCCCCCGACCGCCGGCTGCGCGACGCGGCCGGCCTCACCGGCGACCTCAGCGGGGGCTGCTGCGGCCTGGCGGGCAACTTCGGCTTCGAGAAAGGCCATTTCGAGGTCTCCCGGGCCTGTGCGGAGGAGCAGCTCCTGCCGTCGGTGCGGCAGGCCCCCGAGGGCGCGGTGATCCTGGCGGACGGCTTCTCCTGCCGCACCCAGCTGGAACAACTCGCCGGGGTCCGGGGCCGGCACCTCGCGGAGGTGCTCGCGGAGGCGCTGGGGGAGGGCGGCGCGGCGAAGTGAGGGCGGCGCGGCGAAGTGAGGCGGCGCGGCGAAGTGACCGACCGGGCCACGGCCAGGAGCGGCGAACACCCGCGCCGCCGCCGGCAGGTTCCGTCGGTCGCTGTCCGGACCCCGGGTGTCCCAGCATCCGGGACAGTTGCTTCAGGGCTTCACGCTCCTGTCGGAGTCCACTACCCTGGACTTGGCAGTACATCGCGATGAACGCATCCGACCGACACCAGGACCGCCCGTGACCGCCACACCCAGCACCACCACGCAAGCACCGGTCGCCGCCGGCGGAAGCGGCGGACAGCAGCGCCTCGGCTCGTTCGGCCCGGTCGGGCTGGTGCTGGCCGGCTGCGTCTCGGTGCAGTTCGGCGGCGCGCTGGCCGTGACCCTGATGCCCCGGGCGGGTGCGCCGGGCGTGGTGACGCTGCGCCTCCTCGCCGCGGCGATCGTGCTCCTCCTGGTGTGCCGACCCCGACTGCGCGGCCACTCGCGCGCCGACTGGGGCACGGTCGTCGTCTTCGGTGTCGCCATGGGCGCGATGAACGGCCTGTTCTACGAAGCGGTCTCCCGCATCCCGCTGGGTCCGGCCGTCACCCTCGAGGTCCTCGGGCCGCTGGCGCTGTCGGTCCTGGCCTCCCGCCGCGCGATCAACGCGGTCTGGGCCGGACTGGCCCTCGCGGGAGTCTTCCTGCTCGGCGGCGGAGGCTTCGGCGACCTGGACCCCACGGGAGTCGCCTTCGCCCTGGGCGCCGGCGCCATGTGGGCGGCGTACATAGTCTTCAGCGCCCGTACGGGCCGCCGTTTCCCTCAGGCGGACGGCCTGGCCCTGGCCATGGCGGTGGCGGCGCTCCTCTTCCTCCCGATCGGCATAGCCTCGGCGGGCACCCGCCTGCTGAACCCCACCACCATCGCCCTGGGCTCCGCGGTCGCCCTCCTGTCCTCGGTCCTGCCGTACACCCTCGAACTCCTGGCCCTGCGCCGCCTGCCCGCGTCCACGTTCGCGATCCTGATGAGCCTCGAACCGGCCATCGCGGCGACGGCCGGCTTCCTGATCCTCGACCAGTCCCTGTCGGCGACGGAAGCAGCCGCCATCGCCCTGGTCATCGCGGCCAGCATCGGCGCGGTCCGCACCCAGGTGGGCCGCGGCAAGGCCCGGGTGGAACCGGCACCGGAGGCCTGAGACCCGGCGCCGCCCGCTCGGGCAGGCCCGGGGAACCGGGAACCAACCGTCCGGCGCCCGAGCCGCGGATCCCCCCGCCGCCCGGCCCGGCCCGGGCCAGGGCCATCGGGATCAGTCGGGATCAGTCCGGCGCCCGGTCCGCGGTTACGCGTGCCGCTCCGCCTGCGGAACCCCCGGCGCTCCTGCACACTCCCTGAAGGGATGCAGGCGGACGGAAGGTGGATCTCGTGGCCGACGCTCGTGACGTGAACCGCCGTGCCCCGGCCCCGCTGAAGGTCAGCGCCCGGGGCCGGGCCGTCCTCGCCGATCCCCGGCTCAACCGCGGTACGGCGTTCACCGAGGCGGAACGCCGCGCCCTGGACATCGTGGGACTGGTCCCCCCGCACGTGCTCACGCAGGACGAGCAGGCCGAGCGCGCCTACGCCCAGTTCCGGGAACAACCCAGCGACCTGGCCAAAAGCGTCAACCTGACCAACCTGCACGACCGCAACGAGACGCTGTTCTACCGGCTCGTCGGCGATCACCTCGAAGAGATGCTGCCCATCGTCTACACACCCACCGTGGGCACGGCGATCGAGCGCTACAGCTACGAGTACCGCCGCCCGCGCGGCATCTACCTCTCCGTGGACTCCCCCGAGGACATCGAGCGCTCCCTGCGCGCGAGCGGCCTCGGCGCGGACGACGTAGACCTGATCGTGGCCACCGACGGCGAGGGCATCCTCGGCATCGGCGACTGGGGCGTCGGCGGCATCGACATCGCCGTCGGCAAGCTCGCCGTCTACACCGCCGCCGCCGGCATCGACCCCCGCCGCACCCTCCCCGTCATGCTGGACGTCGGCACCAACCGCCAGGACCTCCTCGACGACCCCCTCTACCTCGGCAACCGGCACCCCCGCGCCGGCCGCGACACCTACGACGCCTTCATCGACGCCTACGTCACCACCGCGACCAGGCTCTTTCCGGGCGCCCTGCTGCACTGGGAGGACTTCGGGACCGCCAACGCGCGCCGCATCCTCGACCGCTACCGCGACCGGGTCTGCACCTTCAACGACGACATCCAGGGGACGGGAGCCGTCAACCTCGCCGCCGTCCTGTCGGGCGTGCGCGCCGCCGGGGTGCCCCTGCGCGAGCACCGGATCGTCGTCTTCGGCGCCGGCACGGCGGGGATCGGCGTCGCCGACCAGCTCCGGGACGCGCTGGTCGCCGAGGGGATGACCCGTGACGAGGCCACCGCCCGCTTCTGGTGCGTGGACCGGTACGGCCTGCTCACCGACGACCAGGGCGACAGGCTCCGCGACTTCCAGGCCCCCTACGCCCGCCGGGCCGGCGAGGTCCACGACTGGCGGCGGGACGACAGCCTGCCCGGCGTCCCGCTCGGCGAGGTGGTCCGGCGCGTGCGCCCCACCATCCTGATCGGCACCTCCGGCCAGGGCGGCGCCTTCACCGAGGAGATCGTCCGCGAGCTGGCCGGCCACACCGAGCGGCCGATCATCCTGCCCATGTCCAACCCCACCGACCTCGCCGAGGCCACCCCCGCCGACCTGCTCGACTGGACCGACGGCAAGGCCCTGGTCGCCACCGGCAGCCCCTTCCGGCCCGTGGAGCGGGACGGGACGACGTACGAGATCGGCCAGGCCAACAACGCCCTGGTCTTCCCCGGCCTCGGCCTCGGCGCGATCGTCGCCCGCGCCTCCCGGATCACCGACCGCATGCTCCGCGCGGCGGCCGACGCCGTGGCCCGCCGGACGGACGACACGGACGTCGCCCGGCTGAACGCGCCCGTCCTGCCGCCCATCCGCGACCTGCGCGGCACCTCGGAGGCGGTCGCCGTGGCCGTCGTCCGCACGGCGGTGGAGGAGGGTGTCGCCCGGGCCGACGTCGGCGACGCCGCGTCCGCCGTGCGCGCGGCCCGCTGGGAGCCGGCCTACCCACCGGTGGAAGCGGTCTGAGCGGACCGGTCCGTGGTCGGTCCGAGCGGTCGGCCTGGACGACCGGTCCGAGCGGTCGGGCTGGGTGAGCGGTCTGTGCGGTCGGCCTGGGCGATCGGTCTGCACGGTCGGCCCGGGTGACCGGTCCGAGCGTCCGTGCGACGCCGGCGGGCGGTCGGTTCGAGCCACATGTTCCCGCCGGTCAGGGGCGGGCCGTCCCCCGGCCGCCGTCGATGTGTACGTTGGCGGTGATGGTCCGCGCCACACGTCGAGGCGCCGGGAACAGCTAGGGGACAAACGAGCACATGGCACGCGTCGCCGTCATCACCGCACCCAACATCGGCTACCGCAACACGGGGATGCTGACCGTCGACCTGGCCTTCGAGTCCCTGCGGCGACGCATGGGCGGCGAGATCGACGCGAGCTGGTACACCCTCCACCTGCCGGAGACCGTGCCGCTGCGCGCGGGCGTGCGCGGGGCCGATCTCCCCTTCCGCTTCCAGCCGTTGACCGAGCACCTCGACGGCCTCCGCGACCACGACGCGGTCGTCTTCTGGGGCGACTTCCTGCACACCCGGCACTACCTGGCCCAGGACGCGACGAACCGCCTGCTCGACTTCGGCATCGCACCCGACCGCGAAGCCGCCCGCACCCTGCTCAACCGCACCCTGCTGCTGGCCGACCAGCCCGACGAACTCCTCGCCCGCACCCTCAGCTACGGCGGAACGATCCTGCACAACACGCAGTCCGACTACGAGGACAAGGAGTACGGCCCCCTCTTCGCCCGTCTGATGACCGGCAGCCACCGGGTCTGGGTGCGCGACCCGCTCTCGGCGGCGAAGCTCGCGCACCTGCGCCGGGACCGTACGACCGACCACTTCGGTTCGGACGCGGCCCTGCTGTCCCGCCCGGGCGACCTCGACCACCTCCCGGACACCGGGTGGTCGCGGGATCTCACGCCGGGCGGGGCGATCGGTGTGTTCCTCGGCGCCCGTACACCGGTCCCCGACTGGCTGCCGGCGTTCTGCCGGCGCCTCTCCGACCGCTTCGGCGCGCCCCTCGAATGGCTGCCGTGGTTCGACCGGGACATCCCGGCCCAGGTCGGTCACATCCCCACCCGCCCGGGTGAGCGCACCGTCGGCGACCTGGTGCGGGTCCTGCCCCGCTACCGCCTGGTCATCACGGACACGTACCACCTGTGTGTCAACGCCTGGGGCGCCGGCACCCCGGTGGTCTGCGTCGGCGCGCCGGAACCGAGGCCGACGACCGACGACGACTACCTGACCCTGAGCGACGTGAAGAAGCACGTGTTCCACATGGCGTACGACGCGACGGACTTCTACCTGACCACCCTGAGGGACACCCCGGAGGCGTACGAGCAGCGCGCCGACCGGCTCGTCCGCCTGGTGGAGGGCGGCGGGGCGCACGCCGTCGCGGCCCGCATCCGCGACCACGCCGACCACTCGGCGACCGCCTTCACCGAGACCCTGACGGCGCTGGTGCGCTAGCGGCGGCCGGGTGCGGCCGGCTGCGCGTCGCCGGCCGCACGGACGCCGTGCCCGCCCACCACACCCCGGATGAATTCATGCAAGCATGCTTGATTGTTTCCCCTGCCGCTGACATGCTCCCCTCATGGCCGACCCGACGCCCGTCATCGACGACCTGCGTGCCGAGAGCGATGAACTGGACCTGCTGGTAGCCGAGTTGAGCCCGGAGCGGTGGACGCTCCCGACTCCCGCGCCCGGCTGGACCCTCGCCCACCAGATCGCCCACCTCGCCTGGACCGACCGCTCGGCGCTGCTGGCGGTCACCGACGCGGACGCCTTCCAGGCCCTGGTCGAGAAGGCGCTCACCGCCCCCGACTCGTTCGTGGACGAGGGCGCGGACGAAGGCGCCCGGCTCCCGCCCGCCGAACTCCTGGCGGCCTGGCGAGCGGGACGGGCCGCTCTCGACCGGGCGCTGCGCACCGCACCGGCCGGGGCCCGCTTCCCCTGGTACGGGCCGCCCATGTCGGCGGCCTCCATGGCCACGGCCCGTCTCATGGAGACCTGGGCCCACGGCCTGGACGTCGCCGATGCGCTGGGCGTGGCGCGCCCACCCACCGAGCGGCTGGGGCACGTGGCCCGACTCGGGGTCCGGACCCGTGACTTCGCCTACACCGTCCACGGTCTCACCCCGCCCGCCGAGGAGTTCCGGGTGGAACTCACCACGCCCTCGGGGAAGGTGTGGGTCCACGGACCCGAAGGGGCCGCCCAGCGCGTCACCGGCCCCGTCCTGGACTTCTGCCTGCTGGTGACCCGGCGGGCGCACCGCGCCGACCTCGCGCTGACCGCCACCGGGCCGGACGCCGACCGCTGGCTGGACATCGCCCAGGCCTTCGCGGGTCCGCCCGGCGCCGGCCGCGCGCCGGACGGAGCCGGCCGGTGAGGCCGTTGCGCACAGGCAACTTCTCCGGCTTCTACGGCGACCGCTTCGACGCCCTGCGCGAGATGCTCACCGGCGGCGAGGTCGACGTCCTCACCGGCGACTACCTCGCCGAGCTGACCATGCTGATCCTCGGCCGGGACCGGCTGAAGGACCCCTCCGCCGGGTACGCCCGCACCTTCCCGCGCCAGCTGGAGGAGTGCCTCGGCCTCGCCCACGAGCGCGGGGTGAAGATCGTCACCAACGCGGGCGGGCTCAATCCGGCGGGACTGGCGGCGGCCGTCCGGGAGTTGGCCGGCCGGCTCGGGCTGCCCGTCCGGGTCGCCCATGTCGAGGGTGACGACCTCGCCGACCGCCACCCGGGCACCCTGGCCGCCCACGCCTACCTCGGCGGCTTCGGCATCGCCGAGTGCCTGCGGGCCGGCGCCGACGTGGTCGTCACCGGGCGCGTGACCGACGCGGCCCTCGTCACCGGACCCGCCGCTGCCCACTTCGGCTGGCGGCCCGGGGAGTACGACCGGCTCGCGGGCGCCGTCGTCGCCGGACACGTGCTGGAGTGCGGCGCGCAGGCCACCGGCGGGAACTACGCGTTCTTCCGCGAGGGCGACGTCCGCAGGCCCGGCTTCCCGCTCGCCGAGATCCACGCCGACGGCAGCAGTGTCGTCACCAAGCACCCCGGCACCGGCGGTCTGGTCGACGTCGGCACGGTCACCGCCCAGCTGCTGTACGAGACCGGCGGCGGCCGGTACGCCGGGCCCGACGTCACCGCCCGGCTGGACACCGTACGGCTGAGCCAGGACGGTCCGGACCGGGTACGGATCGAGGGCGTGCGCGGGGAGGCGCCACCGCCCACCCTGAAGGCCGGGCTCAACCGGCTCGGCGGGTTCCGCAACGAGGTGGTCTTCGTCCTCACCGGACTCGACATCGAGGCCAAGGCCGAACTCGTGCGGGCCCAGCTCACCGACGCCCTCGCCAAGGCACCGCCGGCCGAGGCCCGCTGGGACCTGGTGCGCACCGACCGGGCCGACGCCGACAGCGAGGAGACGGCCGGCGCGCTGCTGCGGCTCGTCGTCCGGGACGCGGACGAGCGGCTCGTCGGGCGGGCGCTCGGCGGTGCGGCCGTCGAGCTGGCGCTGGCCAGCTACCCGGGTTTCCATGTGCTGTCCCCACCGGGCAAGGGCGCCCCCTACGGGGTCTTCGAGGATGTGTACGTCCCCCATGGAGATGTCGACCATGTGGCCGTCCTCCACGACGGACGCCGTGTTCCGGTGCCGCCGCCCGAGGACACCCGGCCGCTGAGGGAGGTGGTCCCGCCGCCGCTGCCCGAGCCCCTGCCCGCCGGCCCGACCCGCCGGGCGCCGCTCGGTCTGGTCGCCGGGGCGCGCAGCGGGGACAAGGGAGGCGACGCCAACGTCGGCGTGTGGGCGCGCACCGACGACGCCTGGCGCTGGCTCGCCCACGAGCTGACCACCGACCGGTTCCGGCAGCTGATCCCGGAGAGCCGCGACCTGACGGTCACCCGGCACCTCCTGCCGAACCTGCGCGCCCTGAACTTCGTCGTCGAGGGCATCCTCGGCGCCGGTGTCGCCTCGCAGGCCCGCTTCGACCCGCAGGCCAAGGCCCTCGGCGAATGGCTGCGCTCCCGCCACCTGGACATCCCGGAGACCCTGCTGTGACGGTTCTGCAGACCTCTCTCGACCCCACCGCCCCCGACTACCAGGCCCACCGCGAGGCCATGCTCGCCAGACTCGGCGAGCTGGAGACCGAGCACGCCAAGGCGCTCGCGGGCGGCGGCGAGAAGTACGTCGCCCGGCACCGGGGGCGCGGCAAGCTGCTCGCCCGCGAGCGGATCGAGCTGCTCCTCGACCCCGACACGCCCTTCCTGGAGCTGTCCCCGCTGGCCGCCTGGGGCAGCGAACACCCCGTCGGCGCCTCCCTGGTCACCGGTATCGGCGTGGTCGAGGGCGTGGAGTGCCTGATCACCGCGAACGACCCGACCGTGCGCGGCGGTGCCAGCAACCCCTGGAGTCTGAAGAAGGCCCTGCGGGCGAACGACATCGCCCTCGCCAACCGGCTGCCCTGCATCAGCCTGGTGGAGTCGGGGGGCGCCGACCTGCCGTCCCAGAAGGAGATCTTCATCCCGGGCGGCGCCATCTTCCGGGACCTGACGAGGCTCTCCGCCGCCGGCATCCCGACCGTGGCCGTCGTCTTCGGCAACTCCACCGCCGGCGGCGCCTACGTCCCGGGCATGTCCGACCACGTGATCATGGTCAAGGAGCGGGCGAAGGTCTTCCTCGGCGGGCCGCCGCTGGTGAAGATGGCGACCGGTGAGGAGAGCGACGACGAGTCACTCGGCGGCGCCGAGATGCACGCGCGCGTGTCCGGCCTCGCCGACTACTTCGCGCTGGACGAGCCGGACGCGCTGCGCCAGGCCCGCCGGGTCGTGGCCCGCCTCAACCACCGCAAGGCCCGTCCGGATCCCGGCCCGGCCGAGCCGCCCGCGTACGACCCGGAGGAACTGCTGGGTGTCGTGCCGGGCGATCTGAAGATCCCGTTCGACCCGCGCGAGGTGATCGCCCGGATCGTGGACGGCTCCGACTTCGACGAGTTCAAACCGCTGTACGGCACCAGCCTGGTCACCGGCTGGGCCGCCCTGCACGGCTACCCGGTCGGCATCCTGGCCAACGCGCAGGGCGTGCTCTTCAGCGCCGAGTCCCAGAAGGCCGCCCAGTTCATCCAGCTCGCCAACCAGCGCGACATCCCGCTGCTGTTCCTGCACAACACCACCGGCTACATGGTCGGCAAGGAGTACGAACAGGGCGGCATCATCAAACACGGCGCGATGATGATCAACGCGGTCAGCAACAGCCGGGTCCCGCATCTGTCGGTCCTCATGGGCGCCTCGTACGGCGCCGGGCACTACGGCATGTGCGGCCGGGCCTACGACCCGCGCTTCCTGTTCGCCTGGCCCAGCGCCAAGTCGGCCGTCATGGGCCCGCAGCAGCTCGCCGGCGTGCTGTCGATCGTGGCCCGGCAGTCGGCGGCGGCGAAGGGGCAGCCGTACGACGAGGACGCGGACGCGGCCCTGCGCACCATGGTGGAGCAGCAGATCGAGTCCGAGTCGCTGCCCATGTTCCTGTCCGGGCGGCTGTACGACGACGGCGTCATCGACCCGCGCGACACCCGCACCGTCCTCGGCCTGTGCCTGTCCGCCCTGCACACCGCGCCCTACGAGGGCGCGCGCGGCGGCTTCGGCGTCTTCCGGATGTGAGGGATCACGTGATTTCGAGTGTGCTCGTCGCCAACCGGGGCGAGATCGCCTGCCGGATCTTCCGCACCTGCCGTGAGCTGGGGATCCGGACGGTCGCGGTGTACTCCGACGCCGACGCGGACGCGCTCCACGCGCGCGTGGCCGACACGGCGGTACGGCTGCCGGGCGCGGCTCCCGCCGAGACGTACCTGCGCGGCGAACTGATCGTGCAGGCGGCCCTGGCGGCCGGCGCGGACGCCGTGCACCCCGGCTACGGCTTCCTCTCCGAGAACGCCGGCTTCGCCCGCGCGGTCACGGACGCGGGCCTGACCTGGATCGGCCCGCCTGCGCAGGCCATCGAGGCCATGGCGTCCAAGACCCGCGCCAAGCGGCTGATGGGTCTCGCCCCCCTGGACGCGTCCGAGGTCACCGAGGCCGGCCTGCCGGTCCTGGTGAAGGCGGCGGCCGGCGGCGGGGGCCGCGGCATGCGGATCGTGCGCCGTCTGGCGGAGTTGCCGGCCGCCCTGGACGGCGCGCGCGCCGAGGCCGCGAGCGCCTTCGGCGACGGCGAGGTCTTCGTGGAGCCGTACATCGAGCACGGCCGCCATGTGGAGGTGCAGATCCTCGCCGACACCCACGGCACCGTCTGGGCGCTCGGCACCCGGGACTGCTCCCTCCAGCGCCGCCACCAGAAGGTCGTCGAGGAGGCTCCGGCGCCCGGCCTCGGAGAGGGCCTGGCCGAGGAACTGCGCGCGCTGTCCGTGCGTGCCGCGCGGGCCGTCTCCTACGTCGGCGCCGGCACGGTCGAGTTCCTGGTCGCCGACGGCCGCGCCCACTTCCTGGAGATGAACACCCGGCTCCAGGTGGAACACCCGGTCACGGAGGCGGTGTTCGGCCTCGACCTCGTCGCCGAGCAGATCCGGGTCGCGGAGGGAGGCGCCCTGGAGGGCGAGCCGCCCCGCGCGCGCGGCCACGCGATCGAGGCCCGCCTGTACGCGGAGGACCCCGCCCACGGCTGGGCCCCGCAGGCCGGCACCCTGCACCGCCTCGCCGTACCGCCCGGCGTCCGCCTGGACACCGGTTACACCGACGGCGACACCATCGGCGTCCACTACGACGCGATGCTCGCCAAGGTCGTCGCCCACGCCCCCACGCGCGCGGAGGCGCTGCGCAGGCTCGCGGGCGCGCTGGAGTCCGCCGCGATCCACGGCCCGGTCACCAACCGGGACCTGCTGGTGCGCTCCCTGCGGCACGCGGAGTTCACGGCCGCCCGCATGGACACCGGCTTCTACGACCGCCACCTCGGCGAACTCACCGAGCCCGCCCCCGACCCCCTCGCGCCCCTGGCCGCGGCCCTCGCCGACGCCCACGGCCGCTCCCGCTTCGGCGGCTGGCGCAACGTCCCCGCGCAGCCGCAGGTGAAGCGGTACGAGATGGCGGGGGAGGAGCACGAGGTCCGCTACCGGCACACGCGGGACGGGCTCGCGGCGGACGGTGTCCGGGTCGTGCACGCCGACGCGCGTCTCGTCGTCCTCGAAGCCGGGGGTCTGCGGCGCACGTTCGAGGTCGCGCGCCACGGCGACCAGGTGTACGTCGGCACCACCCGCCTCACCGCCCTGCCCCGCTTCCCCGACCCCACGGCCCAGATCGCCCCCGGCTCCCTGCTCGCCCCCATGCCCGGCACCGTCGTACGCGTCGCCGAGGGCCTGTCGGAGGGGGCGGCCGTCACGGCCGGGCAGCCGCTCGTCTGGCTGGAGGCGATGAAGATGCAGCACCAGATCTCGGCACCCGCCGAAGGCACGCTCACCAGCCTGCACGCCGAACCGGGACAGCAGGTGGAGCCGGGCACGGTACTGGCGGTCGTGCAAACCCCCTAGGGGCGCGGGGAACCGCGCGCCCAGCCACCGGACAAGCCGCAAGCGGAGGAATCGCATGACCACGCTCATCGAGTCCGAAGAACACAAGGCCCTGCGCTCGGCCGTCGCCGCCCTCGGCAAGCGCTACGGCCGCGACTACCTCACCCGCACCGTCGCCGAAGGCAGACCCCTCACCGAACTCTGGTCGGACGCGGGCGGACTCGGCTACCTCGGTGTCAACCTGCCGGAGGCGTACGGCGGCGGTGGCGGTGGCATATCCGAACTCTCCATCGTCCTGGAGGAACTGGGCGCGGCCGGTTCCCCGCTGCTCATGCTCGTCGTCTCACCCGCCATCTGCGGCACGGTGATCGCCCGCTTCGGCACCGAGGACCAGAAGAGGGAGTGGCTTCCCGGACTCGCCGACGGCACCCGGCTGATGGCCTTCGGCATCACCGAACCCGACGCCGGCTCCAACAGCCACCGCATCACCACCACGGCCCGGCGGGACGGCACCGACTGGCTCCTCACCGGCCGCAAGGTGTTCATCTCCGGCGTCGACATGGCCGACGCCGTCCTGATCGTCGGCCGCACCGAGGACGCCCGCACCGGCAGGCTCAAGCCCTGCCTGTTCATCGTCCCGACGGACAGCGAGGGCTTCCGGAAGCGGCCCATCGACATGGAACTGAACGCCGCCGAGAAGCAGTTCGAGCTGGTCCTGGACGACGTACGGCTGCCCGCCTCCGCACTGGTGGGTGAGGCGGAGGACGCCGGCCTGCTCCAGTTGTTCGCCGGACTCAACCCCGAGCGGATCATGACGGCCGCGTTCGCCATCGGCATGGGCCGCTACGCCCTCGCCAAGGCGATCGAGTACGCCCGCGACCGCACCGTCTGGAAGGCCCCCATCGGCGCCCACCAGGCCATCGCGCACCCCCTGGCGCAGGCCCACATCGACCTGGAGCTGGCCCGGCTGATGATGCAGAAGGCGGCCCACCTCTACGACTCCGGCGACGACGTCGGCGCGGGCGAGGCCGCCAACATGGCCAAGTACGCGGCGGGCGAAGCCTGTGTGAGGGCCGTCGACCAGGCGGTGCACACCCTCGGCGGCAACGGGCTCACCCGTGAATACGGACTCGCCTCGCTGATAACGGCCGCGCGCGTGGCTCGTATCGCGCCGGTGAGCCGGGAGATGATTCTCAACTACGTCTCCCACCAGACCCTGGGTCTGCCCAAGTCGTACTAGGCGCACCCGAGTTGGAGGAACCGTGTTCCGCAGCGAGTACGCAGACGTCCCGCTCGTAGAACTGCCCATCCACGAGGCCGTCCTCGGCGGTGCCGCCGCCTTCGGCGACCAGCCGGCCCTCATCGACGGAACGGACGGCACCACCCTCTCGTACGCGCAGGTGGACCGGTTCCACCGGCGCCTCGCCGCCGCCCTCGCGGAGGCGGGTGTCCGCAAGGGCGACGTCCTCGCCCTGCACAGCCCCAACACGATCGCCTTCCCGACCGCCTTCTACGCGGCCACGCGCGCGGGAGCCGTCGTCACCACCGCGCACCCGCTGGCCACCGCCGAGGAGTTCGCGGGGCAGCTCCGCGACAGCACGGCCCGCTGGATCATCACGGTGTCCCCCCTGCTGGCGACCGCCCGCCGGGCCGCCGAGATCGCCGGCGGCGTCCGGGAGATATTCCTGTGTGACAGCGCGCCGGGACACCGCTCGCTGACCGCGCTGCTCGCCTCCGGCGCGCCCGAACCGCTGATCGACATCGACCCGGCCCGGGACGTCGCCGTACTGCCGTACTCCTCCGGGACGACCGGCACGCCCAAGGGCGTCATGCTCACCCACCGGCAGATCGCCACCAACCTCGCCCAGCTGGAACCCGCCGTGCCGGCCGGGCCCGGCGACCGCATCCTGGCCGTCCTGCCGTTCTTCCACATCTACGGCCTCACCGCGCTGATGAACGCGCCCCTGAGACACGGCGCCACCGTCGTCGTCCTCCCGCGCTTCGAGCTGGAGACCTTCCTCGCCGCCATCGAGAACCACCGCATCACCGGCCTGTACGTCGCCCCGCCGATCGTCCTCGCCCTCGCCAAACACCCGGCGGTCACCCGCTACGACCTCTCCTCCCTGAAGTACGTGATCAGCGCCGCCGCCCCGCTGGACGCCCGGCTCGCCCGCGCCTGCTCCGAGCGGCTCGGCCTGCCCCCGATCGGCCAGGCGTACGGCATGACGGAACTGTCCCCCGGCACCCACGTCGTCCCCCTGGGCCGCCTGCACGACGCCCCCGCCGGCACCGTCGGCACCCTCTTCGCCGGCACCGAGATGCGGATCGTCTCCCTGGACGACCCCGGCAAGGACCTCGGCACGGGGGAGAGCGGCGAGATACTGATCCGCGGCCCCCAGGTGATGAAGGGCTACCTCGGCCGCCCCGACGCCACCGCCGACATGATCGACACCGACGGCTGGCTGCACACCGGGGACGTCGGACACGTCGACGCCGACGGCTGGCTGTTCGTCGTCGACCGGGTGAAGGAACTCATCAAGTACAAGGGCTTCCAGGTGGCCCCCGCCGAACTGGAGGCCCTCCTGCTCACCCACCCCGGCATCGCCGACGCCGCCGTCATCGGCACCTACGACGACGACGGCAACGAGGTCCCGCACGCCTTCGTCGTCCGCCACGCGGCCGCGGACGGCCCGGCCGAGAACGACATCCTGCTGTACGTCGCCGAACGCGTCGCCCCCTACAAACGCGTCCGCCGGATCACCTTCATCGACACCGTGCCGCGCGCCGCCTCCGGCAAGATCCTGCGCCGGGAACTGCGGGAGCTGACGTGACCTCGATCGGCCGCACGCGCGCGCGTGCCGTGGAGACCCTCAGCCTGGACGCCACCGGGACCCGCAACGCCCTCTCGGCGGCCCTCGTCGGCGAACTCGCCGCCGCGCTCACCGAGTGCGGCGAGGACCCCGGTGTCCGCGCCGTCGTCCTCACCCACACCGGCAGCACCTTCTGCGCCGGCGCCGACCTGCGCGACCCGCCCGACCCGGACGCCCTGGTGGCCCTGCTCCGGCAGATCGTCGAACTGCCCAGACCCGTCGTCGCCCGCGTCACCGGACACGTCCGCGCCGGCGGCCTCGGCCTGCTCGCCGCCTGCGACATCACCGCCGCCGCCGGCACGGCCACCTTCGCCTTCACCGAGGTACGCATCGGCGTCGCCCCCGCGGTCATCTCCCTGCCCGTCGTCCCGCGCGCCGACCCCCGTGCCCTCGCCCGCTACTACCTCACCGGCGAACGCTTCGGCCCCGCCGAGGCCGTACGCCTGGGACTGCTCACGGCCACCGCCGACGACGTGGACGAGGCCCTCGCCCCCGTCCTCGACGGCCTGCGCCGCAGCGACCCCCAGGCCCTGGCCGAGACGAAGAGGCTGCTCACGGCTAGGGTGCTGGAGACATTCGACCGGGACGCGGCGGACCTGACCGCCCTCTCGGCCCGGCTGTTCTCCTCCGGGCAGGCCCGGGAGGGGATGACGGCCTTCCTGGAAAGACGTGAGGCGGCATGGGTGGTGTGAGTACGACCGAACGCGAGCGCGTGCCCAAGCAGGACCGCAGCCGGGCCACCCGGCAGCGGCTCCTGGAAGCCGCCGTGGCCTGCCTCGCCGAACACGGCTGGGCAGGCTCCACCGTCGCCGTCGTCGCCGAACGCGCCGGTGTCTCCCGGGGCGCCGCCCAGCACCACTTCCCCACCCGGGAAGACCTCTTCACCGCGGCCGTCGAGTACGTCTCCGAGGAACGCTCCCTCGCCCTGCGCGCCCTGTTCCCCGAAGGCGCCGCCGACCGCCAGGCCGTCGTCGCCGCCCTCGTCGACCTCTACACCGGCCCCCTCTTCCGCGCCGCCCTGCACCTGTGGGTCGCCGCCTCCGACGAGGACCAGCTGCGCCCGCGCGTGACCGAACTGGAGGCCCGCGTCGGCCGCGAGACCCACCGCATCGCCGTCGACCTGCTCGGCGCCGACGAGTCCCGCCCCGGGGTCCGCGAATCCGTCCAGGGACTCCTGGACATGGCCCGCGGCCTCGGCCTGGCCAACCTCCTCACCGACGACACCGCCCGCCGCGAACGCGTCGTCGCCCAGTGGGCGGCCCTGCTGGACGGCGCCCTCGGCTGAGTGCCCCCGCGATCTGTGAACCGGGTCACACCCGGTTCCCCGGGTGCGCAGTACTCTTGGCCCATGCTTCCGATGCTCGTCCGACGCCGCCACGTGGACTACGTGCGCGTCACGAGCATGGGCTGTCGGCGCTTCTCCGCCTGACCCAGCCCCCTGTATCTCCCTTTTCCTCCCTTTTCCGGCACCGGGGGCCGCCATACCCCCCGGCGGCCACCCGTGCCCCGTACACCCTGCGGACGCACACCATGACCACGCGCACAGCGACGTCGTACCACCAGCTTCCGATCATCGACCTGTCCGCCGCCGACCGCGGTCCCCAGGCACGCGGTCTGCTCCACGCCCAACTGCACAGCGCCGCCCATGACGTGGGCTTCTTCCAGCTCGTCGGACACGGCGTCACCCGGGCCGAGACCGACGCGCTGCTCACCGCCATGCGCGCCTTCTTCGCCCTCCCCGAAGCCGACCGGCTCGCCCTCGACAACGTCGGCTCCCCGCACTTCCGCGGCTACACCCGCACCGGCGACGAACGCACCGGCGGCGCCCGCGACTGGCGCGACCAGCTCGACATAGGCGCCGAACGCCCGGCCCGGATCCCCGGTCCCGGCGAACCGCCTTACTGGTGGCTGCAAGGCCCCAACCAGTGGCCGGCCGCCCTTCCCGGGCTCCGCACGGCCGCCCTCGCCTGGATCGACAGGCTCAGCGCGGTCGCCGACCGCCTCCTGCGTGAACTCCTGACCGCCATCGGCGCCCCCGCCGACTTCTACGACCCGGTCTTCGGCGCGCACGCCCACCCGCACCTCAAGCTCGTCCGTTACCCGGGCAGCGCGGCCGACGGCGCCGACCAGGGTGTCGGCGCCCACAAGGACTACGGCTTCCTCACGCTCCTGCTCCAGGACACGGTCGGCGGCCTCCAGGTCCAGCGCGAGGACGGCCGCTTCCACGACGTGCCGCCCATCGAGGGCGCCTTCGTGGTCAACCTCGGCGAACTGCTGGAGGTGGCGACCAACGGCTACCTGGTCGCCACCAACCACCGGGTCGTCAGCCCGCCCGGCGCCACCGAACGCTTCTCGGTGCCGTTCTTCTACAACCCCCGCCTGGACGCGAAGGTGGACCCGCTGCCCTTCCCGCACGCCTCCGCGGCCCCCGGCATCACCACGGACCCCTCCAACCCGCTGTACGCGGAGTACGGCTACAACGAGCTGAAGGGCAAGCTCCGGGCCCACCCGCTCGCGGCGGAACGGCACCACAGCGGCCTGCTCACGCCCGCGTGAAGGACAGCGCGCGAAGCGCCCGCCCTTCTTCAGGGGCGGGCGACGCCGGTGCCGGCGCCGCCGGTGAGCGGGCGAGGCCGGCGCACCCGTCAGTGGGCGACGCCGGCGCACCCGTCAGTGGGCGACGCCGGCGGACCCGTCAGTGGGCGACGCCGGCGGACCCGTCAGTGGGCGACGCCGGCGGACCCGTCAGTGGGCGACGCCGGCGGACCCGTCAGTGGGCGATGTCCCCGAACCCCTCGATGTCCTGGGGCCGCCGGGCCCCCGGCCCGACGTACCGGGCGGAGGGCCGTACCAGCCTGCCGGTGCGCTTCTGTTCCAGGATGTGCGCCGACCACCCCGCCGTCCGCGCACACGTGAACATGGACGTGAACATGTGCGCCGGAACCTCGGCGAAGTCCAGCATGATCGCGGCCCAGAACTCGACGTTGGTGGCGAGCACCCGGTCGGGCCGCCGGTTGTGCAGCTCCTCCAGCGCCGCCTTCTCCAGCGCCTCGGCGATCTCGAAACGGGGGGCGCCCAGCTCCCGGGCCGTGCGGCGCAGCACGCGCGCGCGGGGGTCCTCGGCCCGGTACACCCGGTGCCCGAAGCCCATCAGCCGCTCACCCCGGTCCAGCGCCTGGCGGACGTACGCCTCCGCGTCCCCCGTGCGCTCGATCTCCTCGATCATGCCGAGCACCCGCGACGGCGCACCGCCGTGCAGCGGCCCGGACATCGCGCCCACCGCACCCGACAGGGCGGCGGCCACGTCCGCGCCCGTGGAGGCGATCACGCGGGCCGTGAACGTGGACGCGTTCATGCCGTGCTCGGCGGCGGACGTCCAGTAGGCGTCGACGGCCGCGACGTGCTTCGGATCCGGCTCGCCCCGCCAGCGGATCATGAACCGCTCGACCACGGAGTTCGCCTTGTCGATCTCCCGCTGCGGCACCATCGGCAGGCCCTGCCCGCGCGCGGACTGGGCGACGTACGACAGGGCCATGACGGCGGCCCGGGCCAGGTCGTCCCGCGCCTGCCCCTCGTCGATGTCCAGCAGGGGCCGCAGCCCCCACACCGGCGCCAGCATGGCGAGCGCCGACTGCACGTCCACGCGGATGTCACCGGAGTGCACCGGGATCGGGAACGGCTCGGCGGGCGGCAGGCCGGGATTGAAGGCGCCGTCCACCAGCAGCCCCCACACGTTCCCGAACGAGACGTGCCCGACCAGGTCCTCGATGTCGACGCCCCGGTAGCGCAGGGCACCGCCCTCCTTGTCCGGTTCGGCGATCTCCGTCTCGAACGCGACGACACCTTCGAGCCCGGGTACGAAATCGGACATCAGGCGGCTCCTAATGATGTGTGGGCGGCGGTCACCCCGGTGATGCCCCGATCCACCGGTGGTCACCCGTGGTGAACCCCACCGCAAGGGGGGAGCAGCACGATAACCCCCGGTGCCATGGTTGGGGAGACCACACGACACTGAGTGCCATACCCGTTCGATACGGCAGGATGGCCGCGTGACCGACCGCGATCCGCTTCTGGACCCCGTCCTCGATCCCGCCGCCATGCGTAAGCAGTACCGGGCCGACGGCCTCGCCGAAGAGGACCTCGCCACCCGTCCCATGGACCAGTTCGCCCGCTGGTTCGAGGACGCGGCCCGGGCGGCCCTGCACGGCACGCTCTACGAGCCCAACGCGATGGTCGTCTCCACGGCGGACGCGGCGGGCCGGCCCAGCTCGCGCACGGTCCTGATGAAGCAGTTCGACACCGACGGCTTCGTCTTCTACACCAACTACGACTCCCGCAAGGCCCGCGACCTCGCGGAGAACCCGCACGTCTCGCTGCTCTTCCCCTGGCATCCGCTGGCCCGCCAGGTCATCGTCACCGGCACCGCCCGCCGCACCGGCCGCGACGAGACGGCCGCGTACTTCCGCAGCCGCCCGCACGGCTCCCAGCTGGGCGCCTGGGCCAGCGCCCAGTCCACGGTGATCGCCTCCCGCAGCGAACTCGACGCGGCCTACACCGACCTGGAAGCCCGCTACCCCGAGGACGAACAGGTCCCGGTCCCGCCGCACTGGGGCGGCTTCCGCGTCACCCCCGGGACGATCGAGTTCTGGCAGGGCCGCCACAACCGCCTCCACGACCGCCTGCGTTACGTGTCCCGGCCGGACGGCACCTGGGACGTCGAACGCCTCAGCCCCTGACGCCGGGGCCCGTGCGAAGCGGCCGCACGACGCAGACGACCCGCGGGCTGGGTTCCTCGGAGAGGAGCCGGCCGGACGTACCGGCAGCCCGCGGGTCGGGTGACTGCTTGAGACTGGGCCGGCGGCGTGTTCGCACACGCTGATCCGGCACCGCACATGGTGTGGTGACGGGCGCTAGCCCGCAGTCACCTCACGCGTCCGGTTTCCATACATCTGCCGAACCACCTCCCTTCTCGTGTACCGACACCCTAAGAAGGCTCCGGGAGACGCTCAACTGTTTTTTCGTGCCGCCTGTTCTCCGCGGGCCGCGGCATTGATCCACGCCATCTTGCGGGAACAGGATGTGGGCTGTGTCACGTTCCAGTTGAATAAGGGCCAGTGAGCGAACCGAGCGCCGTGTCCACGTGCGCGGACGCAGCCTCCAGGGGGTCCAGGTGAGTGCTTCGCGGCGGAGTGGGACCACGGACGAGCTGGGGCCGGACGAGCCCGAGCAGCCGGGGGGATCCGAGCTGCTCGCCGCCCTGCTCGACGGGATGGATGCGGCCCTGTGCGCCTTCGACGCCGACGGGGTCGTGACGCACTGGAACCGGGAGGCCGAGCGGATCCTCGGCTGGACGGCCGCCGAGGCCGTGGGGCGGCACGGCTTCGCCGGGTGGGCGGTGCGCAGCGCCGACGCCGAGGAGGTGCAGGCCCGCCTGATGTCGGCGATGCACGCGCCGGGACGGCAGGTGCACGAGTTCGCGCTGGTGACCAAGGACGGCGGGCGGGTGCTGGTACGCACCCAGTCCGCCGCCGTACGCGGCCCCGAGGGGAAGCCCGCCGGGCTGTACTGCGCCTTCAGCGAGGTGCACGCGCAGATCGACCTGGAGCGGTCCATCGCGCTCAGCGAGGCGCTGTTCGAGGACGCGGCCTGGGGCGTCGTCCTCGTCGACGCCGACCTGCGGCCCGCCGTGGTGAACGCGTACGCGGCACGGGCGCTGGGCGTGGGCCGGACGTCGGTGCTGGGCCGGCCGCTCGGTGAGCTGCTGGCGACGGGCGTGGAGGAGCTGGAGGCCGCGCTGACGCACGTGCTGGCCGAGGGCGCCCCGCCCGCGCCGGCCGAGATGTGGGTGGCCGTGCGGACGCCGGGGGGCGAGGAGCGGCGCTGCTGGCGGAGCGGGTTCCTGCGGCTCGCCTCGCCGCTGGCGGAGGAGCCGGTCCCGCTCGGCGTCGGCTGGCTGTTCCTGGACGTCACGGAGGCGAGGCAGGAGCAGCAGGAGGCGTCGCTGCTGCGGTTCCGGACGAATCAACTGCACCGTGCGGCCCGGGCCGCGGCCGAGTGCGAGGACCCGGTGGAGGCGGCCACCGTCCACCTGGACTTCGCGCTCGCCGGCTTCGCCGACCACGCCCTCGTCGACGTCGTGGCGGGCGGGGCGCGCGCGGCGGGCGAGGAGGCCCCGGACCCGGTCCGGCTGGTACGGCTCGCGGCCACGCCGGCGGGAGCGCCGGGCCCGAGCCTGGTCACGGGAGCGGCGGGGCTGCCCGCGCGCTACGAGGAGGGGCATCCGGCGCTGCAGTGCGTGCAGCGGGCCGGGAGCGTGCGCGCGGACGCCGGGTCGGTGCCGGCCGAGCGGGCGCGGCAGTGGGCACTTCGGCGGCAGTGGCCCGGCGACGCGGTGCACGCGCTGTGCGCGGTGCTGCGCAGCCGGGGGCGGACCCTGGGTGTGGTGACCTTCCTGCGCGCCGCGGGCCGCAGCCGCTTCGAGCGGTCCGACGTGGCCCACGCGGAGGACGTGGCCCTGCGGATCGCGGCGGCCCTGGACCTCGGCGAGGCGGTGCGGGGGAACCCGGGGAGCCCGGGGGAGCGGAACCGGTAGGGCCGAAGGCCGGGGGAGGCAGGCCGGACGCGGGCCGGACCCGGTGCGGGCCGGTGCGCGGGCCTGTGGGCCGAGTGGAGGGGCGAAGCGGGTGGGGGGCGGCAGCGGGTGCGGCTGCGGACAGGGCTTCGATGCTGTGGTCCCGTGTGTCCCGGTGGTGCCGGTGGTGCCGGTGGCCGAAGCGTGTGCCGGTGGTGCCGACGGTCCCGCGGTTCCGTGGTCCCGTCGGTTCCGGTTACGTCGATCCTGCTGATCCTGCTGATCCTGCTGTTTCCGTCGGCCCTGCTGCTCCCGTCGGTCCCGTCGGTCCGTCGGCTCGGCGGCCTCAGTGGCGGTAGAAGATCCGGTCGCCGTACTCCGTCATGACCCGGCCGTTCCACTCGTGCCCGCCGTCGACGTTGCCGGAGCGCAGCAGGGGCGGTTCGATGCCGCGGTCGGCGAGAGTGGCGGCGGTGGTCGCCATGACGGCCTGGAGCAGGGCGGTGGTGACGACCGTGGAGGCCGGGGCGAAGGGCGCCGGGATGGTGTCCAGGGTGAGTTCGGCGTCGCCGACGGCGATCTTCGAGTCGAGGACGATGTCGCAGTGGTCCTTGAGGAAGGTGCCGGTGGTGTGCCGGGAGGTGGTCTCGGCGGCGTAGGCCACGGAGGTCACCCCGATGACGCGCAGGCCGAGGGCGCGGGCGTGCAGGGCCATCTCGACGGGCAGCGCGTTGCGGCCGGACAGGGAGATGATCACCAGGGCGTCGCCGGCGCGCAGCGGCGAGGTGTCGAGGACCGCGCCCGCGAGGCCGTCCACCCGTTCGAGGGCGGAGCCGAGCGTGGCCGGGGTGACGTCGACGCCGACGACGCCCGGGACGGCGAGCAGGTTCATCAGGGCCAGGCCGCCGGCGCGGTAGACGACGTCCTGCGCGGCCAGCGAGGAGTGCCCGGCGCCGAAGGCGAACAGGCGGCCGCCGGCCGCGACGGTGTCGGCGAGCAGGGTGCCAGCCGCGGTGATGGCCTCGGCCTCCTCGTCACGGACCCGTTGCAGCAGGCCGATGGCGGCGTCGAAGAACAGGTCGGCAGGCGTGCCGTCGCTCATGCGGTGCCCCTTCGCAGCGTCTGTGTCGCGGATCACGGTGCGGTCTGGACCAGTACGGTGTCAATACGGCCCGTCCTGCCGAGGGGTCTTCCGTTTTCCCGGTACCGCCCGCTTGTCAGTGGGATCCGGCAGAATTGATGTCAGGGCCAGCGCACGCCGGCCGGGCGGCCGGCAGAGGTAATCGAGGGGCACGTATGTCCGGACTGATCGACACCACGGAGATGTATCTCCGCACCATCCTCGAACTCGAAGAGGAAGGCGTCGTCCCCATGCGCGCCCGGATCGCGGAGCGGCTGGACCAGAGCGGGCCGACGGTGAGCCAGACGGTGGCGCGGATGGAGCGCGACGGCCTGGTCTCCGTGGCCAGCGACCGGCACCTGGAGCTCACGGACGAGGGGCGCCGGCTGGCGACGCGCGTGATGCGCAAGCACCGCCTGGCCGAGTGTCTGCTCGTGGACGTGATCGGGCTGGAGTGGGAGCAGGTGCACGCGGAGGCGTGCCGCTGGGAACACGTGATGAGCGAGGCCGTCGAGCGGCGGGTGCTGGAACTGCTGCGGCACCCCACCGAGTCGCCGTACGGCAACCCCATCCCGGGCCTGGAGGAGCTGGGCGAGAAGGACGGGGCCGACCCGTTCCTGGACGAGGGCATGGTCTCGCTGGCCGACCTGGACGCGGGGGCCGACGGCAAGACGGTCGTCGTCCGCCGTATCGGCGAGCCGATCCAGACGGACGCCCAGCTGATGTACACGCTGCGGCGGGCGGGTGTGCAGCCCGGTTCGGTGGTGAGCGTGACGGAGTCGCCCGGCGGTGTGCTGGTGGGCAGCGGTGGCGAGGCGGCCGAGCTGGAGGCGGAAGTCGCCTCCCACGTGTTCGTCGCCAAGCGCTGAGACGGAGAGGGTCCCGGCGCCGTGCGGCGCCGGGACCCGTCCTCCCCTGTGCTGACCCGGAGCCCCGAGCTCCCAGGGTCATTCCCCTCGGACCGGCTTTTCCCCGAGCGGTCCGCCTCCCGCCAGAAGAGATCCCCTCGGCTGCGGCGATCATGCCCGGGGAGGTGTCACTCGAATGAGGGGTGTTGTCCGCAGATACGGAATCTTCGAATGGGCATTCGATAATCTGAGGCAGCTGGACGACGAGGCAGGCGGAGGCTGGGGGGTGCCAGGTCGATGGCACGGCGTATCGATGTGACGGGAGCGGGCGGCGTGCGCCTGGCCGCCTGGGAGTTCGCCGGGCCGCCGGAAGCGGAGGCGGAGCCGGCCCCTCCGGGAGCGGCTCCGGACACCCCGGCACGGCAGGCGCGGGACGATGCCCCGGGAGTGCTGTTACTGCACGGACTGATGGGCCGCGCCTCCCACTGGACGGCCACCGCCCGCTGGCTCGCCGGCCGCCATCGCGTCGTGGCCCTCGACCAGCGTGGCCACGGCCGCAGCGACAAGCCCGCGCGGGACGCGTACACCCGCGACGCCTACGTCGAGGACGCCGAGGCCGCAGTCGAACAGCTCGGCCTGGGGCCCGCCCTCCTCATCGGCCACGCCATGGGCGCGCTGACCGCCTGGCAGCTCGCCGCCAAACGGCCCGACCTGGTGTGCGGCCTGATCATCTGTGACATGCGGGCCTCCGCGCTCGGCGCGGCCTCGCAGCGCGAGTGGGCCGACTGGTTCCGCTCCTGGCCCGTCCCCTTCGCCGGCCTGGCCGACGTCCGCAAGTGGTTCGGCGAGGACGACCCCTGGGTGGAGCGGCCGAGCCCGGCCCGCGGCGCGTTCTACGCCGAGGTCATGCACGAGTGCGAGGACGGCTGGCGGCCCGTGTTCGACCCGGAGCAGATGCTCAGCTCCCGTGAGACGTGGGTCTACGACGCCCACTGGGAGGAACTGGCCCAGGTGCGGTGCCCGACGCTGGTGGTGCGCGGCGTGGACGGCGAACTGGGGCGGGCGGAGGCGCAGGAGATGGTGCGGGTGCTGCCGCGGGGCCGGTACGCGGAGGTTCCGGACGCCGGACACCTCGCCCACTACGACCTGCCGGCGGCCTGGCAGGAGGCCGTCTCGCCGTTCCTCGCCGGGCTGTCCGACGACTGAGGCGTCGGCGTGTGCCGGGGCGTCCTGCGACTGCGGCATCGGCGTGTGCCGAGGTGCCCGGCGACTGAGGGCGGCGGTGTGCGCCGGGCCGGCGGACGGGTGGGCGGACGGGTGGGCGGAGCGCTCAGCGGTCCCGGCCGCACGCGTAGGCCAGTGGTGAGATCAACTCCTCCGCGTCCGGCAGCCACCGGTTCGCCGGTGTCGGCCGGCAGGCCCACTGCACCGCTCCGCGGGACCCGAACCGGGTGGGCGGAGCCGCCACGTACCCGCCCTCGCCCAGCGCCACCAGGTCCAGCGACGACAGCGACCAGCCGATCTTGCGCACCAGATCCGCCACCTTCGCCGACGCCCCCGGCAGCACGAAGAAGTGCATGCGCCGGTCCGGCGTCAACGTGACCGGCCCGAGCGTCAGTTCCATCCGCTCCATCCGGGCCAGCGCCAGGAACCCCGCGCTCTCCGGGACGGACAGCGCGTCGAAGGTCCGCCCCGTCGGCAGCAGGATCGACGCCGTCGGCTGCTTCTGCCACATCCGGCGCGCGACCGTCGCACTGCCGGTGGCCTGGGTCGCCCAGTCGGGGCGCGCGGGGTGCGCGCCCGGCGCAGGGCAGGTGGCGTCGTCGCACGAGCAGCGCTGCGACCCGTCGGCGGCCTCCAGCCAGGTGCCCGGGAACACGTCCCAGTGCCGCTCCTCGGCGTACCGTACGGCGGTCTCCAGCAGTGATTCCCCGCGCTGCTGCGGAATCTGACCGGAAATCTGAGTGTTCTGGGCGCCCGCGATCGTCTCTTCCACGCTTCACTCAACTCCCGCACTCACCTTGGGTTACGGCCGCGGCGCGCGCGGGGGAGGGGCATCGCCCGGGCAGTCGGGGCGCATGGATGCACGGTCGGGGGCGCGCGGGAGGAAGCGGCGCGGGATGTGGGTAGCCAGGGCTGGGGATGGCATCAGCCTTTACCCCGGCAAACCGCACATGTCGTGCATTGACGGTATGTCAGCTGGGCAGTGATCTTCCCGACCGGATCGTCGGCCGGGTACACCCGACCGGAATTTCACGCTCCAGGGGATCGCAACGCAGGGGGTAAGCACATGGCCGCAAGGCCTCTCGTGGCGAGGCAGCCGAACGAACGGCTGCAGGCACTCATCCAGGAAGCGGGGTGCTCCAACGCCGGGCTGGCCCGGCGGGTCAACATGTGCGGCGCCGAGCACGGGCTCGATCTGCGCTACGACAAGACGTCCGTGGCCCGCTGGCTGCGCGGCCAGCAGCCGCGGGGCCGGGCCCCGGCGATCATCGCCGAGGCGCTCGGGCGCAAGCTCGGCCGTACGGTCACGATCGACGAGATCGGCATGGCCAACGGCAAGAACCTCGCCTCGGGGGTCGGCCTCCAGTTCTCGCCGACGGTACTGGGCGCCATCGAGCAGGTCTGCGAGCTGTGGCGCAGCGACGTGGGACGCCGGGACTTCCTGTCCGGCTCCTCCGTCGCGGCCTCCGCGCTGGTCGAACCGAGCCGCGACTGGCTGATCTCCGCGCCGGACGCCCAGGTGGCCCGGCAGGCCGGCCCGCGCGTGGGGCAGGCCGACGTGGCCGCCGTCCGGTCCATGACCCAGGCGCTGGTGGACCTCGACCACCAGTACGGCAGCGGGCATGTGCGGCCGGTCGTCGTGCACTACCTCAACAGCGTCGTCTCCGGGCTGCTCGCGGGCTCCTACCGGGAGGCGGTCGGCCGGGAGCTCTTCGCCGCCGTCGCCCGGCTGACCGAACTGGCCGGGTACATGGCCGTCGACACCGGCCAACCGGGCCTGGCCCAGCGGTACTACATCCAGTCGCTGCGGCTCGCGCAGGCCGCCGGGGACCGTGGCTACGGCGGCTACATCCTCGCCGCGTCCATGAGCCACCTCGCCGCCCAGCTCGGGAACCCGCGTGAGATCGCCCAGTTGGCGCGGGCGGCGCAGGAAGGGGCGCGTGGGCATGTGACCCCGCGCGCGGAGGCGATGTTCCACGCCGCCGAGGCGCGCGGGCACGCCCTGCTCGGCGACGTACGGGCGGCGCAGGCGTCCGGCGGGCGGGCGGTCGCGGCGATGGAGCGGGCGGACGACGCCTCCGGTGCCGACCCGGTGTGGATCGCCCACTTCGACGAGGCGTACCTCGCCGACGAGTTGGCGCACTGCCACCGCGACCTCGGGCAGGCCGGGGAGGCGGCGCGGTACGCCGAGCAGTCGCTGGCCGGGCATCCCGAGTCCCGGGCCCGCCGACGCGCCATCGGCTATGTGCTGCTCGCCACGGCCCAGGTGCAGCAACGCGAGATCGAGCAGGCCTGCAACACCGGCCTGAAAGCGGTGGAGTTGCTGGAGACACTGCGCTCCAACCGGGGTGCCGAGTACCTGGACGACCTCCAGCAGCGCCTGGAGCCGTTCCGGGACGAGGCGGTGGTGAGGGAGTTCGGGGCGCGCCTCGACCTCCAGCAGGCCGCCTGAACGGCGTTCCGCGGGACGGCGGAACGCCTCGGCACGGGTCCCGCGGCCCGGTGAACGCGCGGGGAACGGCACCCGGTGTGCGCCGGGTGCCATAGAACAGCGCCTGGGGGCGCGGTTCTGTTACTGCTGTCACAGGAAGGAAGATCACGCCCTGAGCTGCGTGGCACCTGGCTCGGGGGACCCGGTAGCGTGAGCCGACGATTCACAAGGTCCCCCATTAGTAGGAGTCCCGGTGACGCAGAGTGGACAGGGCGAGGAGCCCTCGGCGCGGACCGCGCGCGAAGGCATCGTGCTGCCCTCCGACGGAGGCGAGCCCCTGTTGCCGGGCACGACCCCGACGCCCGCGCCCGCCGGTCCGGCCGGCGGCCAGGCATGGGGCGGCACCTGGGGTCCCGAGCAGCAGGCGCCCCAGCAGGGTCAGGGCTGGCCCCCGGCGGCCCAGCAGTGGTCCGGCGCCGAGCAGTCCCCGGCGGCCGCGGGCCCCGGCCCGCTGCCGCCGGAGGGCGCCCCGGCCCCGTCGTACGGCGGCCAGGCACCCGCGTACGGCGGTCAGGCGCCGGGCTACGGCGGCGGGGCCCCGTCCCAGGGCGGCCAGGCACCCGCGTACGGCGGTCAGACGCCGGCCTACGGCGGCGGGACCCCGTCCCAGGGCGCTCAGGCACCGGCCTACGGCGGCCAGGCACCCGCGTACGGCGGTCAGGCACCGGCCTACGGCGGTCAGGCGTCCGCCTACGGCGGTCAGGCCCCGGAGCACGGGCCCGGCGCCCAGGCGGGTCCCGGCGGCTACGGCGCGGCGCAGCCGCCCGCGTACGGCACACAGGACCCCTACCAGAGCCACCAGCAGCACCAGCAGCCCGCCCAGCAGCCGTATCCGGCGCAGCCCGGAGCCCCGCTGCCGGACGCCTACCCGGCCGCGGGTGCCGCGCTGCCCCCGCCGGCCGACGCCGCGACGCAGTACATCGCGCCGGTCCCGGCCGGGCCCGGCGGCGCCGGTGCCCCCGCGCACGAGGGCGCCACCCAGTACCTGCCGCCCGTGCAGGCCGCTCCGGCCGACGGTGCCACCCAGTACATCCCGCCGGTGGCGTCCGGCGCGCTGCCGCCGGAGTCGCAAGGCGAGGAGACGCGGTACCTCGGCCAGGTGCCCCGCCAGACGGCGCCCGCGCCCTCCGACGCGGAGGCCACGCAGTACATACCGCCCTACGCGGCCCAGGGGCAGGCGCAGGGCGCGGACCGGCAGCCGCCCGCCGAGTTCGACAACCTCTTCCGCGGTGGCCCGGCGGCCGACGACGGCCCGGCGGGCTCCACCCAGCAGCTGCCGCTCGTCCAGCAGCCGGACGCCTACCCCGGCCCGGCGCAGTCCTCGTACCGCCCGGCGCAGCCGTCGTACGACGCGGAGCCGGACGGCGGCGGGCGGCGGGGTGGCCGCTCGCGGGTGCCGCTGATCGCCGCCGTCGGCGTCGGTCTCATCGTGGTCGGCGTCGGCGCGGGCGCCCTCCTCAGCGCCGGCGGCGGCAAGGACCAGGGCGGTGACGACAAGGGCCAGACGGTCGCCGCCACCTCCCCGGCCACCCAGGGCTCCTCCTCGCCCGCCGTCGACCCCGCCCGGCAGCAGGCGGTCGAGCTGGACAAGCTGCTCGCGGACAGCGGCAGCAGCCGGGCCTCGGTGATCCAGGCGGTGGCCGACGTCAAGCAGTGCGACAAGCTGGACCAGGCCGCGGGCACCCTGCGGGGCGCGGCCGCGCAGCGCAACCAGCTGGTCGCCCGGCTCGGCAAGCTGACCACGGACAAGCTCCACGCCCAGGGGCAGCTGAGGGACGCCCTGACCAAGGCGTGGCAGGCGTCCGCCGCGGCGGACAACCACTACGCGGCCTGGGCCGGTCAGGCCAAGGGCCACAAGGGCTGCCACAAGGGCCACGCCCGCACCACCGGTGAGACGCAGGCCGGCAACCGGGAGAGCGGCACCGCCAGCGCCCAGAAGACGAAGGCGGCGGCGATGTGGAACGCGATCGCGCAGAAGTACGGACTGACCCAGCGCCAGCCGACCCAGCTGTGACGGCGGGCGCCGCCGTGCGGGGCCCCGGCCACGGGGTTCGTCACGGCACGTCCGCGCGCTCCAGGACGGTGGTCATGTCGGCGATCCCGTCGTCGCCGCCGATGCCCTTGCGGGCCGCGACCAGCGTGCCGTCCTGGACCACCTGCAGGGTGACGTCGGCGTTGACCAGCCGGGGGAAGCCGACCCCGGCGAGCTTGCCCTCGTAGGGCCAGCGCAGGGGCGGGGTGAGGCCGCCGGTGGAGACCCGCAGGCCGTCGTCGAGGGTGTGCCGCACGGAGTCGGCGCTCACCTCGCCGTCGCCGATCCTCTCCAGGACGGCCTTGAGCACGGTGTAGGCGATCCACGTGGTCTGCACACCGGCGTCCGCGGGGTCGATGCGGTTGTCGCCGAAGGCCTCCTCGTTGATCACCTTCTTCATCGGGTCCCACCGGGGGTCCGAGGCGACCGGGTACCAGCTGGTGATGTACGCCCCCTCGTACGGGCCGGACGCCCCGCCCGTGGTGTTGATCACCGTCTGGTCGACGCTGCCGAGCACGGTCGCCGTGCGCACGGCCGGGTAGCTCTGCCGGGCCCGCCGGAAGGAGTCCATGAAGGTGTCCGTGCGGTCCCCGAGCGCGGGCACGACACAGCCCGTGCGCGCCGCGTCCCGGGTGGCGTGGCGCAGCGCCCGGTCGGCCTGGTCGCCGTACTCGGTACCGTCCTCGGCGGCGAGCTGGTCGCCGGCGTCCGCGTGGCCGCCGGACCTCAGCCCCGAGTCGAGCATCGCGGGCAGTTCGTCGCCGGCGATGCTGTCGGGGCGGACCAGGGTGACGCGGCCGCAGCCGGCCGAGGCGAGGGCCTTGCCGAGGCCGGCCAGGAGGGTGGGCTGGCCGCCGTTGACCGGGTACGACATGGCGCCGGTGAACTCGTCGTTGGTGACGCCGTAGCCGCCTATGTAGGGGATGCCGGCGCCTTCCAGCGGAGCGAGGTAGGAGTCACCGAACTGGCTGTAGGAGCCGACGACCGCGACCACGTTCTCGTCCGCCGCGCGCCGGGCGCACTTCGCTGCGCCCACGCTGTCGTTGTGGTCGTTGCAGGTCAGCACTTCGAGTTCGCGGCCGTCGATGCCGCCGTGCGCGTTGATCCACTTCGCGTAGGCGAGGGCCATCGCGGGCATGCCGGGCTTGTTGGTGGCGTCGGTGTCCTGCGGGGCCCAGGTCATCACCTTGACCGGCTCGTCCCCGGAGCCCCCCGTGGCACCGGGGACGAGCCCGTATGCGGCTGCGAGCGACGCACAGACGGCCACGGCGCCCGCGGCGAGGGCGATGGCTCTGACGGGCCGGGAGAGGGTGGTGCGAGGGGTGTCGCGAGTGCGTCGCCTGCCGGTCATGGACACGCACCATTCCCTCACACCACGAACCGGCGAGTGACTGGTGGTCAACGGGAAGTGACATGGAGGTGAATTACGGGGCTCCGTGATGGCGGTGGTGCGAAGAACGTACGATCGATGACCGTGCAAGGTTCGGAGAACTCTTCCCGTCGCGGCCGTCGCTCCTCCACCATGGGCGGCATGCCCCTGAACGACATGCCGTGGTGGCGGTGGCGCAGCAACGTGCGCTCGGCGCTGCACATGCTCTCCGACCCGGTGTTCCAGCGGGACGTCTGGCTGGCCGGCGCGGACGGCTACGGCGACGTCACCGACGCCGTCTACCGGCTGGTGGAGGACACCTGGCTGGACAACTGGTCGGCGGAGAAGTACGTCGGCACGATATTCCGCGACTCGCAGGAGGCGGCGCTCGTCGACACCGCCGTGCTGCGGGTGCTGCGGATCATGCACCAGGTCGGTCCGGACGCCCCGGTCACCGCGTACGTGGAGCACGCCGGCTGGCCGGACGCGGTGCAGGCCGCGCGCGACGCGCACGTACGGATGTCGGTCAGCGACGGGGAGGACCCGGACACGCCGCCGAAGAGCCTGGACGTGCTGCGGATCCTGACGAGGTCCGCGTAGCGGACGCCGGCACCCCGGCGGGTGGCCGGTATGGGACCCTGTAGTGCATGACTGAGCAGTCCGCCCCTTCCGCCGCCGCGCCGGCCGATCAGTACGTCCTCACGCTCTCCTGCCCGGACAAAAAGGGCATCGTGCACGCCGTGTCCAGCTATCTGTTCATGACCGGCTGCAACATCGAGGACAGCCAGCAGTTCGGCGACCACGACACGGGACTGTTCTTCATGCGCGTCCACTTCTCGGCCGAGGCGCCGGTGACGGTGGACAAGCTGCGGGCGAGCTTCGCCGCGATCGGCGACTCCTTCCGCATGTCCTGGCAGATCCACCGGGCCGACCAGAAGATGCGCATCGTGCTCATGGTCAGCAAGTTCGGGCACTGCCTGAACGACCTGCTGTTCCGGGCGCGGATCGGTGCACTGCCGGTGGAGAT
>NZ_WWJT01000454.1 GCF_009865385.1 Streptomyces sp. SID486 | reverse complement strand
GCCCCGGCCCCCCCGGCCGCCGCCCCGGCCCCCGCGGCCCCGCAGCCCGCTCCCGCCGCTCAGGCGCCCGCTCCCGCCCCCGCGGCGAAGGCGGCGGCTCCCTCCCCGGCCAAGCCGGCGCAACCCGCACAGGCGCCCGCTCAGTCGAAGGCGAAGCCCGCTCCCGCCGCGGAGGCCCCGGACGGTCCCGAGTACGTGACGCTGCGCGGTCCGTCCGCGGCCGTCGCCAAGAACATGAACGCCTCGCTGGAGCTGCCGACCGCCACCTCGGTCCGCGCGGTCCCGGTGAAGCTGCTGTTCGACAACCGGATCGTCATCAACAACCACCTCAAGCGCGCCCGCGGCGGGAAGATCTCCTTCACGCACCTCATCGGGTACGCGATGGTGCAGGCCATCAAGGCCATGCCGGCGATGAACCACGCGTTCGGCGAGAAGGACGGCAAGCCGACCCTGATCAAGCCGGCGCACGTCAACCTCGGCCTGGCCATCGACCTGGTCAAGCCGAACGGCGACCGCCAGCTCGTCGTGGCCGCCATCAAGAAGGCCGAGACGCTGAACTTCTTCGAGTTCTGGCAGGCCTACGAGGACATCGTCCGCCGCGCCCGCGAGGGCAAGCTGACGATGGACGACTTCACCGGTGTCACGGTCTCCCTGACCAACCCCGGCGGTCTCGGCACCGTCCACTCCGTGCCGCGCCTGATGCCCGGCCAGTCGGTCATCATGGGCGTCGGCTCCATGGACTACCCGGCGGAGTTCCAGGGCACCAGCCAGGACACCCTGAACAAGCTCGGCATCTCGAAGGTCATGACGCTCACGTCGACCTACGACCACCGGGTCATCCAGGGCGCCGCCTCCGGCGAGTTCCTGCGCCAGGTCGCCAACCTGCTGCTGGGCGAGAACGGCTTCTACGACGACATCTTCGAGGCGCTGCGCATCCCCTACGAGCCGGTCCGCTGGCTCAAGGACATCGACGCCAGCCACGACGACGACGTCACCAAGGCCGCCCGCGTCTTCGAGCTGATCCACTCCTACCGGGTCCGCGGCCACGTCATGGCCGACACCGACCCGCTGGAGTACCGCCAGCGCAAGCACCCCGACCTGGACATCGTCGAGCACGGTCTCACCCTGTGGGACCTGGAGCGCGAGTTCGCCGTCGGCGGCTTCGCCGGCAAGTCGATGATGAAGCTGCGCGACATCCTCGGCGTGCTGCGCGACTCGTACTGCCGCACCACCGGCATCGAGTTCATGCACATCCAGGACCCCAAGCAGCGCAAGTGGATCCAGGACCGCGTGGAGCGCCCGCACTCCAAGCCGGAGCGCGAGGAGCAGCTGCGCATCCTGCGCAGGCTGAACGCGGCGGAGGCTTTCGAGACCTTCCTGCAGACGAAGTACGTCGGCCAGAAGCGGTTCTCGCTGGAGGGCGGCGAGTCCGTCATCCCGCTGCTCGACGCGGTGATCGACTCCGCCGCCGAGTCCCGGCTGGACGAGGTCGTCATCGGCATGGCCCACCGCGGCCGGCTGAACGTGCTGGCGAACATCGTCGGCAAGTCGTACGCGCAGATCTTCCGCGAGTTCGAGGGCAACCTCGACCCGAAGTCGATGCACGGCTCCGGTGACGTGAAGTACCACCTGGGCGCCGAGGGCACCTTCACCGGCCTGGACGGCGAGCAGATCAAGGTCTCGCTGGTCGCCAACCCCTCGCACCTGGAGGCGGTCGACCCGGTCCTGGAGGGCGTCGCCCGCGCCAAGCAGGACATCATCAACAAGGGCGGCACGGACTTCACGGTGCTGCCGGTGGCGATCCACGGCGACGCGGCCTTCGCGGGCCAGGGCGTGGTGGCCGAGACCCTGAACATGTCGCAGCTGCGGGGCTACCGCACCGGCGGCACGGTCCACATCGTCATCAACAACCAGGTCGGCTTCACCGCGGCCCCCGAGTCCTCGCGTTCCTCCATGTACGCGACGGACGTGGCCCGCATGATCGAGGCCCCGATCTTCCACGTGAACGGCGACGACCCGGAGGCCGTCGTGCGCGTCGCGCGGCTCGCCTTCGAGTTCCGCCAGGCGTTCAACAAGGACGTGGTGATCGACCTCATCTGCTACCGCCGCCGCGGTCACAACGAGTCCGACAACCCGGCCTTCACCCAGCCGCTGATGTACGACCTGATCGACAAGAAGCGCTCGGTGCGCAAGCTCTACACCGAGTCCCTCATCGGTCGCGGCGACATCACCCTGGAAGAGGCCGAGCAGGCCCTGCAGGACTACCAGGGCCAGCTGGAGAAGGTCTTCACCGAGGTCCGCGAGGCCACCTCGCAGCCGGCCGCCGGTGACACCCAGGCGCCGCAGGACGGCTTCCCGGTCGCGGTCCCGACCGCGATCTCCGCGGAGGTCGTCAAGCGGATCGCCGAGTCCCAGGTCAACGTCCCCGACCACATCACCGTCCACCCCCGCCTGCAGCCCCAGCTGCAGCGGCGTGCGGCGATGGTGGAGGACGGCACGATCGACTGGGGCATGGGCGAGACCCTCGCCATCGGCTCCCTGCTGCTGGACGGCACCCCGGTCCGCCTGGCGGGCCAGGACTCCCAGCGCGGCACCTTCGGCCAGCGCCACGCGGTGCTCATCGACCGGGAGACCGGCGAGGAGTACACCCCGCTGCAGTACCTCTCCGAGGACCAGGCGCGGCTGACCGTCTACAACTCCCTGCTCTCCGAGTACGCGGCGATGGGCTTCGAGTACGGCTACTCGCTGGCCCGCCCGGACGCGCTCGTGATGTGGGAGGCGCAGTTCGGCGACTTCGTCAACGGCGCGCAGACGGTCGTCGACGAGTTCATCTCCTCGGCCGAGCAGAAGTGGGGCCAGACCTCCGGCGTCACCCTGCTGCTGCCGCACGGCTACGAGGGCCAGGGCCCGGACCACTCCTCGGCCCGCCCGGAGCGCTTCCTCCAGCTGTGCGCGCAGAACAACATGACGGTCGCGATGCCGACCTCGCCGTCGAACTACTTCCACCTCCTGCGGTGGCAGGTGCACAACCCGCACCACAAGCCGCTGGTCGTCTTCACCCCGAAGTCGATGCTGCGCCTGAAGGCGGCGGCCTCGAAGGCGGAGGAGTTCACGAGCGGGCAGTTCCGTCCGGTCATCGGCGACAGCACGGTCGACCCCGCGTCGGTCCGCAAGGTCGTGTTCTGCGCCGGCAAGGTCTACTACGACCTGGAGGCCGAGCGGGCCAAGCGCGGTGTCACGGACACGGCGATCATCCGCATCGAGCGGCTGTACCCGCTGCCGGGTGACGAGCTGCAGGCCGAGGTCAACAAGTACCCGAACGCCGAGAAGTACCTGTGGGCCCAGGAGGAGCCGGCGAACCAGGGTGCCTGGCCGTTCATCGCGCTCAACCTGATCGACCACCTCGACCTGGCGGTCGGCGCGGACATCCCGGCCGGTGAGCGGCTGCGGCGCATCTCGCGCCCGCACGGCTCGTCCCCGGCGGTGGGTTCGGCCAAGCGCCACCAGGCCGAGCAGGAGCAGCTGGTGCGGGAAGTCTTCGAGGCGTAGGTCTCGACGGCCCCGAAGGGCCCGGTACCGAGTTCGGACTCGGTACCGGGCCCTTTCGCCTGCCCAGGGGGTGTGGATCGGCGCCGTGCGCGGCCGCGGGCTCCCGGGGCCGCTGAGCGGTGCGCCGCGCCCCTCGCGGGGCGTCCTCCTCCGGCTGCCCGCCTCGCCCCGCTCGTGGGCCGCCCGTCGCCCGCGCCGTCCCGCCGCTCGCTACTCGTCGTCCTCGTCGTCGAGCCGGGCGAGCCAGGTGGCGAGCCGCTCGACGGGCACCTCGAAGTCCGGGTTGAGGTCCACGAAGGTGCGCAACTGCTCGGCAAGCCACTCGAAAGTGACCTCCTCCTCGCCGCGCCGCTTCTCCAACTCCTCGATACCGCGGTCGGTGAAGTACATAGGGGTACGTCTCCTGCGTTCACATCCGGCCTGGAAATAACACCCACCAGCCTATGCGCCCGGGCCGGTCCGACGGTCCGCACGTCCCGGCAGGGCCGCGCCACCACGCCCGCGTACGGTCGGCGCCGCCTCCCTCGTGCGCCGCGCCACCGCCCCCGCGCTCGACCTCTCGCCGTGCCGGCGCGGTGGCTCGTGCGCCGCCCCGGTTCCCGCCCCCTCAGCGCCCGCCGCCCCGGCCGGCCTTGACTTCCGACGTCCGCGATATATCGTGTTTGGTACGACGACGCGATATGGCGCGTCACGAGCGTGCCCGGCCGAGGAGGTCCCATGTCAGAGTGGTCCGTCACCGAACCCCGGAAACTGACCTTCGACACCCCCGTGCGCGAGCTCCACGTCCGTATCGTCAACGGCACGGTGAACGTCATGGGCACGGACGAGGGATCGGCCCGCCTGGAGGTCTCGGAGCTCGAAGGGCCGCCCCTGCTGGTCACCCTGGACGGCGGCACGCTCACCGTCGCGTACGAGGACCTGCCCTGGAAGGGCTTCCTCAAGTGGCTCGACCGCAAGGGCTGGCGGCGCAGCGCCGTCGTCTCCCTCGCGGTCCCCGCCGACACCCGGGTGGAGGTCGGGGTGGTCGGCGCGGGCGCGGTCGTGTCCGGCATCCGCGGGCCCGCGGTGATCAAGGGTGTGACGGGCGACAGCACCCTCGTCGGCGTCTCGGGGCCGGTGCGCGCGGACACCGTCTCGGGGAACCTGGAGGCCCAGGCGGTCACCGGCGACCTCAGGTTCCACTCGGTCTCGGGGGACCTGACGGTCGTCGAGGGTTCCGGCCCCGCCGTGCGCGCCGACACCGTCAGCGGCTCCATGATCGTCGACCTGGACCCGGACGGCCCGACGGACGTCGGCCTCACCAGCGTCTCCGGCGAGATCGCCATCCGCCTGCCGCATCCGGCGGACGCCGAGGTGGAGGCCAACACCGCGAGCGGCACGATCTCCAACGCCTTCGACGGACTGCGCGTGCACGGCCAGTGGGGCGCCCACAAGATCACCGGCCGGCTGGGCGCGGGCACCGGGAGGCTCCGGGCCACCACGGTCTCCGGCTCGATCGCCCTGCTGCGCCGCCCGCCACGGGAGGAAGAGGAGACCGTCCCCGGCCGCGCGCCGTACCTCGTCATGCCGTCCTGCCTGCCCCGCGTGCCGTGTCGCCGCACCCCGCCACGCGCCACGTGCCCCGCCACACGCCGCGCGCCGCGCCTCGGCGTGTCGTGCCGTCGTACGCCGGCGTGCCGCGGTCACGCGCCCAGAGCCGTCAGCGTCGGTCGCCGGGCCTGGTCGTACCGTTCCAGCAGGACCCGTGCGACCTCCGGCGCCGCACCGAGCACATCGGCCAGTACGTCCGCCTCGGCCGCGCCGCGCGCGATGCGGTCCGGCAGGAAGCCGGGAGCGAGCACGTACGGTGCCACGGCCACCCGCTCGCAGCCGAGGCGGCGCAGTTCGCGCACCGCGTCCTCGGTGCGCGGGAACCCGCCGGGAGAGGCGGCGGAGGCGAACGCGGGCCGCACGGCGCACCAACCGGTGTGCCACCACTCCCGCGCGATGTCTGCGATCACCGCGATCGCCTCCGGGTCGGAGGACCCCGCCGAGGCCAGCACGACCCCGGTCGAGGACTTGTCGGCGGGCGTCAGTCCCGCCTCGTACAGGCGCCGTTCCAGCGCGTCCAGCAGCCGCGGCGAGGGGCCGAGGACCTCCGCCTGCCGGATCCGCAGCCGCGCCGGCGCGTCCCGGAGCACGGCGGGGATGTCCGCCTTGGCGTGGAACGCGCGGGTCAGCAGCAGCGGCTGGGCGACGACGTCCCGCACGCCCTCCGCCGCCAGTGACTCCAGCACGCCGGGCGCCGACGGGACGTTGAAGTCCAGGAAGCCCGTCTCCACCCGCAGACCCGGCCGCAGCGACCGGACCCGCTCCACGAGCGCGTGCACGGACCGGGCGTGCCGCGGGTCGCGGCTGCCGTGGGCGATGACGAGGAGTACCGGGCCGCCCATGTCAGCCCTTCACCAGCAGGCCGCGGCTGCGCAGCACCCACCGCTCCAGCGGACTGAAGATCAGCAGGTCGATGGCGATGCCCACGAACAGGATGAGCAGGATGGCTTCGAACACCATGGCCATGTCGCTGGCCGTACGGCCGTTCTCCAGCAACTGGCCGAGGCCCACCCCCAGGTCGGGGAACTGGGCGATGATCTCCGCGGCCATCAGCGAACGCCAGGAGAAGGCCCAGCCCTGCTTCATGCCCGCCACGTAGCCGGGCAGCGCGGCCGGCAGGGTGACGTGCCAGGTGCCCTTCAGACCGGTCGCGCCCATGGTCCGGCCCGCCCGCAGGTACAGCGGCGGCACCTGGTCGACACCGGACACCAGGCCGTTGGCGATGGACGGCACGGCGCCGAGCAGGATCACCGTGTACATCATCGAGTTGTTCAGGCCGAACCACACCACCGCGGGCGGCACCCAGGCCACCGACGGCAGCGACTGCAGACCGGACAGGATCGGGCCGATGGCCGCACGCACGAACCGCACCCGCCCGACCAGCAGCCCCAGCGGGGTGCCGATCAGCAGCGCGAAGCAGAAGCCGAGCAGGCCGCGCGAGACACTGGTCCATATGTAGCCGAGCAGCTTGCCCTGCAGCCAGTCGTTGCGGAAGGCGTCCCACACCGCGGCCGGCGCGGGCAGCTTGGTCGGGTCGTCGACGATCTTCAGGGTGATCAGGCCCTGCCAGACCACCAGCACCACGGCGACCGCGACGACCGGGGGCACGATCTTGTCGACGAAGGTTCTGCGGAACGGCGTACGGCCCGACTGCGCGGTCTCCAGCGCGTCCAGGCCCGCCTCCACGCTCCCCGTCGCGGGAGCGGTGGTCGTCTCAGTGCTGGCCATGGCGGCGGATCTCCCCACGCAGTACTTCGGTGATCTCGAGGGACAACTCCGCCACGGGAGCGTCCTCGATGCGGCGCGGCTGCGGAATGCCGACCTCCCAGGTGCGGGCCACCCGGCCCGGACGGGAGGACAGCAGGACGACGCGCTGGGCCAGCCGTACCGCCTCGCGCACGTTGTGCGTCACGAACAGCACGGACAGACCGGTCTCGGCCCAGATGCGGGTCAGCTCGTCGTGCAGCACGTCCCGGGTGATGGCGTCCAGGGCCGCGAAGGGCTCGTCCATCAGCAGCAGGCTGCTCTCCTGGGCCAGCGCCCGGGCCAGCGCCACACGCTGGCGCATACCGCCGGACAGCTCGTGGACCCGCTTGCCGTACGCGCCGTCCAGCCGGACGAGTCCGAGGAGTTCCTCGGCCTTGCCGCGCCGGTCGGGCTTGGGAACCCCCCTGAGGCGCAGGGCGAGTTCGATGTTCTTGCCCGCGGTCAGCCACGGGAAGAGGGCGTGCTCCTGGAACATCAGAGCGGGGCGGCCGTCGGTGCTGATGGACCCGGCGGTGGGCCGGTCCAGGCCGGCCACCAGGTTCAGCAGCGTCGACTTGCCGCAGCCCGAGGCCCCCAGGAGGGTGACGAACTCGCCGGGCGCGACATCGAGGCTGATGTCGTCCAGGACGAGCTGCTGCCCGCCCGGTCCCGGATAGGACTTCGAGACGTGGTCGAGGCGTGCGGCGTACTCGACCGACGGGGCGGCCTTGGTGAGGGTCGTGGCCATGGTCGTCACCTCCTGGGAACTCGTCGGGACTTACGTCAGCTGGCGCCGAGGCCGGCCGCGTCGACCGGGCTCGCCCCCGCGGACCTGAGCACCTTGTTGAGGATCGTCAGGTCGTAGATCCCCTTGAGGTTCGGCTTGTCCAGGAGGCCGGCCTTGACCGCGTGCGCCGCCTCGGTGCCGAGGGTGGCGGCCAGCGGGTCGTCGGTGAACTGGATCGACTTCCAGGCCGGGTCCAGGACGTTCGCGGGCAGCGCCTTGCCGGAGTCCGTCTCCAGCTGCTTGTTCGCGGCCGCCTTCGCCTGGTCCGGGTTGGCGTTGATCCACTTGTTGGTCTCGACGGCGGCCCTCAGGACCGCCTCCACGGCCTTCGGGTGCTCCTTGAGGAACGCCTGCCGCACGATGATGTTCGTGATCACGAACTTCTTGTCCGGCCACAGCGTGGACTCGTCCAGCAGCACCTTGCCGCCCTCGGCGACCAGCTTGGACGCGGTCGGCTCCGGCACCCAGGCGCCGTCGACCGAGCCGGACCTGAAGGCGTCCGGTGTCACCTTGTTGTCGCTGCGGACGACCGTGACGTCACCCTTGCCGCTCTGCGGGTCGACCTTCCAGCCCTGCTCGGCGGCCCAGTTGAGGAAGGCCACGTCCTGCGTGTTGCCCAGCTGGGGGGTGGCGATCCGCTTGCCCTCGACGTCCTTCAGGGACGTGATCTTCTTGGGGTTCACGACCAGCTTCACGCCGCCGGACGCCGAACCACCGATGATCTTCAGGCTCTTGCCGTTCGACTTCGTGTAGCCGTTGACGGCCGGGGACGGGCCGATCCAGCCGATGTCGATGGAGCCCGAGTTGAGGGCCTCTATCTCGGACGGACCCGCGTTGAAGATCGCGGGCTCGACCGTGGTGGCGCCCAGCTCCTTCTGGAAGAAGCCCTTCTGCACACCGACCAGCGCGGTGCCGTGGGTCAGGTTCCCGAAGTAGCCGATCTTGACGGAGTCGAGTCCGTCCGTCTTCTCGGCGCCGGCGGCGACCTTGGCGGTCCCGTCGTCCTTGGCGTCTGACCCGTAACCGCACGCGGCGAGGGCGAGCAGCGGGAGCGCCGCGAGCGCGGCCGTTCCACGGCGCAGGAGTGTGGAGCTGATGGCAGGCACGGGAGGCTTTCCTCTCGTTGGCCCGGCGGTCACGGTCTCTCAGGTCGTGGCCGGGAGGTCGGCAGGTCTTCGTTCACGGCGGTGGGGGGTGTGGGCGCGCGAGCGGTGCGCGTACGTCAGAGCACACATCGCGCGACCCCGCCCTGCCCGCTGCCGAGGGCACCGCTGCCGACGCGGCCGCCCTCCTTCGCGAACGTCGAGTAGACGTCGACGGATTTCATGATCAGAAGTCCCAGCCGTCCTCGTCGGCGGTGCCCTTGACCGGCTCCGGCGAGGCGAACGACTCACCGACCATGCCCGCGGTGAGCGTGGTGCCGTCCGAGGGATCGATCAGGATGAACGAGCCGGTGCGGCGCGAGTCGGCGTAGGAGTCGGCCGGCAGCGGCTCGGCGGTACGGATCTTCACCCGGCCGATGTCGTTCGCGACGAGCTGTCCCGGGTGCGGGTGCAGGGAGAGGTCGTCCAGCGTGAGCCGGGACGGGATGTCCTTCACGATGCCCTTGACCGTGCGCGTGCCGTGCTTGAGCAGCACCCGGTGGCCGACCGTGAGCGGGGCGTCGGCGACATGGCAGACGGTGGCCTCCACGTCCTGCGTGGTGGCGGGAGCGTCCTTCGTCGGCACGATCAGATCGCCGCGGGAGACGTCGATGTCGTCCTCCAGCAGGACCGTCACCGACTGCGTCGTCCAGGCGACGTCGACCGGCTCGCCGAGCAGGTCGATACCGGAGATCCGCGTGGTCCGCCCGGACGGCAGGACCGTGATCTCGTCACCGACCCGGAAGGTGCCGGCCGCTATCTGGCCCGCGTACCCCCGGTAGTCCGGGTGCTCGGCGGTCTGCGGCCGGATCACGTACTGCACGGGCAGCCGCGCGTGGCAGTGCGCCAGGTCATGGCTGACCGGCACGGTCTCCAGGTGCTCCAGCACCGTCGGCCCGCCGTACCAGTCCATGTTCGCCGACGGCTCCACCACGTTGTCCCCGGCCAGCGCCGAGATCGGGATCGCGGTGACCTCGGGCACGCCCAGCTCGGTCGCGTACGCCGTGAACTCCTCGGCGATCGCGGCGAAGACCGGCTCCCGGTGGTCGACGAGGTCCATCTTGTTGACCGCGAGGACGACGTGCGGCACACGCAGCAGGGCGGCGATGGCCGCGTGCCGGCGGGTCTGCTCGACCACGCCGTTGCGCGCGTCCACCAGGATCACGGTCAGCTCGGCGGTCGAGGCGCCGGTGACCATGTTGCGGGTGTACTGCACATGGCCCGGGGTGTCGGCGAGGATGAACCGGCGCCGGGGCGTGGCGAAGTAGCGGTAGGCGACGTCGATGGTGATGCCCTGCTCGCGCTCGGCGCGCAGGCCGTCGGTGAGCAGCGCGAGGTCCGGGGCCTCCTGGCCGCGGCTCGCGGAGGCGCGCTCCACGGCCTCCAGCTGGTCGGTGAGGATCGACTTGGAGTCGTGCAGCAGCCGCCCGACGAGCGTGGACTTGCCGTCGTCGACGGAGCCGGCGGTGGCGAACCGCAGCAGGGTGGTGGCCGAGAGCGCCTCGGTCGTGGTCGTGCTCATGCTTAGAAGTACCCCTCGCGCTTGCGGTCTTCCATCGCGGCCTCGGAGAGCTTGTCGTCGGCGCGGGTGGCGCCGCGCTCGGTCAGCCGGGACGCGGCGATCTCGGCGATGACCTTCTCGATCGTGTCGGCGTCGGAGTCGACGGCGCCGGTGCAGGACATGTCACCGACGGTGCGGTAGCGCACCTGCCGCCTCTCGACCGTCTCGTCGTCCTTCGGGCCGCCCCACTCGCCGGAGGTCAGCCACATGCCGCCGCGCCGGAACACCTCGCGCTCGTGCGCGTAGTAGATCTGGGGCAGCTCGATGGACTCACGGGCGATGTACTGCCAGACGTCCAGCTCCGTCCAGTTGGACAGCGGGAAGACGCGGACGTGCTCGCCGGGGGCGTGCCGGCCGTTGTAGAGGTTCCACAGCTCCGGGCGCTGGCGGCGCGGGTCCCACTGGGAGAACTCGTCCCGCAGGGAGAACACGCGCTCCTTGGCGCGCGCCTTCTCCTCGTCGCGGCGCCCGCCGCCGAACACCGCGTCGAACTTCTCGCTCTGGATCTTCTCCGTCAGCGGGAGGGTCTGGAGCGGGTTGCGGGTGCCGTCGGGCCGCTCCTTGAGCACACCACGGTCGAGATAGTCCTGGACGGAGGCCACATGGAGGCGCAGCCCATGGGCGGCGGCCACACGGTCCCGGTACTCCAGCACCTCGGGGAAGTTGTGTCCTGTGTCCACATGCAGCAGCGAGAAGGGGATCGCGGCCGGGGCGAACGCCTTCAGCGCGAGGTGCAGCATGACGATGGAGTCCTTGCCACCGGAGAACAGGATCACCGGGTTCTCGAACTCGCCCGCGACCTCGCGGAAGATGTGCACCGCCTCGGACTCCAGCGCGTCCAGGTGCGACAGGGCGTACGGGCTCTCCGTGCCGTCCTCGACCTTGGCGACCGTGGTCATGCCAGTCCCCTCTCGCTCAGCAGCGCGTACACCGACGCCGCGGACTCCTGGACCGTCTGGTGCTGCGACTCGATCCGCAGATCGGGCTTCGCCGGCTCCTCGTACGGGTCGTCGACCCCGGTGAGCCCGGTCAGCTCGCCCGCGGCCTGCTTGGCGTACAGGCCCTTCACGTCACGCACGCTGCACACGTCGACCGGGGTCGCCACATGGATCTCCAGGTACGGCGTCACGTTCTCCTCGTGCCGCTTGCGCACGGCGTCCCGGCTGTCGGCGTACGGCGCGATCACCGGCACCAGTGCCTTGACGCCGTTGCGGGCCAGCAGCTCGGCGACGAAGCCGATGCGCTGCACGTTGGTGTGCCGGTCCTCGCGGGAGAAGCCGAGGCCCGCGGAGATGAACTCGCGGATCTCGTCGCCGTCGAGCACCTCGACGCGGTGGCCCTCGGCACGCAGGCGGCCCGCCAGCTCGTGCGCGATGGTGGTCTTGCCGGCGCTCGGCAGACCCGTGAGCCAGACGGTGGCTCCGGTCGTCACGTGGTTCTCCTGAATCTGGTCGTCCGTCATCCGTGCAGCCCGCACTCGGTCTTGGCGCGGCCCGCCCAGCGGCCGGCGCGCGCGTCCTCGCCCTCCAGGACCCTGCGGGTGCACGGAGCGCAGCCGACGGAGGCGTACCCGTCCGTCAGCAGCGGGTTGGTGAGCACGCCGTGTTCGGCGACGTACGCGTCCACGTCGTCCTGCGTCCAGCGGGCGATCGGCGAGACCTTGACCTTCCGCCGCTTCTCGTCCCAGCCGACGACCGGGGTGGCCGCCCGGGTCGGGGACTCGTCGCGGCGCAGGCCCGTCGCCCACGCCTGGTAGTCCTTCAGACCCTCTTCCAGCGGCTGCACCTTGCGCAGCCGGCAGCACAGGTCGGGGTCGCGGTCGTGCAGCTTCGGGCCGTACTGCGCGTCCTGCTCGGCGACCGTCTGCCGCGGCGTGAGGGTGATGACGTTGACGTCCATCACGGCCTCCACGGCGTCCCGGGTGCCGATGGTCTCCGGGAAGTGGTAGCCGGTGTCCAGGAAGACGACGTCCACGCCCTTCCGCACGCGCGAGGCGAGATGGGCGACCACGGCGTCCTCCATCGAGGAGGTGACGCAGAACCCGCTGCCGAAGGTGTCCACCGCCCACCGGAGGATCTCCGGTGCGGACGCGTCCTCCAGGTCACGGCCCGCCTGCTCGGCGAGGGCCTTCAGCTCCTCGGTCGTGCGCTGCTGTCGCTCAGCCGTGCTCATGTCCGGTCGTCCCCTCCGTCGTCGGCTCGCCGCAGCCCCCGGGCCAGCAGCCCGAGGAACTTCAGCTGGAATGCGCGGTTGCAGGCCCCGCATTCCCAGGCGCCTCCACCGCGCTCGGCTCCGCTCGCGCGGGGGGACTGCTGTCCCTGCTCGCTCGGACGCAGGTCCTCGTCGCCGCAGTAGGGGCAGTGGAAGGGTGCGGCGCGCTCGCTCACGACAGCGCCTCCTCGGTGGCACGGGCGGCCCAGGCGGCGAACCGCTCGCCGTCCGCGCGCTCCGCCTGGAAGCGCTTGAGCACCCGCTCGATGTAGTCGGGCAGTTCGTCCGACGTCACCTTCAGCCCGCGCACCTTGCGGCCGAAGCCCGGCTCCAGGCCGAGGGCGCCGCCCAGGTGCACCTGGTAGCCCTCGACCTGCCGGCCCTCGTCGTCCAGGACCAGCTGGCCCTTGAGGCCGATGTCCGCGACCTGGATGCGGGCGCAGGCGTTCGGGCAGCCGTTGAGGTTGATGGTGATGGGCTGGTCGAAGTCCGGCAGGCGGCGCTCCAGTTCGTCGATCAGCGCGGCGCCGCGCGCCTTCGTCTCCACGATGGCGAGCTTGCAGAACTCGATGCCGGTGCACGCCATGGTGCCGCGCCGGAAGGAGGACGGCCGGGCGGTGAGGTCCAGCGCCTCCAGGCCCTCGACCAGCGAGTCGACCCGGTCCTGCTCGACGTCCAGGATGATCATCTTCTGTTCCGCCGTGGTGCGGACCCGGCCCGAGCCGTGTGCCTCCGCGAGGTCGGCGACCTTCGTCAGCGTGGCACCGTCCACCCGGCCGACGCGCGGCGCGAAACCGACGTAGAACCGGCCGTCCCGCTGCCGGTGCACACCGATGTGGTCACGCCACTGCTGCACCGGCTGCTCGGGGGCGGGTCCGTCGACCAGCGTGCGCTTGAGGTACTCGTCCTCCAGCACCTGCCGGAACTTCTCCGCGCCCCAGTCGGCGACCAGGAACTTCAGCCGGGCGCGGTTGCGCAGCCGGCGGTAACCGTAGTCGCGGAAGATCGAGATGACGCCCTCGTGGACGTCCGCGACCTCGTCCAGGGGGACCCAGGCACCCAGCCGTACACCGATCTTGGGGTTGGTGGACAGGCCGCCGCCGACCCACAGGTCGAAGCCGGGGCCGTGCTCGGGGTGGTCGACGCCGACGAACGCCACGTCGTTGATCTCGTGGGCCACGTCCAGCAGCGGCGAGCCGGAGATGGCGGACTTGAACTTGCGGGGCAGGTTCGAGAACGCCTTGTTGCCCACGATGCGGCGGTGGATCTCCTCGATGGCCGGGGTGCCGTCGATGATCTCGTCCTCCGCGATGCCGGCGACGGGCGAGCCGAGGATGACGCGGGGGGTGTCGCCACAGGCCTCGGTGGTGGACAGGCCCACGCCCTCCAGCCGGTCCCAGATGGCGGGCACGTCCTCGATCCGGATCCAGTGGTACTGGACGTTCTGCCGGTCGGTGATGTCCGCCGTACCGCGCGCGAACTCCTGGGAGACCTCGCCGATCACCCGCAGCTGCCGCGTGGTCAGCGCGCCGCCGTCGATACGGACGCGCAGCATGAAGTACTCGTCGTCCAGCTCCTCCGGCTCGAGGATCGCGGTCTTGCCGCCGTCGATCCCGGGCTTGCGCTGGGTGTAGAGCCCCCACCAGCGCATCCGGCCGCGCAGGTCGTTCGGGTCGATCGAGTCGAAGCCGCGCTTGGAGTAGATCGTCTCAATGCGTGTCCGCACGTTGAGACCGTCGTCGTCCTTCTTGAACTGCTCGTTGCCGTTGAGCGGCGTGAGGTGACCGACGGCCCACTGGCCCTCGCCGCGGTGACGGCTCACCTTGCGGCGGGGCGCGGAGGCGGCGGGGTTCGGTGGGGTGGCGGCCATGGTTCTACGTCCTTCGGGACCGGTGGGCGTCGGCTCTGAGCTGCACGGATGCGCGCACGCGGGCAGGCGTGTGCGCATCCGCGCAGGAGAAGAGGGGTGCGGGGTTCGCGGCGGGTGCTGGGGGCGTCAGCTCGCCGGACAGATGGCGCTGGACATGCGGCCGAGGTCGACGTGCCGCCGACTCACCAAGGCAACTCCAGTTCCGGACATGACGGAAGCGTGTCACGGCGATCTGGACAGAGTCCAGCTTTGTCCAAGATGCGGACACCCTTGTCCCGAAATGTGGAACAAGGGTGTCGTCGCTCACATGTGCTGCCGGAAGACTTGTCGCGGCAGGTCAGCCGGGGTATGCCCCGGGCCACGGTCCCGGTGTCGCCACCTCCGGTTCCGGTTCCACCTTGGTGTCGAAGAGCTTGAAGCCCCGCCGCTGGTAGTTGGCCATCGCGTGCTCGCCGTCCTTGCTGCAGGTGTGCAGCCACACCCGCTTGGTCGGCGTCCGTCCCGGCCAGCGCTCCGCGAGGTCCCAGGCGCGGGCCGTGCCGTACGACAGCAGGTGGCCGCCGAGACGCCGGCCGCGGAAGGCGGGGACCAGGCCGAAGTAGACGACCTCCACCGCGCCCTCGTCCTGCGGCTCCAGCTCGACGTAGCCGGCCGGGGTGCCCCGGTCGTAGGCCACCCAGGTCTCCACGCCGGGCCGCTCCAGGTACTCCCGCCACCGCGCGTAGCTCCAGCCCAGCCGGTCGGTCCAGCGGATGTCACCGCCGACCGAGGCGTACAGGAACCGGCTGAACTCGGGGGAGGGCACCTCGGCGCGGACGATCCGCACGTCACCGTCGGGGGCGGCGGCGGGCAGGAGATCGGCCGGGGAGGTCTGCTCCAGGGACCAGGTGGTGACGACGATGCTGCTCATGCGGGCCAGGGAACCATCCCACCGCCAGGGCTGTCGACCGCCCCGGGGGGGCGGGTCAGCCCACGGAGCGGTCGAGGTCCGCCAGCGGCACGGTGAACAGCATGCGGTCCGACAGGGACCACACCTCGCCCGTCTCCTGCCAGTAGGAGAGGGAGCCCGCCCCCTGGGCCCAGCAGCGGTCGGAGGCGTCGGCGCCGCAGCGTGCCGCCCGGGCCCCCGCGGTGTCCTGCCGCCACAGCCCGCCATGGCCGTCCTGCGCATCGGGCAGCCGTCCCACATACCAGGACGGCTGGTCCGTCCCGGGCTTCCGGTACGACAGAACGCCCCGGATCCCCTCCAGCCGCGTCCGGTACGCCTCCACCGCGTCCGCCCGTCCCGCCGCGTCCGTGGCGAGCAGCCCCGGACGGGCCGGGTCGGTGCCGAACGCGTACCGCCACAGCCGGGCGCGCCGGTCCTCGCCCGGGGCGGTCCACTCCGCGGCGACCAGGCTGTCCGGTGCCGTGCCGCGGTCCAGGGCGAGCGCGCCGGGACAGGGCGGGCCCGAGGGGGCGCAGCGGCCGGCGGTGAAGCGGTAGGAGCCGACCGCGGGCAGCACGAAGCCGTAGCCGTCCGCCGACCAGCCGCCGGGCACCCGGCCGACCGCGGGTGCGTCGACCGTGGTGCGCTGGATGCGGTCGAGGTCGTAGACGTAGAGCGCGTCGGCGCTGCCGGCCGTCGTCGTGACCAGCAGCTTGTTCGCGTGCCAGACCATGCCCGAGACACCGGAGACCAGGCCCCGGTAGTCCCGGCCGCCGTCGACCGGCACCACCAGCAGCGCCGACCGGTAGGTGAGGTGCGCCGGGTCGTCCGCGTCGACGAAGGCGACCCGGGCGAGACCCCGCTCGCCCGGCCGGCCGGCGTCGCCGTCGTGGGTCCAGCCGGCCAGCACGACCCGGTGGGTGCCCCAGACGCCGTCGTCGTCGGCGTCGCCGGACGTGGTCACCGAAGCCGGCCGCCAGGCGCCGTCGGCGGTGTCCGCCGGGTCCCAGCAGTAGGCGCGGGCGGCGGCCGGGTCGACGGGCAGGGACGCCCGCTCGCCGGCGGAGCAGTCGCCGCCCTCGCGCAGGTCCCGGTCGGCGCTCTGGAGCACCGCGTCCACGCCGACCGGAGCGCCCATCGCGGTGGCGAGCCGGTCCAGCGTCCGCCCGGGGACCAGATGCTCCTGCAGCCGCAGCGGGCCGGTGTCCGCCCGGGAGGTGAGCGGCTTGAGCGCGCCGGGGTCCTCGGCGACCTCGGCCTGGGACGTGCTGATCAGGGTGGCGGCGGCGGTGAGCGCCAGCCCGGCCCCGGTCAGGACGGCGCGCAGTGCCGTGCCCCGTCTGCGCCGGCGGTGTCTGCCGCGATGCTTCATCTCTCCTCCAGAGGGCGGGCCAACTGCGCTTCGCGATCCGTACGTTGACGCGAGGAGCAGGTGGGGAGGCCCGTACCGGATGCTACGGCAGGAACGGGCCGTGCAGGGGCGGGTCGCCGCAGAAGGGCGGAGGAGGAGCGGGCGCGGCCCGGGGCCGACGGGCGACGCGAGGGCGGCCCGGCCGCGCTCAGGGCGCACCGCCCAGGCCGCTCCGCATGGCGTTCCGCTTCCGGATCACCGCCGGTGCCGTCGACTGGGGGAGCAGGTCGCGGGGATCGTCCGGCAGGACCACTTCGACTTCCGTATCGGCTCGGAACCGATAGGGCCGGTGCTGGAGAAGTTCCCCGAGGTAGCGCCGGATCCTGGACATCTCCGCCCGCACGGTCACCGTCCGGGACGGGTCGTCGAACAGATCCTCGGCCAGCCCAGCCGCCCCGTGCCCGGCGGGGTCCTCGGCGAGCAGGAACAGCAACTCGGCGTGTCGCGGACTGAGTTCCCGGGACCAGGAGCCGGTGGAGGCCGTGACCGTCACCGCACATCGGCCCGGCCGGGACACGTCCAGCAGGATCCGGCGGGTGGGCGTGGCGAGCGGCTCGTCCTCCACCCGCAGCAGCCAGCCCCCGGCCAGCGGTTCCACCGCGCACGAGCCGAGCGAGGGCAGCCACCGGTGGCCCGGCTGGAGCGACTTGGGCAGCGCCACCCGCCGTACGTACGGCATCCCGGTCACCGCCGCCGACCAGCCGTCGCGGTCCACCGCCACCGCTTGCCCCTTCAGCCGGGCCAGCACCGGCGCCGCCACCGCCCGCAGCCGCTCCAGCGAGGCCAGGTGCAGCTCCCGCAGCCGGGCCTCGGCCAGCTTGGCCACCGAGTCCACCCAGGCGAGGGTGGCGGGGTGCATGGTCTCCAGCGGCCCGCTGACGTCCACCACACCGAGCAGCCTGCCGTCCCGGGGGTCGGAGATCGGGGCGCCCGAACAGGTCCACGAGGTCTGGGACCGCGCGAAGTGCTCGGCGGCGAACACCTGCACGGGCCGCCGTACCACCGCCACCGTGCCCACCCCGTTGGTGCCGACGACGTCTTCCCGCCAGTCCGCGCCCAGTTCGCATCCGAGCCCGTCGGCCCTGCGCAGTACCGTGGGCGCCCCCTCCCGCCACAGCACCCGCCCGTCGGCGTCCGCCACGAGCATGATGTGCTGGGCGACGTCCGCGACCGAAAGAAGCCCCTCCCGCAACACCGGCAGGACGTGCCGCAGGGGCGACTCCTCCCGTCTGCGGTGCACCTCGTCGAAGGACAGCAGCCCGGACCTGCGGTCGCGTTCGGGATCGACGCCGTTGCGCAGCATCCGCCCCCACGACTGCTCGATCACCGGCCGGGGCGCGATCCGCGCACGTTGCCCGGCGAGCGTGGCCTCGCGTATCTCGGTCAGCATCCGCGCCGCCTGCGCCGCGTCCACGGCGGCCAGACGCGCCACGTTCATCGGCGGGTTCCCCACGGTGGTCCTCCCGGACAGGATGTCGAACACACTTGTCAAGCGGTCCGGGCGGCGGTTTCCGGTCCGACTCTGCCTTTCATAGTGCCGCTCCGGGCATGGCGGAGGCACAGACTCCGCGCATGTGCCCCCATAAGTTGCAACCCCCTGCAACCCTGGTGAACCGCCTCAGGGTGGCTGAGACTTGACCGTGACGCGTTACGCGTCCGTGGGCTCCGACGGGCCCAGACGGTGGGGTGGTGCCGTGTCGGCGCAGCACCACCCCCTGCCGTCCGGTGGCGTCACCGGCTCTCCCCGGCGCGGATCAGACCGGCCGCGCCCGGTCCACCACCGCCTGAAGGTCCAGGCCCGAGGGCAGGGTGCCGAAGGACGCGCCGTGGTCACCGCCCAGCCGGGAGGCGCAGAACGCGTCCGCGACCTCCGGCGGCGCGTGCCGCACGAGCAACGACCCCTGGAGCACCAGCGCGAGCCGCTCGACCAGCCGCCGCGCCCGAGCCTCGACACCGTCCAGATCGGCGAGTTCGGTGAACAGGTCCTTCACCGCGCGGTCGAGGCGGTGGTCGGCCCCGTGCGCCCGGCCGATCTCGGTGAGGCAGGCGTCCAGCGCGCCCGGCTCCCGCCGCAGCGCCCTGAGCACATCCAGCGCCTGCACGTTCCCGGCGCCCTCCCAGACGGAGTTCAGCGGCGACTCACGCACCAGCCGGGGCATGCCGGACTCCTCGACGTACCCGTTGCCGCCCAGGCACTCGGCGGCCTCCACGGTCACCGGCGCACACCGCTTGGTGATCCAGTACTTGGCGGCCGGCACCGCGAGCCGCAGGAAGGCCCGCTCCTGCTCACCGCCGTCGTCGTAGGCCGCGGCCAGCCGCAGCGCCAGCGCGGTCGCCGCCTCCGACTCCAGCGCGAGGTCGGCGAGGACGTTGCGCATCAGCGGCTTGTCGACCAGCTTTCCGCCGAAGGCCTCCCGGTAGGTGCAGTGGTGCACCGCCCGGGCCACCGCCTGCCGCATCAGCCCCGCCGAGCCGAGCGCGCAGTCCAGCCGGGTCGCCGACACCATGCCGATGATCGTGCGCACCCCGTGGCCCTCCTCGCCGACCCGGCGGGCCCAGGTGCCGTCGAACTCGACCTCGGCGGAGGCGTTGGAGCGGTTGCCCAGCTTGTCCTTCAGCCGCTGCAGCAGGAAGACGTTCCGGCCGCCGTCGGGCAGGACCCGCGGGACCAGGAAGCAGGTGAGCCCCTCCGGTGCCTGCGCGAGCACCAGGAACGCGTCGGACATGGGCGCCGAGCAGAACCACTTGTGCCCGGTCAGCAGATACGTGCCCGCCTCCGCGAGGGGCCGCGCCTGCGTGGTGCCGGCACGGACGTCGCTGCCGCCCTGCTTCTCGGTCATGCCCATCCCGAACAGCGCGCCGGGCTTCTGGCCGGCGGGCCGCAGCTCCCGGTCGTAGACCGTGGAGGTCAGCCGGGGCTCCCACTCGGCGGCCAGCTCCGGGTCGGCGCGCAGCGCGGGCACGGCCGCGTGCGTCATCGACAGCGGACAGCAGGTGCCCGCCTCGACCTGCGCCCAGACCAGGAAACCGGCCGCCCGGCGCACATGGCCGGCGGGCCGCGTCCAGGCACCGGTCAGCCCGGCCGAGACGCCCTTGCCGAGCAGCCGGTGCCAGGCCGGATGGAACTCGACCTCGTCGATCCGGTGGCCGTACCGGTCGTGGCTGCGCAGCCGGGGCGGGTTCTCGTCGGCCTGCACCGCCCACTCCTCCAGCTGCGCCGAGCCGGCGGCCCTGCCGAGCGCGGACAGCTCCGTGCGCACCTCCTCCAGCACGTCCGGGCCGGTGTGGCGGTCGACGGCCTCGACGAGGGCGCGGTCGGCGGTGAAGACGTCGTAGCCGGCCAGTGGGGGCGGCTGATTCGTCACGGTGTGGGTGGAGGGGCCTGCCATGAGGGGAACCTACCCGGGGAGGCGGCGGTGATGGCCTCCAGAGTGGCACAGCACCGGCCCGAGGAGCGGGGGAACCGGCTTCCCGGGGTCCCCGGGGGTGGCCGTGGCCCCCGGAAGGTGAGGGCGGTCCCGTGCTGCGGATACCTTTGGGTCGTGCAGCCAGCAAGCGATACCCCCGAGCGGCCGGCCGGTCGGCTCCACCGGGCCAGAGCCCTCTACCGGAACGTCTCCAAGCGCAGGACCGCCTGGCTGTTGCTGAAGGACACCGTCAACTCCTGCATGGAGTACCGCATCCTGGGCCTGGCGGCCGAGGCGGCGTTCTTCACGCTGCTGTCGGTGCCGCCGCTGCTGCTGAGCCTGATCGGACTGCTCGGTTACGTCGACGACTGGACCGGCGCCGACACCATCCACAGTCTGGAGACCAACCTCCTGGAGGCCTCCCGCACGGTGCTGTCCGACAAGGGCGTCAAGGAGATCGCCGAGCCGATCCTGCACGACGTGATGCAGGGCGGGCGGCCCGACGTCATCTCCATCGGCTTCCTGTTCGCCCTGTGGTCGGGCTCGCGGGCGGTGAACGTCTTCATCGACACCATCACGGTCATGTACGGCCTGGACGGCGTCCGGGGCATCGTCAAGACCCGGATCATGGCGTTCCTGCTGTTCATCGTGGCGCTGCTGATCGGTTCGGTGGCGCTGCCGCTGATGGTGGCCGGACCGGACGCGGTGGTCCGGATCGTGCCCTGGTCGGAGACGGTCGTGCAGGTCCTGTACTGGCCGGTCGTGATCGTCCTGTCCATCGTGTTCCTGACGACGCTGTACCACGTCTCGGTACCGGTCCGCTCACCGTGGATCGAGGACGTGCCCGGCGCCCTGGTCGCCCTCGCGATGTGGGTCCTGGGCAGCTTCCTGCTGCGCATCTACCTCACGAACACGATCGAGGGCGCCACGATCTACGGCTCACTGGCCGCCGCCGTCGCCGTCCTGCTGTGGATCGGGGTGTCCGCCTTCGCCGTGCTCGTGGGTGCGGCGGTGAACGCGGCCATCGACCGGGTCTGGCCGGCCGCGGCCACGGCCGCCGCGCGCGAGGCGAACGAGCGGGTGCGGGAGGCGCAGGTCGCCGAGTACGTCGCGTGGGCCGCGGCGGCGGCCCGGGAGGCCGACCCGGACGACCCCGACATGCCCTCCGAGTTCCCCGAGCGCTGGTCCCGGTTCCTGCCCCCGGAGGACGTGACGGCCCGCCTGCGCACCCATGCGAAGAACCCGCATCACGCGCACAAGGCCGGCGGCGGGAGGGGCGGCACCGGCGGCACCGGCCACGGCGGTCCCACCGGCCCTACCGGCGGCCATGGCGGCCCCACCGGTCCCACGGGCCCCACCGGCCACGGCGGTCCCACGGGCCCCACCGGCCACGGCGGTCCCACGGGCCCTGCCGGCGGCCACGGCGGCCCCACCGGTCACGGCGGGCCCCTGGGGTCCAACGGCGGTGGGGGCCCCTTCCGGCCGGAGCGATGACGGGCCGCCGTGCGGTCCGGTGATGCGGTGTGATCCGGTGATGCCGGGCGATCCGGCGACGCCGTGCGATCCGGTGATGCGGTGTGATGCGGCGCCGGCGTGCGGCCGGACCGCGGCCCCCGGCGGGACCTGCGGTCCGAGGCGGCGGCCGGGCCGGTCCGCGCCGAGCCGCTCGACCAGGACGAAGGTCACGCTGATCAGCAGGGACCAGGCGACGAACTTGGCCGGCGGCACCGGCTGCCAGCCGGCGAGCTGCTGGGGATAGCTCCACGCGCCCGCGTAGGTCGCGGCGTTCTCGGCGACCCACAGGAAGAAGCCGATCAGGACGAAGGAGACGGCCAGCGGCATGCGGTAGCGGTGTGCGCCGACGCTGAAGCCCACCCACGTCCCGGCGGTCACGGCGGTCATCGCCAGCGCGAGCGGCCAGCGCAGGTCCGGTATCCAGTGGTGGGTGAAGAAGTTGAGGTAGACGGCGGCGGCCACCAGGGTCGTGGCGGTGGCGCGGTAGCGGGTGAAGCGCAGCCGCATCAGCCGCCTGGCCCGGCACACGTAACCGGCGACCGCCGCGTACATGAAGCCCCCGTACAGCGGCACTCCGGCGATCTTGGTGAGGGCGTCCTCCGGGTAGCTCCACGACCCCATGCGCACCTTGACCAGCTCGAACAGCAGTCCCACCCCATGGCATACGGCGATCACGGCGGTGTCCCGGCGGGTCTCCCAGCCCACCCGGCGGGCGACGAGGGTGAGCAGCACGCCGTAGCCGAGGACCAGGTCGTAGCGGGCCACGGGCAGCGGGGGCAGCAGCCGGGAGGCGGCGATGCCGCCCAGCAGCGCCACGGCGAAGGCACAGGCGCGGGCCTGGAGCACGCCGAACCGCACCAGTTGAGCGAGCCCGTGCCGCAGCCCTTCCGCGACGGACCTCTCCCGGTGTCCCATGCCCCCTCCTCCGCACGACGGCGAGGGCCCGATCGTAGAGGCTTATTTGAACACGTTCAAAGCGCTGCCCGGTGTCGGCCGCCTGGCGCCCGTCGCCGTCGCCTGTCGTCCGTCGTCCGTTGCCCGTCGCCTTTCGCCTGGTGTCCGTCGCCTGTCGTCCGTCGCCCGGTGCCGTTGCCCGGTGCCGTCGGCTGCCGCTCGCCGTCGGCCGTTCGCCGTCGGCCGTTCGCCGTCTGTCGGCGTGCGGGCGCGGCGGCCCTCGC
>NZ_WWJT01000453.1 GCF_009865385.1 Streptomyces sp. SID486 | reverse complement strand
GCCGCGGACGCGACCACCCCCGTCCCCCAGATCGGCCCCGAACGCACCACCCAGCAGCCGCTCCCGCCCAAGCCCCCGCTGGACCTGCTGGCGGAGCTGACGAACACCCCGCCGCCGCCGGAGACCCCGGTCCGCACGATCGTGCGCCGGGTCAAGATCTGGACCCCCCTGGTCCTGCTCCTGGTGATCGTCTTCGCGGTGGTGCAGACGTTCCGCCCGCTGCCCGCCCCCGCCCTCGCGCTCACCGCGAAGGACACCTACACCTTCGACGGCAGGACCGACCTGCCCTGGCCCGGCGAGGGCCAGGGCTGGATCGACGGTGACGGCATCGGCACGATGGGCGACTTCGGCAAGCAGACCCCGGTGGCGATCGGCTCGGTCGCCAAGACCATGACCGCCTACATCATCCTGAAGGAGCACCCGCTCAAGCCGGGCGAGGAAGGCCCGAAGATCAAGGTCGACCCGACGGCGGAGAAGGAGGGCGGCTACGACAAGGTCGGCGAGTCGACGCTCAACACCGTCAAGGCCGGCGAATTCCTCACCGAGAAGCAGGCCCTGTCGGCCGTCATGATCCCGTCCGCCAACAACATCGCGCGGCTCCTCGCGCGGTGGAACGCGGGTTCGGAGGCGGCGTTCGTGAAGAAGATGAACGCCACCGCGAGGAAGCTGGGGATGACCGGCACGACGTACACCGACCCCTCCGGCCTGAAGGAGACCACCGTCTCCACGGCCAAGGACCAGGTGAAGCTCGGCCGCGCGGTCGTCGAGGTCCCGGCCCTGGTCGCGATCACCAGCGCGGCCAGCTGGACGGACCCCTCCGGTCACAACTGGCCGAACTACAACGAGCTGCCGTACCGCATCGGCGCGATCGGCATCAAGACCGGCAGCACCACCGCGGCCGGCGGCAACCTGCTCTTCGCCTCCCGCAAGAAGGTCGGCGGGCAGACGGTCACCATCGTCGGCGCGATCCTCGGCCAGAACACGGCGCCCATCCTCGGCACGGCCAACACGGTCAGCAAGACCGCGCTGCTCGCCGCCGAGGACGCGCTGACCTCGACGAAGATCCTCAAGAAGGGCGATGTGGTCGGGTACGTGGACGACCGGCTCGGCGGCCACACCCCGATCGTGGTCACCAAGGACGTCACCGCAGTCGGCTGGGCCGGTCTGAAGGTCAGGCTGTCCTTCGCCCCCGGGACCGTGCCGCACACCGCGAAGGCCGGCACCCAGGTCGGCACCCTCACCGTGGGTGACGGCCCGACCGGCGCCGTGAAGGTCCCGGTGACCCTCCAGAAGGACCTGGTGGAGCCCGGCTTCGGCGCCAAGCTCACCCGCGTGAGCTGACCGGCACCGGCCCCCGAGGCCGCCCGCGCACCCCGTCGACGGAGCCCCACCCGGGAGCCCCGCGGCGGGGTGCGTGCTAGCGTCACGAATCGGGGCAGGTCGCCGGTCTCGGGACGAGGCCGCGAACTGGACGGGAAGCGGCCGGGAACACAGCAGGAAGCGGCCGAGAACAGAAGACGGGACACGGGGAGTGCCTTCAGGTGGCCACAGCGGAGCCGACACGCGCCGACGACGCCGATCCGGGGCCGGGATCCGGCCCGCGAATACGTCTGTCCATGACTGACGTCGCGACGGAGACGGCTGCTGACGGACCGGCCGTCACCACGACCGGGACGCCGGCCGGCGGCACCACCGGCACCGGTCCCGGCACGGAAGGTGACGGCGACGCGACGGACCGTCGCGGTGGTCGCGCCCGCCTGCTCACCGCCCTCGAACCGTTCCGGCAGCGGCTGCTGCGGCATCCGGCGCTGTCCATGACCGTGCTCTCCGGCGTCCTGCACGTCATCTGGTTCTTCACGTTCGCGAACAGCGGTGGTGATCTGGCCGCGCAGGACGCCTGGGCGGAGTTCGTCGGCCGGCATCCGGACTCGGCGTACAACCTCGCCTGGTACGGGGGCATGCACCCGGTGTCGTACAGCGTGGTGTCGCCGTACCTGATGTCGGTCCTCGGCGTCCGGACGACGATGATGATCGCCGGCACGCTCTCGGCGGGCCTGCTGACGATGATCCTGATACGCAGCCGGGCGGTGCGGAACCCGCTGTGGGTCTCGCTCGCCGGGATCTTCGCGCTGATCTGCAACGCGATCTCCGGCCGGGTGACCTTCGGGCTCGGCATGATGTTCGCGCTCGGCGCGGTCGCGGCGGTGTTCTGCTGGCCGTACCGGTGGCGCTACAAGCGCTGGGCGAAGGCTCTGGTCGCCGCCCCGCTGGCCGCGCTCGCGACGATGTCCTCCCCGGTCGCCGGACTGTTCGTGGGCCTGGTCGCGGTCGCGCTGTTCCTGCAGAAGCGGCGGCCCGGCGCGTGGGCGCTGGGGCTCGCCCCGTCGGCGGTGGTCGCCGTCTCGGCCTGGCTGTTCCCGTTCTCCGGGACCCAGCCGATGGGGATCGGCTCGGTGATCATGCCGCTGCTGTACGGCCTGCTGTGCCTGTTCCTGGTGCCGAAGAAGTGGGTGACCGTCCGGCTCACCGCGGCCGTCTACAGCCTCGGGGTCGTGCTGGTGTGGCTGATCAGCTCGCAGATCGGGTCCAACATCTCCCGGCTGCCGATGCTCTTCGCGGGTGCCACCCTGATCGCGGCCCTGCCGTACACCGTGCCGAAGTCCCGCCGGTGGTATGTGACCGTGCTGGCCTTCCTCGGCTTCGTCGGCTGGCTCGGCTTCAAGTCGGTCGACGACATCATCCACACCACCCCGGCCGCCTCCTGGGCGCGGGAACTCGCACCGCTCGTCAACGAGCTGCAGAAGGCGGGCGCCGAGAAGGGCCGCGTCGAGGTGGTCCCGGCCCGCTCGCACCGCGAGGCCTCCGCGCTCGCGCCGTACGTCAACCTGGCCCGGGGCTGGAACCGGCAGGCCGACATGGAGCGCAACCCGCTCTTCTACGACGACACGCTCAACTCGGCGACGTACCACGAGTGGCTCCGGCGCTGGGCGGTGCACTTCGTGGTGCTGCCCAAGGACAACGTGGACGGTGACGGTGGCGAGCGCGCGCTGCTGCAGCGCGGGATGCCGTATCTGCGGCAGGTCTGGGGCGACGCCAACTGGCAGCTGTTCCGGGTGACCGACCCGGCGCCGCTGGCCGAGCCGAACGCGGTGGTGGACCGGGCCGAGCAGGGTGAGATGACCCTGCGGGTGCGGGAGGCGGGGCGGATCCTGATCCGGATCCCGTACTCGCCGTGGCTGAGCATCGTCGACGAACACGGCAAGAGCGTGAAGCCCCCGCGGGCGTCCCAGGACTCGCCGAAGACGTACCGGAACGTCGACGGATGCCTGATGCAGACACCGGAGGACGGCAACGGCGACCGGTGGACGATGCTGCTCGCGCCGCGGGCCGGGACGTACCACCTGGCAGCGCCGTACCAGCTGCCGCGCGGTACGCCCTGCCCGGACGAGCTGAAGTGAGGGTGCCCGGCCGCGCGGCGAGCGGCCGGTGCTACCCGGTGCCGCGCAGCTCGGCCACGTAGGTGTCCGTGCCCGGGATCGTCGGGATGAAGGGGGCCACCAGTTCCACCCTGCCCAGTCCCGAGCCGGCGACGTCCGTGTCCAGACCCGTGAAGTGGTCCGCCCAGCACTCGCGCGGGTCCCGCTCCAGGAACCACAGCAGCGTGAGCCGGGTGTCCACGCCCTCGACCTGCTTGACGTAGGTCATGCGGTCGCCCGGCAGTGGTGTCGGCCGGAACACCGTGACGAGGGCGGACGGGGAGCCGGCGAGGCGGCGCGGCAGGTGCCGGGCGCGCAGCCACTGCAGCAGTTCCGCGCGTTGCTGCGGGGAGTCGGCGTCGATCACCTCCAGCACCAGGCCCCGGTAGGGGTGGTCGAGGGCGTGGAAGTCGCGTGGTCCGGCCGCGCCGTCCCGGTACACCGTGGTCTCGTGGTCCTGGAAGGCCGTGAAGACGTGGGTGCGGTCGTGGTGGACGCGGGCGTCGCGGTTGAGCCGCTTGTTGATGGCGACCGTCCACTTCATGTGGTCGGCGTAGCGGCCGGCGGTGATCCAGTAGGTGGAGAGGTAGCAGCCCGCGGTGACCGGCCGGGCGACCGCAGACTTCTCCGGGTGGCGCAGGAGCTGCAGTTCCCGGGTGGCGACCCAGCGGCGGCCGGCGTACATCCAGGGCATGGCCATCGCGCCGGCGTAGTAGTGGTCGTCCTCGTACCAGCGGTTGTAGGCGTGCTCGTGGCCGGGGTGCGGCTCGACCATGGTGATCAGGGCGTGGCCGGGCCGGACACCGTACGGCCCGGCGGCGGCCAGCTCGGCGTACAGCTCGCTGCGGGTGTCCTCGCTCATGCGGTTCCCCTTCCGTCCTCTCACGGTCGCCCATACTCTGACGCTCCGTCAGATGGAACGCCATACCCCGGGAGGCCCCGATGTCCCTGCTCACCGGCAAGACCGTCGTCGTCTCGGGCGTGGGGGCCGGGCTCGGCCACCAGGTCGCCGCGGCCGTCGTACGGGACGGCGGGAACGCGGTGCTCGGGGCGCGCACCGAGGCCAACCTCGCCAAGAGCGCCGCCGAGGCCGACCCGGGCGGCGCACGCACGGCGTACCGGGCGACCGACATCACCGACGAGGGGCAGTGCGAGGCGCTGGCCGCGCTGGCCCGGGAGCGGTTCGGCGCGGTCGACGCCGTGGTGCACGTGGCCGCCTGGGACTCCCACTTCGGCGGTCTGGAGGACGCCGACTTCGCGACCTGGCAGTCGGTGGTGGACGTGAACCTGCTGGGGACGCTGCGGATGACCCGGGCGTGCCTGCCGGCGCTGAAGGCGGCCGGGGGCGGGTCGGTGGTGTTCATCGGGACGCAGTCGGCCGTGGCCGCGCCCTCGCAGGTGAGGCAAGCCGCGTACGCCGCGTCGAAGGGGGCGCTGACCAGTGCGATGTACTCGCTGGCCCGGGAGCTCGGGCCGTACCGGATCCGGGTGAACACCGTGCTGCCGGGCTGGATGTGGGGGCCGCCGGTGCAGGCGTACGTCCGGTTCACCGCCCGGACGGAGGGGGTGCCGGAGGAGGAGGTGCTGGGCCGCCTGAGCGAGCGGATGGCGCTGCCGGAGCTGGCCACCGACGGGGACGTGGCGGACGCGGTGGTGTTCCTGGCCTCGGACCGGGCGCGGGCGATCACGGGACAGCAGCTGCTCGTGAACGCCGGGGAGCTGATGCGATAGCCCGTTCCGCCCCTCACGTTTGTTCATCCATATGAACTGAAGTCATCAAGTCGAACAATTTTACCGTGACTTGACCTTCAGCTTGCTTGTCGCGTTCATGTAGCCGGACCCACGATCGGGCACATGAACAGTCTCGACTGGGCCGTGCTCATCGGCTACTTCGGTGTGATGGTCGCGATCGGCGTCTGGTCGCACAAGCGCGTGGACAACGTCTCCGACTTCTTCACGGCCGGCGGCAAGATGCCCTGGTGGCTCTCCGGCATCTCGCACCACATGTCGGGCTACAGCGCCGTGATGTTCACCGGGTACGCGGGCATCGCCTACACCTACGGCGTCACCTCCTTCATCACCTGGTCCTTCCCCATCGCGCTCGGCATCGCCATCGGGTCGAAGCTGTTCGCGCCGCGCATCAACCGGTTGCGCTCCCGGCTCCATGTGGCCTCCCCGCTGGAGTACCTGAAGAACCGCTACGACCTGCCGACCCAGCAGGCGCTCGCCTGGTCCGGCATGCTGCTGAAGATCGTGGACGTGGGCGCCAAGTGGGCGGCGATCGCCACCCTGTTGTCGGTGTTCACCGGGGTCTCGCTGAACCAGGGCATCCTCATCACCGGCGCGATCACCGCCGTCTACTGCACGATCGGCGGCCTGTGGGCGGACGCACTGACCGAACTCGGCCAGTTCGTCATCCAGTTGCTGGCCGGCGTCTCCATGTTCGTCGCGGTCGTGGTGAAGCTGGGCGACAAGGACATCGGCTTCCTCGGTGCCTGGGACGAGCCCGCGCTGCACGGCCACGGCAAGCCGCTGGTCGGCCCGTACGGCACGGTGTTCCTGCTGGCGTTCCTCTTCATCAAGCTGTTCGAGTACAACGGCGGCATGCTCAACCAGGCCCAGCGCTACATGGCGACGGGCAGTGCCCGCCAGGCCGAGCGCTCGGCCCGGCTGTCGGCGATCCTGTGGCTGGTCTGGCCGGTGGTCCTCTTCTTCCCGATGTGGATGTCCCCGCTGCTGGTCCACGCGCAGAAGCCGGACGGCTCCGACTCCTACGCCCTGATGACCGAACAGCTGCTGCCGCACGGCCTGCTGGGACTGGTCATCGTCGGCTTCTTCTCCCACACCATGGCCATGTGCTCCTCCGACGCGAACGCCATCGCGGCGGTGTTCACCCGGGACGTGGCTCCGGTGCTGTCCGCGAAGGCACGTGCCTGGGGCGAGCGTTCGGGCCTGATCGCGGCCCGGGTCACGACCGTCGTCTTCCTCGGCCTGTCCATGGCCGTCGCCACCCAGGTCAACTCCCCCGCCTTCAAGGACATCATCACGGTCGTCATCAAGTGGGTGGCCGGTCTCATGGGTCCGATCGCGATCCCGATGATGCTCGGCCTGCTCCGGCCGTTCCGCCGCTCGGGGCCGACGGCGGCGCTCACCAGCTGGGCGGCGGGCCTGCTGGCCTTCTGGCTGGTCAACTACCCCGTCAGCTGGAGCGTCGACGGCGGTGTCCCGCTCCAGTACCAGGTGTCGATCCCGCTCGCGGTCTCCCTGGTCCTGTACATCCTGATCGGCTACCTGAAGCCGGAGGACACACCGGAGCGCCTGGCCGTCATCGAGAAGGTGAACACCGACGGGGACGAGGGCGCCGCACTGACCGTCCCGGTACCCGCCGGCGCCGGGGACGACGTGGTCGGAGCGCCGTAGCGGGCGCTGCGGGCGGGGGGTGCGGGGACCGGCCGCGCGGCCGGTCCCCCTTCAGCGCGTCACGCCCGCGGATAGCGCGCCAGCCAGCCCGGGGAGGAACCCGCCGGGCCGTGCAGGGCCGGGCCCTGCGTCATCTCCATCGCGAAGTCGTCGGCGAGTTCCAGCATCGTGGGGCGGCCCTCCAGCTCGGCCAGCCAGGCCGGCGGGAGGGCCGTCTCGCCGTGCAGGGCGCCCAGCAGGCCGCCGGCGATCGCGCCCGCGGCGGCCGACGGGCCGCCCTGGTTCACCGCCAGGCACAACCCGTGCCGTACGTCCTCCCCCACCAGCGCGCAGTACACGGACGCCGCCAGCAGCCCGTCCGCCGTGCCGTCGCCGGCCAGCTCCTCCACCCGGGCCGGCGTGGGCATGCCCTGCCGCACGGCACCGAGGGCGTGCTGGAGGGCGTCGGAGACCGGCTGGTGGCCGGGGCGCGCGGCGAGCAGGGCCAGCGCCCGCTGCACCGCGCCGTCCAGGCTGTCGCCCCGGGCCAGCGCGTGCACGATGACGGCGTACGCGCCCGCCGACAGGTAGGCGATGGGGTGGCCGTGGGTCTGGGCCGCGCACTCCACCGCCAGCTGGACGACCAGCTGCGGCTCCCAGCCGACCAGCAGACCGAAGGGCGCCGAGCGGGCGACCGCCTCCGGACCCAGTTCCCCCGGGTTCTTCGGCGTCTCCAGCGTGCCCATGGTCACGTCGCCGAGCCCCAGCAGCAGCGACCGGGTGGGGTCCCGCCGGGCGTACAGCCACTCCTCGCGGGCCAGCCAGCCGTCGTCCTTGCGGCGCTCGTCGGGCCCCCAGTCCCGCTGGGTGGCCGCCCAGCGCAGATACGCCCGGTGCAGATCGGTCGGCGGGTGCCAGGCGCCGGTGTCGCGGCGCACCTGGGCGCGTATCAGCCCGTCCACGGTGAACAGGGCCAGCTGTGTGTGATGGGTGACGGCGCCGCGCCGGCCGTGGCCGAAGGCCAGGTCGAGCAGCCCCTCGCCGCCGTACGCGGAGCGGATCTCCTCGAGGGACAGCGCGTCGGCGGGTCCGCCCAGCGCGTCGCCCACGGCCGAGCCGAGCAGGGTGCCGCGCACCCGGCTGCGGAAGTCCTGCTGCTCGGCTCGGCCCCAGACGGCACCGGACGTCGCACCCACCAGACCTCCCACGACACCGCCCGTCCGTACGACGCTAGGCACTGTAATCGACCCGGAACGGTCCGTTCAGTAGGGCAAACCGGCCCTGGCAGGGCATTTCCGCCCAGTGGATCCCACGCGTTTTCCGCCCCGACGGGCGCCCCGGTTCCGTTTTTCCGCCCCGGCGGCCGACCCGGTTCCGGCCGGGCCCCGGCCGGCGCCCGCTGCGTCGCCGTCGCCCTCCCCCAGGCGAGCCGTTCCCCGCACAGGCCGCGGGGGGTACGAGCCGCTGCCGGACGCGCGCGGAGCGCCTCGGCCACCGGAGGGCTGGGCCCGGCCGTACCGGAGTCCGCCGGATCCGGCCGCGCATTCTGACGCAATGCGCATGGGAGAAGGCGGTGTTCGTCAGGGAGAATCCAGCCATGACCACCACCCCCACCCGCCACACCGGCCACAGCCTTGCCGCCGGTGTGCTCACCGGCATACTCGCCCTCTACATCACCCTCGTCGCCCTGGGGAACATCACCGACTTCGGCACGAACCAGCAGTTCGTCCGGCACGTGCTGGCGATGGACACCACCTTCAAGGACGACGACCTGATGTGGCGGGCGGTCACCAGCACCGCACTCCAGGACACCGCCTACGTGCTGATCATCGCCTGGGAGACGGCGGCGGCGCTCGTACTGATCTGGGGCACCTGGCTGTGGGCGCGCCGGGACGCCGACCGTGCCCGGCGCTGGTCCACCTACGGCCTGCTGATGCTCCTGCTGCTCTTCGGGGCCGGCTTCATCGCGATCGGCGGCGAGTGGTTCTCGATGTGGCAGTCGAAGACGTGGAACGGACTGGACGCCGCCACCCGGATCTTCCTGCTCAGCGGCGTCGCCCTGATCGTCAACCAGCTGCCCTGGGCGGGCCGCCGGGACGCTAGCTGACGACCGTCACCTTCGTCCCCTGGTCCCCGAAGGACCACAGCGCGGCTCCGTCCTCCTTGTGGAGGCGGATGCCGCCCAGCTTCTGGCCGTTCGCCGGCGGCGGCGAGGACCCGTCCAGGGCGTTGGAGAAGGCGACGTTCACGCCGGACACCTTGGTGAAGTACATGACGTGCTCGATCTCGACGCCGTCCGAGCCCTTGAGGGACTGGGTGCGCAGGGTTATGGAGTAGCGGCCGGGCTGCGGGGCCACCGTGCCCGGCCACACCGTGAACGTGCGCACCGGCTTGCCGGTCGCGTCGACGAGCCACACCCGCTTCCCGGCCAGTGAGTAGACGATCCGGCGGCCCTCGCCGGAGGCGTCCGGCAGGGCGGGCGCCTCCGGTGTCTGGGGCGAGGCCGAGGTGTGGGGCCGCGCCGACGCCGAGGCGCCGGGCCTGGACACGGCGGCCGTGGGTTGCGGCGCGTGCTCCGCCTGTACGGCGAGGGCGACGACGGCCGCGGTGGCCCCCGCCGTCAGACCGGTGACCCAGGCCCACGAGGGCAGTCGGGCAGCCACGGGACGCATCTCCTCCGCTACGGGGCCCCGTCCAGGATCGGGGGTCGGATCATCGTACTCAGTCCAGGACCGGCAGCAGATCCGGCAGGTGCCCGTCGGACGCCTCGGCCGCCCGCTGCCGCTCCTCGGGGACGTCGCCGTACAGCGTGGTGCGCGGCTTCGCGGGCCGGCCGGCCGCCTCCGCCACCGCGACCAGGTCGCGGACCGACTTGTACGAGCCGTAGGAGGAGCCCGCCATACGGGAGATCGTCTCCTCCATGAGCGTCCCGCCGAGGTCGTTCGCGCCGGAGCGGAGCATCTCCGCCGCCCCCTCCGTGCCCAGTTTGACCCAGCTCGTCTGGATGTTGGGGATCCAGGGGTGCAGCAGGAGGCGGGCCATCGCCGTCACCGCCCGGTTGTCCCGCACGGACGGGCCGGGGCGGGCGATACCGGCCAGGTACACCGGCGCGTTCGTGTGGATGAAGGGCAGGGTCACGAACTCCGTGAAGCCGCCCGTCTCGCGCTGGATGCCGGCCAGCGTGCGCAGATGGCCGAGCCAGTGCCGGGGCTGGTCCACGTGCCCGTACATCATGGTGGAGGACGAGCGGATGCCCAGCTCGTGCGCCGTCCTGATCACCTCGATCCAGGTGGCCGCGGGCAGCTTGCCCTTGGTCAGCACCCAGCGGACCTCGTCGTCCAGGATCTCCGCCGCCGTGCCCGGGACGGAGTCCAGACCCGCCTCCTTGGCGGCGGTGAGCCACTCCCTGACCGGCATCCCGGTCCGGGTCGCGCCGTTCACGACCTCCATCGGGGAGAAGGCGTGCACGTGCATGCCCGGGACGCGCTCCTTCACCGCCTTCGCGATGTCGAAGTACGCCGTGCCCGGCAGGTCCGGGTGGATGCCGCCCTGCATGCACACCTCGACCGCGCCCACGTCCCACGCCTGCTGGGCGCGGTCCGCCACCTGCTCCAGCGAGAGCGTGTACGCGTCCGCGTCCGTGCGGCGCTGCGCGAAGGCGCAGAACCGGCAGCCGGTGTAGCAGACGTTGGTGAAGTTGATGTTGCGGGTGACGATGTACGTGACGTCGTCACCGACCGCCGACCTGCGCACGTCGTCGGCGACCCGGCACAGCGCGTCCAGCGCCGGGCCGTCCGCGTGCAGCAGGGCGAGGGCCTCGGCGTCGGTCAGCCGGGTCGGGTCGTCCGCGGCCGTGCGCAGCGCCGCGCGCACGTCGGTGTCGATGCGCTCGGGCACCATGCCGGGGGCCGCCGCCTCGCGCAGGGCCTCCCAGTCGCCGTACACCTCGTCGAAGTCGGCGCGCCGGTCGCCGGTGCGGCCCTCGGTGTCGATGGAGGCGTGCAGGTCGGTACGGCCGGCGGCGGTGAACGCCTCCTCCGGCTCCTGCCAGGGCCGGCCCTGGACCGGGGCGTCCGGCAGGGCGAGGCCCGTCGCGGGGTCGGCGAGGGCGGCGACGTGGGGACGCAGCCGCGGGTCCAGCCAGGGCTCGCCGCGACGCACGAACTCCGGGTAGACGCACAGGCGTTCACGCAAGGAGAAGCCGGCCGCCCGGGAGCGCTCGGTGAGTTCCTCGATCTGCGGCCAGGGGCGCTCGGGGTTGACGTGGTCGATGGTCAGGGGCGAGACCCCGCCCCAGTCGTCGATGCCGGCGCCGATCAGCCGCTCGTACTCGCTGTCGACCAGGTTGGGCGGGGCCTGGAGGCAGGCGCTCGGGCCCATGATGTGCCGGGCGACGGCCACCGTGGCCACCAGTTCGTCCAGTTCGGCGTCCGGCATGCCGCGCATCGCCGTGTCCGGCTTGGCGCGGAAGTTCTGGATGATCAGCTCCTGGATGCTGTGGTAGGCGCGGGAGACCTTGCGCAGGGCGAACAGGGACTCGGCGCGCTCCTCGTAGGTCTCGCCGATGCCGATGAGCAGGCCGGAGGTGAAGGGCACGGAGGAGCGGCCGGCGTCCTCCAGGACGCGCAGCCGGACGGCCGGCTCCTTGTCCGGGGAGCCGTGGTGCGGGCCGCCGGGCTCGGACCACAGGCGGGTGGCGGTCGTCTCCAGCATCATGCCCATGCTCGGCGCGACCGGCTTCAGCCGCTGGAAGTCCGTCCACGTCATGACGCCCGGGTTGAGGTGGGGCAGCAGGCCCGTCTCCTCCAGGATGCGGATGGAGACGGCGCGGACGTAGGCGATGGTGTCGTCGTAGCCGTGCGCGTCGAGCCACTCGCGCGCCTCGGGCCAGCGGTCCTCCGGCTTGTCGCCGAGGGTGATCAGGGCTTCCTTGCAGCCGAGCGCGGCGCCCTTGCGGGCGATGTCCAGCACCTCGTCGGGGGACATGAACATCCCGTGCCCGGCGCGGCGCAGCTTGCCGGGCACGGTGACGAACGTGCAGTAGTGGCACCTGTCGCGGCACAGCCGGGTGAGGGGGATGAAGACGCTCTTCGAGTACGTGATGACGCCGGGCCGGCCCGCCGCCTCCAGGCCCGCGTCCCGCACCCGGGCCGCGGACGCGGTGAGACCGGCCAGGTCCGCACCGCGTGCCTGCAGGAGCACCGCGGCTTCGGCGACGTCGAGGGCGACGCCGTCCCGGGCGCGTTTGAGGGCGCGACGCATGGAGTTCTCGGTGGGGCCGGTTCCGGAGGTCGCGGAAGTCGTCATCCTTCGAGGATACGTTCGCGCTGATCACGCACGGGGCGTGCCGTCGGCCAGGAGCGGGCCGTACGCGTCGAGCGCGCGCAGCACGTCCGCCTCACCGGCCGGCGGCAGCTGCACCACGACCTCCTCGATGCCGAGTTCCGCGTAGTGGGCGAGCTTGCCCGGGGTGGGCTGGACGGCGTACGGGACCACCTGGAGGCCTGCCGCGTCGCGGCCCGCGTCCGCCCACACCGAGCGCAGCACGGGCAGGGACTCGGTGAGTCCGCGCCCGCCGATCGGCAGCCAGCCGTCGGCGTACTCGGCGATGTGCGCGAACAGCTTCGGCCCGGCGGCCCCGCCGACGAGTGTGCGGGGACCGACGACCGGGCCGCGCGGCTTCCGCACCGGCTTGGGGAACGCGAAGCTGGGGCGGACACTGCCGAACTCGCCCTCGTAGCCGACCGGTTCCTCGGACCACAGCGCCCGCAGCAGGCCCATCCGGTCCCGCACCAGCTCCCGCCGGGTGCCCCAGGCCACGCCGTGGTCGGCGGCCTCCTCCACGTTCCAGCCGTAGCCGAGGCCGAGGGTGAAGCGCCCGCCGGACAGATGGTCCAGCGTGGCGACCTGCTTGGCGAGGTCGATCGGGTCGTGCTGGGCGACCAGCGTGATCCCGGTGCCGAGGCCGAGGCGCTCGGTGACGGCGGCGGCCTGGCCGAGTGCGACGAAGGGGTCGAGGGTGCGGCCGTACTCGGGCGGCAGGTCACCGCCGGCCGGGTACGGGGTGGTCCGTTCCGTCGGGATGTGGGTGTGTTCGGGCAGGTACAGCCCGGCGAAACCGCGCTGTTCGAGTTCGCGGGCGAGGCGGACGGGGGTGACCGTCTCGTCGGTGAGGAAGATCGTCACGGCGATGCGCATGGCCCATCTGTACCGGCATCGGGACGAGAAGTCCATACCGACTGGTCGGCATCGACTGCGGTGGGGATCGCCGGACGCGCACCCTCGCGCCGGCCGACCGGCGGTGGCCGGACGATGTACGCCCCCCAGCGCTCGAAACCCGCCGATTTCCTTCCCGTCCTTGCATGTTCACGCCCATGGGGAACGCTCAACGGCATGTGCGATGACGACGCAAGGCCCGGAAGACGTTCACTGATCGTGACGGGCGCCGCGGCCGCGCTTACGTTGGGAAGCGCGACCTTCGCGAGAGGGGCGGACACCATGCACCGGACCGAGACCAGAACGGTGCGCGGCACGCTGCCGGCGGGCTCGCCCGACTTCGTGTACGTGCCCGTCGACGTGCCCGAGCACACCAGGGAGATCAAGGTCTCCTACACCTACGACCGCCCGGCCGTCCCCGCCGGCACCCCCGGCAACGCCCTGGACATCGGCCTCTTCGACGAGCGCGGGACCGAACTGGGCGGGAAGGGTTTCCGCGGGTGGTCCGGCGGCGCCCGGACGGAGTTCTTCGTCCGCGCCGACGACGCCACGCCCGGCTACGTCCCCGGGACGATCCACGCGGGCACCTGGCGGATAGCCCTCGGCCCCTACACCGTCGCCCCGCAGGGGCTGTCGTACGAGCTGACGATCACCCTCACCTACGGCGAGCAGGCCGCCGCCCCGGACCCCGTGTACCCGCCGCAGCGGGCCAAGGGCCGCGGCCGGGCCTGGTACCGCGGCGACTGCCATCTGCACTCCTGGCACTCCGACGGCCGCCGCACCCCCGCCGAGATCGCCGCGCTCGCCCGCGCCGCCGGCCTGGACTTCATCAACAGCTCCGACCACAACACGCACTCCTCGCACCCCCACTGGGCGGACGCCGCGGGCGACGACCTGCTGGTGATGCTGGGCGAGGAGATCACCACCCGCAACGGCCACGTCCTGGCGCTCGGCACGGACCCGGGCACCTTCGTCGACTGGCGCTACCGGGCCCGCGACAACCGCTTCGGCCGGTTCGCCCGCCGCGTCCGCGAGTCCGGCGGCCTGGTCGTGCCCGCCCATCCGCACGCCACCTGTGTGGGCTGCAACTGGAAGTTCGGCTTCGGGGAGGCGGACGCCATCGAGGTGTGGAACGGCCCCTACACGCCTGACGACGAGGTGGCGCTGGCCGACTGGGACGGCATGCTGGTCGCGTCCGTGCGGGACGGCCGTGGCTGGATCCCGGCGATGGGCAACAGCGACGCGCACCGGGACCCCGACCCGGTCGGCTCCCCGCAGACGGTGGTCCTCGCCGACGACCTGAGCCGGGAGGCGATCCAGGAGGGCATCAGGGCGGGGCGCTCCTACGTCGCGGAGTCCAGGAAGGTCTCGCTGGCCTTCACCGCGTCCGGCGGCCGGGGCGAACACGCCGGCATCGGCGGGCGGCTGGCGGTTTCGCCGGACACCCCGGTGACGGTGCGCCTCGAGGTGTCCGGCGCCCCGCGCTGCACGGTCCGCCTCGTCACCGACCAGGGCGTGCTGTTCACCGGCGACCCGCTGCCGGTGACCGGCTCCGGCGTGGTGGAGTGGCGCACCACCCCGGCGAACGCGGCGTACGTCCGCGCCGAGCTCCGGCACGAGACGGCGGCGGGACCCCTGCCGGGGGCCCTGGCAGCGTTCACCAACCCGATCTTTCTCGGGCACCGCTGACGGGGGCGGCAGCTACCGCCGGCTGTCCCGTCGCATCCCGGCGCAGACCCTGCCGGAGACCACCGGTCCCAGGTCCGGGCCGCCGCGGCCGACGCCGACGGTACGGCGCGACCGGGCCGACCGGGCGCCGGCTCAGCCCGGCCACACGAGTGCCTGCACCTCGCTGTACGCGTGCAGGGCGTAGGAGCCGACGTCCCGGCCGACGCCGCTCTTCTTGAAGCCGCCGAAGGGTGCCTCCATGTTGCGGCCGACCGTGTTGATCCCGACCCCGCCGGCCCGCAGCCGCCGGGCCACCCGGAAGGCGCGGGCCACGTCGCCCGACCAGACGTAGTCGAGGAGGCCGTAGTCGGAGTCGTTCGCGAGGGCCACCCCCTCGTCCTCGTCGTCGAAGGGGATCACCGTCACGACCGGTCCGAAGATCTCCTCCCGGGCCACCCGCATGTCGTTGGTGCAGTCGGCCAGCAGGGTGGGGACGACGTAGAAACCACGCTCCAGGGAGGGGCGTTCGCCGCCGGCGACCACCGTCGCCCCTTCCTTGCGGCCGAGTTCGACGTACGACTCCACGCGTGCCCGGTGCTCGGCGGAGATCACCGGGCCCACGACCGTGTCCGCCTCCCGCGGGTCGCCCACCTTCAGCCGGCGGGCGTGGGCGGCCAGTCGCTCGACCAGCCGGCCGTACACGCCCCGCTGGGCCAGCACCCGGGTCGGGGCGGTGCAGATCTGCCCGCTGTAGAAGGAGAAGGCGGTGCCGATGCCGGCGACGGCCGCGGCGAGGTCGGCGTCGTCGAACACGAGCGCGGCGCCCTTCCCGCCCAACTCCATCAGCTGGCGCTTCATGTCGCGCCCGCACACCTCGGCGATGCGCCGTCCGACGGCCGTGGAGCCGGTGAAGCTGACCATGTCGACGTCACCGGACGCCACCACCGCCTCGCCCACCGAGACGTCCCGCCCGGAGACCACGTTCACCACGCCCGGCGGCACCCCGGCGTCCGCCAGCGCCTCGGCCATCCGGTAGACGGACAGCGGGTCCTGCGGGGCGGGTTTCACCACCACCGTGTTGCCCATGGCCAGCGCCGGAGCGATCTTTCCGGCGGGGTTGGCCCACGGGTTGTTGTACGAGGTGACACAGGTGACGACCCCGACGGGCTGCCGTACCGCGAGCGCCCCCACCACCCCGGCCCGGCCCATCGGCCCCGCCTCGTTGATCTGCGGGACGACGGCCCACTCGGCGGGCTCCACGCCCGCGTACCGGCGGAAGCGGGCGGCGGCCACCCCGACCTGCATCGCGCGGGCGGTGGCGGTGGTCGCCCCGGTCTCGGCGCGGGCCAGTTCGGCGTAGGGCGCCAGCCGCTCCCGGATGATCCCGGCGGCCCGCCCCAGCAGCGCCGCCCGCTCCTCCGGCCGGGTCCGCGACCACGTGCCGAACGCCTCCCGGGCCGCGGCGCAGGCCGCCCGCGCCTGGTCCGGCGTGGCCTCCGGCGCCCGGCCGACCGTCTCCTCGGTGGCGGGGTCGATGACCGGGTAGTGCCCCCCGTCCGGTGCCACCCACTCCCCGCCGACGAACAGCGGCTGGACCTCGCTCACCGCGTGCTCACCGTCCGTGTGTCCCGCCCGGACCGCAGCACCCGGCCCGGTACGGCCCCGGTCACCACGTCGTCCCGGATCGCCTCGACCCCGTTGACCCACACGGCCCGCACCCCGATCGCCCGCGAGTCGAGCCGCGGGCTGTCGCCCGGCAGGTCGTGCACCAGACGGGCCTGGCCGGCATCGATCCGCTCCGGGTCGAACAGCACCAGGTCGGCATGCCAGCCCTCCGTCACCCGCCCCCGCTCCCGCAGCCCGAAGAGCCGGGCCGGGTCGTCGGTGAGCATCCGCACCGCCTGCTCCAGGGTGAGCAGCCTGCGGCCGCGCAGGCAGTCCCCGAGGAACCGGGTGGTGTACGGCGCCCCGCACATCCGGTCCAGGTGGGCGCCCGCGTCGGAGCCGCCGAGCAGGACGTCCTCATGGCTCCAGGTCTCGGCGCGCAGCGCCCAGGAGGCCGGGTCGTTGTCGCTCGGCATGGGCCACAGCACGGTCCGCAGCCCGTCGTTCACGCAGATCTCCACCAGGCAGGCGAACGGATCCTGCCCGCGCTCGGCGGCGATGTCCCGCACCACCCGGCCGGTGAGCCCCCGGTTGGCCTCGCTGTAGGTGTCCCCGATGACGTAGCGCCCGAAGTCCGCGAGGCGCCGGAACACCCCGGCCTCCTTGGAGCGGGCGCGCCGCAGCAGTTCCGCGCGGACGCCGGGGTCGCGGAGCCGGGCGATGCGCTCGGGCACGGGCAGCCCGAGCACCGGCCCCCAGCCCGGTATCAGGTTGAGGGCGCAGAACGTGCCCAGGGACATGTTCATCGGGGTGAGGATCGGCATGGTGAGTGCCACGACCCGGCCGCCGGCCTTGCGGGCCCGTTCGCTCGCGCTCAGCTGCCGGGGCACGCGCTCGGGGACGGCCGCGTCGACGGTGAGCACGTTCCAGTTCAGGGGGCGGCCGGCGGCGGCGCTCAGCTCCACGAGCAGGTCGATCTCGGCGTCGCTGAACTGGTCGAGGCAGCCGGCGACGATCGCCTCGATCTGGGTGCCCTCGTGCTCCCCGACCGCCCGCGACAGCGCCAGCAGTTCCGCGGGCCGCGCGTGCCGGGAGGGCACCGGCTGTCCGTCCCCGTCCGAGTGGGTGCCGGACTGGGTGGTGGACAGCCCCCAGGCGCCGGCGTCCATGGCCTCGTGCAGCAGCCGGAGCATGCCGGCCAGCTGCTCCTCGGTGGGCTGTCCGCCGACGGCGTCCGGTCCCATCACGTACCGGCGCAGCGCGCAGTGGCCGACCATGAAGCCCGCGTTGACGGCGATCCGTCCTTCGAGGGCGTCCAGGTACTCACCGAAACCGCTCCAGTTCCAGGGCGCCCCCTGCTCCAGCGCCACCAGGGACATGCCCTCGACCCTGGACATCATCCGCCGGGTGTAGTCGGCGTCCTCGGGGCGGCCGGGATGGAGGGGCGCGAGCGTGAAGCCGCAGTTCCCGGCGGCGACGGTGGTGACCCCGTGGTTGAGGGAGGGGGTGGCGTACGGGTCCCAGAAGAGCTGGGCGTCGTAGTGGGTGTGGGGGTCGACGAAGCCGGGGGTGAGCACGAGTCCGGCGGCGTCCTCGCTGCCGCGGGCCGCGGCGGTGACCTTGCCGACGGCGGCGATACGGCCGTCCCGGATGCCGACGTCGGCGGTGAAGGGGGGCGCACCGGTGCCGTCCACGACGGTGACGCCCTTGATCACGTGATCGAGCATGGGGCTCCCCTTTCGGCTCCGGCGGACGGGAGGGGCGCGGGGGCCTGCGCCACTCGCCGCGGTCGCCCCGTGCGACTCCGGTGCGTGGCAGGGGCGCGGGGGCCTGCGTGCCTCGCCGCGGTCGCCCCGCACCCCGCGACGGCGGTCACGAGGCCGCCCGGAACCGGCTGGTCCGGTGCACGGGGTCCGTGTCGATCTTCGGAACGACGTGCTCCCCGATCAACCGGATCGTCTGCAGCGTCTCCTCCTTCGGCACCCCCACCGGCAGCCCGAAGCTGAGCTGGTCGGCCCCGGCCTGCTCCCACCGCTTGCACTGGCGCAGCACCTCGTCGGGATCCCCGCAGATCAGCAGCTCCTCCTCGATGAGCAGCTCCACGAACTCCGGGGTGTACTCGGGCAGCGTCTCCGGCCACACCGGGAAGCCCTCGGGCCGCGGGAAGGTGTCGTGGTAGCGGAAGACCAGCGAGGGCAGGTAGTGCAGCCCGCCGTGCACGGCGATCTCGATGGCCTCGGCGTGCGTCGGCGCGCAGATCGCGGTGGTGGTGACCATCACGTTGTCGTTGACGAATTCCCCGACCGGCTCGGCGTCCACGACGGCCGTCTTGTACTGCTCCAGCACCCACTCCATGTCGGAGACCTTCTGGACGCTGAAGCCGAGCACCCCGAGCCCCTTCTTCGCGGCCATGGCGTACGACGGCGGGGAGCCGGCCGCGTACCACATCGCCGGATGCGACTTCCCGTACGGCTTCGGCAGCACCTTCCGGGGCGGCAGCTGCCAGTGCTTGCCCTGGAACCCGGCGTACTCGTCCTGGAGCCACATCTTCGGGAACTCGGCGATCGTCTCCTCCCAGATCTCCTTCGTGTGGTTCATGTCGGTGATGCCGGGCAAAAAGCCGAGGATCTCGTGCGACCCGGCACCGCGCCCGCTGCCGAACTCGAAGCGCCCCTCGCTGAGGTGGTCGAGCATGGCGACCTTCTCGGCCACCTTCACCGGGTGGTTGACCTGGGCCAGCGGGTTGAAGATCCCGGAACCCAGGTGGATCCGCTCGGTCGCGTGGGCGAGGTAGCCGAGGAAGACGTCGTTGGCGGACAGGTGCGAGTACTCCTCCAGGAAGTGGTGCTCGGAGGCCCAGGCGTACTTGAAGCCGGACTTGTCCGCCTGGATGACGTACTCGGTCTCCTCCATCAGCGCCTTGTGCTCGGCAAGCGGGTCGGTCTCGGCCCGCTTGCCGACGTATCCCTGTACAAAGAGCCCGAATTCCACGGCGGTTCACCGTCCCCAAGTCTTTTTCTGACATACCGTCAGACAGGTTGTCGGCCGACTGTGGCACCGGCCGCCGCGGCCGTCAATAGCTGACGGCTCGTCAGATGATGCTGACGCCGGCCAGCCAGCCGCCGTCGATCACGAACGGCTGCCCGGTGATGTACGAGGAGTCGTCCGAGGTCAGGAAGAGGGCGAGCCGGGCCACCTCCTCCGGCTGCCCGACCCGGCCGAGCGGCACGAGCCTGCGGTACAGCTCGTCCAGCGCTCGGCTCGTCTCCGCCGGGTCGGCGTCCGGGTCCAGCCGGGCCGGGTTCGACATCGCGGTGTCGACGGCGCCCGGACAGATCGCGTTGACCCGGATCCCCCGGTCCGCCAGCTCCAGCGCGGCCACCCGGGTCAGCCCGAGCACGGCGTGCTTGGTCGCGGCGTACGCGCCCACGGCCGCCATACCGGTCAGCCCCGTGTACGAGGCGGTGTTCACGATCGTGCCGCCGTCCGTCAGCTCGGGCGCGACGGCCTTGATGCCCAGGAAGCAGCCGACCTGGTTGACCTGCACGACCTGCATGAACTCCGCCAGGGGGGTGTCCACGAGGGCGTTGAAGCGCAGGATGCCCGCGTTGTTGACCAGCCCGTCGATCCGCCCGTACGCCTCCTTGACGGTCCCGACGGCCTCCCGCCAGCCGTCCTCGCTGCCCACGTCCAGATGCACGTACCGTGCGCCGATCTCCTTGGCCAGCGCCTCCCCCCGGTCGTCCAGCACGTCGGTGACGACGACCCGCGCGCCCTCCGCCCGGAACAGCCGCGCCTCCTGCTCGCCCTGCCCGCGTGCCGCCCCGGTGACGACCACGACCCGCCCGTCCAGCTTGCCCATACCGCCTCCTCAGTCCAGCCGGGGCGCGACCTCCACCCCGAACACACCGATCTGGTCGATCAGTTCGGCCCGGCTCCGGCTGCGGAACCGCACCTGGATCTGGTCCACACCCAGCGCCCGGTACGCGCGCAGCGACTCGGCGATCTCCTCCGGCGTCCCGGTGAGCGTGCGTCGTCCCACGTCCCAGCCGGGCCGGCCCACGTACAGCGGCTCGGCGATGGCACCGACCGTGAACGGCCCGCCGGCCCCGGCCTCCTCGCGCAGCCGCCGGATGCGGGCGACCTGCTCGGCCAGCCGGTCCCGGGGATCACCCTGCGGCAGCCAGCCGTCGCCCTTCAGGGCGGCCCGGCGGACGGCGGCGGGCGAGGAGCCGCCGACCCACACGGGGACGTGCGGCTGTGCCGGGCGGGGCCGCTGGCCGAGCCCGGCGAAGTCGTAGCGCTCGCCGTGGTGCTCGGGGAACTCCTCGGGCCCGAGGGCGGCCCGCAGCGCGTCGATCACCTCGTCGAGTACGGCCCCGCGCCGCTCGAAGTCCGCCCCGAGCGCCTCGAACTCCTCCCGCACGTGCCCGGCCCCCACGCCGAGGACCAGCCGGCCGCCGGAGAGGTGGTCGAGGGTGGCGTACTGCTTGGCGGTCACGAGCGGATGGCGCAGCCCGACGACGGCGACATGACTGAGCAGCCTGGCCCGCTCGGTGACGGCGGCGAGGTGGGCCAGGGTGGCGACCGGGTCGTACCAGACCGTGCTCATGGCCGGGGCGAGGCGGCGGGGGACGGCGACGTGGTCGCAGCAGGCGAGGTACGCGAACCCCGCGGCGTCGGCCGCGCGGGCGACGGCGACCAGGTCCTCCGGCCCGGCCCCGGCCTCCCACGGCTCGGCGTAGAGGGTGCTCTGGGACTGGACGGGCAGCTGGATGCCGTACGCCAGGCGGCTCACCGCCACAGCCCTTGCGGCGTGAGCCCGAGCAGGTCGATGGCGTTGCCCCGGACGATCCGCTCGACCACGTCGGCCGGCAGGTGCCCCATCTGGGCCTCGCCGACCTCGCGGGACTTGGGCCAGGTGGAGTCGGAGTGCGGGTAGTCCGTCTCGTACAGCACGTTGCCGACGCCAATGGCGTCCAGGTTCCTGAGCCCGAAGGCGTCGTCGAAGAAGCAGCCGTAGACGTGCCCGGCGAACAGCTCGGACGGCGGCCGGGTCACCTTGTCGGCGACCCCGCCCCAGCCGCGGTTCTCCTCCCACACCACGTCCGCGCGCTCCAGGACGTACGGGATCCACCCGATCTGGCCCTCGGCGTACATGACCTTGAGGTTCGGGAAACGCTCGAACTTGCCGCTCATCAGCCAGTCGACCATCGAGAAGCAGCAGTTGGCGAAGGTGATGGTGGAACCGACGGCGGGCGGGGCGTCGGCGGAGGTGGAGGGCATCCGGCTGCTGGAGCCGATGTGCATGGCGACGACCGTGCCGGTCTCGTCGCAGGCCGCGAGGAAGGGGTCCCAGTCGTCGGTGTGCACGGACGGCAGCCCGAGGTGCGGGGGTATCTCGGAGAAGGCGACGGCCCGGACGCCCCGTTCGGCGTTGCGGCGGACCTCCGCCGCCGCCAGTCCGGCGTCCCACAGCGGGATGAGGGTGAGCGGTATGAGCCGCCCGTGTGCTTCGGGCCCGCACCACTCCTCCACCATCCAGTCGTTGTAGGCGCG
>NZ_WWJT01000452.1 GCF_009865385.1 Streptomyces sp. SID486 | reverse complement strand
GGCCGGGGCGGGGGCCGTGTGCGCCGTCGGCGAGGGAGGCGGTGCGAGCGGGGTCGGTGCCGACGGGGGCAGCGTGAGCGGGGGTGACGGATGGGGAGCCGCCTGTGGGTCGCGGGCGGTGTAGGCGGCGGTGGTGGTGGTGTCGGCGGGCGGCCCCGGCGTGGGGGCGTGCCATGTGGGGTGGTGCGGGGGCGAGTGCGGGGACACGTGTGGCACCGCGGGCTGTACCGGAGGCGGTACCCGGGCCGGGTCGGCTACCGGCGGGTGCTGCGGCGGCGGCAGCCGGAAACTACCCGTGTCCGACACGGACCCGGTGTGCGTGGGCGTGTCCGGTTCCGTACCGGCGCCTGTACCCCCGGCACCCGTACCCGTACCAGCAGCGGGCCCGGTACCGGCACCCGTACCCGCGTCGGCATGTGCGCCGGGACCGGCCCCCGTACCGTTCTCCGCGCCGGGACCGGCCTCCGAGCCCGGTCCCGAGCCGGTTCCGGCACCCGGGTACCAGGCCGCCCCCGACCCGGCTCCCGCCCCAGGGTCCTGGCGCGCCCCCGACCCGGCTCCCGCCCCAGGGTCCTGGCGCGCCCCCGACTCGGCCCCTGCCCCCGACTCGGCCCCTGCCCCCGGCCCGGTCCCTGCCCCCGGCCCGGTCTCAGCCCCCAGCCCGGTCCGCGCTCCCGGCCCGGTCCCCGTCCGCGGATCCCGGGGCTTTCGCAGCGTCGTCGACGACGTCGTGCCCGGGATGAGGTCCAAGGAGACGCCGGACGCCTGCCGGAGGGGGCCGTCCGGGGCGAATCCGGGGGGCAGTGGGCCGAGTTGGTCGAAGACCTCGATGAGGTCGTCCTCCGGGCCCGGTGCCGGCAGGAGTTCCGCGGCGCCGGCGAGGGCCTTGCGCGCTCCCGTGGCGGTGCGGAAGCGGTCCGCGGGGTCGGGCTGGAGCAGCGAGGCGACGATCTGCCAGAGCGGTTCCGGAATGCCCGTGGGCGGGCCGGGCGTCCCGTGTTCCAGGAAGTGCCGGACGATCGCCTTGGCGTCGGGCCGGGCACCTTCGAGGAGGTACAGGGCGACCAGGCCGACGGCGAACAGGTCGGCGGGGAAGTCGGGTTCGGCGCCCAGCATCTGCTCGGGGGCGAGGTAACCGGGCGTGCCGACCACGAGGTTGGTCTCCGTCAGCCGGGGCTCGCCGAGCCGCATGGCGATGCCGAAGTCGGACAGCCGCAGTCGCGGCCGGCCCGTACCGGTCGCTTCGAGGAGCACGTTGGCGGGCTTGACGTCCCGGTGCACGACGTCCTCCGCGTGGACGGCGGCTAGCCCGGACAGCAACTGGTCGAGCAGGGTGCACACGAAGGCCGGCGGGAGGGGGCCGTAGTCGCCGACCAGGTGGACCAGCGAGCCGCCGGCGACGAGGTCCATGGTGAACAGGACCTTGTCGTCGTCGGCGGCCCAGCTGGCCGGGGCGAGGACGTGCGGGTGGTCGATGCGCATCCCCTGCTCCCGGACGAAGCGGAGCAGGGAGTGCGCGTCCCGCTGCTGGAGGACCTTGGCGGCCACGTAACGCCGTCGGCGGTGGTCCCAGGCACGCCATACGGCGCCCACGCCCCCGCGTCCGATCGGGTCGGCCAGCTCGTACCGGCCGGCGAAGACCTCACCCATGGCAGCCGCCGCTCCTCCCACTGGCCCCGTGGAGCCCCCCGGGCCCCTTGCCCCCCTCGGCTCCCTCGCTCCCCTCCCTACCCAGGGGACGAGCGGTACGACCCGGCCGGCCCGGCTCCCCCCGTGGAGACAGGCCCCCGGGGGTCAGTTCTGGTGGGACTGGTAGTGCGCGACGGCGTCGGAGGTGCGGCCGGCGCCGTAGACGCGGAGGAACTCCGCGAGTTCGGGATGGCTCGGAGCGAGGGAGTCAGCGGCATCGATGATGTCACCCGCGGCGGCCACCGAGCGGAGCAGTGACTGGATCTCGCGGACCACGCGCTTCACCGTGGGCGCACCGGAACTGCTCGTGGTCTGGGTGGTGTTGTTGAGCACGGAGCCCCCCTGGGACTTCTTGATCTCGTCCATCCGCTCGGTCGCCTCGGCGGCGCTGACGCTGCCGTCCGCGACCTGGGCCGCCAGCTCCTGGAGCAGCTGCACCCGCTGGACCACCGCCGGATTGCCGATCTTCGCGCGCTGGCCGCTCATCAGCTGCGAGAGCATCGGGGCCGACAGGCCGAGGACCGCCGCGAGCCGCGCCTGGTTCAGCCCGAGATCGTCTATGAGCTTACGGAAGAGCGCCCCCAACGGCTCCCCGTACCAGTTCCGCTGCAGCTCCCGCGCTCTGGCGGTGGCTTCCTGCTGTGCGGCATCCATTGCGTCTCCCCATCGCTTCCCCTGAAAACCGCGGTTCGCTGTAGCGAACCACGTCGAGCATCTTACGGAGAGTGGTCATTCGCGGGGACCCCCAATCTTTTTGCGAGATACGGGGGGTGACCCGGTACTCTGGTCTGCGGCACCCGCCGGAACCCACTCGGTCCGGCCGGGAGCTGTTTTCCGGGGCCTTAGCTCAGTTGGTAGAGCGCCGTCTTTGCATGGCGGATGTCAGGGGTTCGACTCCCCTAGGCTCCACAGATCAAATGCCCTCTGAACTGCGAAAAGCAGTGTCGGAGGGCATTTTTCGTGCCCCTCTGCGGGTGCTCCCGTGATCGCCGCGGAAGTCCGGTGCCCGGGCTCCAGCGGGAGTCCAGGTGACCTCCAGAGAACCCGGCGACGCTGTCCAGCGTGGCCGGGGTCCGCCCGGCGCTGCGAACGTGCGATGTGACGGCGGTGAGGGGCATGGCTTTGGGGCCTGAGGCATTCCGCGAGTTCTTCGGATCCGTACCGACGGCCGTCGCGGTGGTGACCACGGTGGGCCCGGACGGCAGACCGCTCGGCTTCACGTGCAACGCGTTCTGCGCGGTGTCCCTGGACCCGGCGCTGCTGCTGGTGTCGGTGGACGAGGGCTCGCGCACGCTGCCCGCGGTGCTCGGCTCGGAGGTCTTCGCGCTGCACCTGCTGTCCGCCGAGGGGGGCGAGGAACTCGCCCGGACCTTCGCGGGGCGCTCCGACTGGAAGTTCGAGGGAGTGGCGTGGCGGCGCGGCGAGACGGTGCCCGACTGCCCCGTGCTCCTCGACGGTGTGCTCGGTCACGCCGAGTGCACCCTGGAGCGGAGTATCCCGGCCGGCGACCACCGGCTGCTCGTCGGGCGGATGGAGCAGGTCCGGATGCGCGAGGAGGCCCGCCCGCTGCTGTACCGGCGGGGGGCCTTCGCCGCGTGGGACGCGGCGCCCGCAGAGATCGCCGCGCGCCCGTGAGCGCCCGGCGCTCAGGCGTGGCAGGCGGGAAGTCCGCCGTGGTACTCGACCATGCGGCGGAACAGCTCGCTCATGTCCACACGGGAGCCGCGGGGCTCGCCCTGTTCCTCGGCGTACGCCCGGAAGAGGTTGGGGACGAGCCGCTCGCCGTCCAGCCACCGCCCGTACCGGCCGAGGTCGGTGCGGCGGGCCAGGGCGACCGGGTCGAGCCCCTCGGCGAGTCCCTGTTTCGCGAGGTCCTGGAGCAGGCGCAGGTATCCCGCGGTCTCGTCGAACACCCCTGGTCCCGCGACCGCCCCGTGGCCGGTGACGACCACCTCGGGCGCGAGGGCGCGCATCGTGTCCAGCGCCTCCAGGGTGCCGGCGACCGAGCCCATGGGGCAGAACGGGGTCACACCGTTCATCACCAGGTCGCCGGTGAACAGGACCCGCTCGGCGGGCAGCCAGACCACCGTGTCGTTGCTGGTGTGGGCCGGCCCCAGGTGCAGCAGTTCGGCGGTCTTGTCGCCGATGTGCAGGGTGAGCCGGTCGCGGAAGGTCAGGGCGGGCGGGACGAGTTCGAGGTCGCCCCACTCCACGTCGGGCCACAGCCCCGTCAGGTGCAGGCCGGCTTCGGCCAGCTCCGTGCGCAGGCGCTCGTGGCCGACGACCACGGCCTCGGGGAAGACGAAGTTGCCGAAGGTGTGGTCGCCGTGGAAGTGGGTGTTGACCAGGACCTGCGGTGCGCTCGGGGCGACAGAGAGCACCGCCGCGCGCAGCGCCCGGGCGCGCGCCTCGGTGGCCGCGGTGTCCACGAGGGCCGCGCGGTCACCCGAGACGATCAGGCCGGCGTTGTTCAGGCACCAGCCGCCGTCGGGCTGTATGTAGGCGAACACGCCGTCGGCGACCTCCGCCAGCTCCGGCCTGCCGTCCCCCGGTCCCCCGGCCGTACGGGCAGTCACTCCGGCAGTCGGTCCGGACATGTGGGCCTCCTCTTCGACATCATGGATCTGGTTCATCGTCGGCTCAGCGACTGGAGCCCGGCTCGAACTCCACCGGCTCCCGGCTCGGACGTACCGCGACCACACTGACCAGCACCCCGCCCAGCACGTGCGTGGCCGTGGTGAGGCGGCCGGTCAGCGGGGTGCCCGCCGCGTCCCGCGGGACCGGCCGGCCCGCCGGGTCGGCGGCGTCCAGGCCGAAGGTGCGGGGCGGGTGGCGCAGTCCCGTGCCCAGCGCTTTGGTGTAGGCCTCCTTGAGGGTCCACAAGCGCAGGAGCTCCGCGTCGCGCGCGGCTCCGCGCAGCCCCCGTGCGTCCAGTCCGGCGCGCTCGTGGGGGGTGCACATCCGGTGCTCCAGGACGGACATGGGGCGGCCCTCGTGTTCCGCGTCGACTCCGACACGGCCGCCGCGGAGGACCGCGACGGCCAGCAGGGACCCGGTGTGGCTGAGGCTGAAGTCCAGCTCCGGCAGGCCGGGGGCGTACGGGCGGCCCAGAGCGGTGCGGGCCAGGCGGACCCGGTCGGGATCGCGGTCGCAGAGCGCGCCGAGGGTGGTGCGGAGCAGCAGCCGGGAGGCCCGGAAACGCCGGCGCATCCGGTCGTCGCGGAACGCCTCGAGACGCTCCGCGTCATCGGGGTGCCCGGGGCGCCGGGCCGCCCGCGCCGCCCATTCCCCGACGGTGCCGTGGACGAGCAGCGGGCGGCCGGGGGCGAGCGCGGGCGGGGTCGGCACGGGCGGCTCAGGCCAGCTGGTCGTGGGTGACCAGGCGGGAGCGGGTGTGCACGCCCTCCTCGGTCACGACCAGGACGTCGTGCACCACACAGCTCGGCGCGATCTCCGGCTTCCCGCCGGGACGGACCGTGACGACCAGGGCGTACACCGTGGAGCGCAGCGAGCCGTCGGCCTGCGGCTCCAGGGCGATGTGGTTGAACCAGTGGCGGCGCTGCACCGGGTCGCCCTCGAAGCGCTCGTGGAACCGCTCCAGTTCCGCGACGATCCCGGCGCGGCCCACGGCCGGCTCGGCGGCGGGGGAGTGCTGGAAGGTGCCGTCCTCGGTGAAGGTGGCGGCGTACTCGGTGAAGCGGCCCCCGTCCAGGGCCTGCATCTGGTGGGCGTAGAAGTGCTGGACCTGGGCGTAGACGTCGGTACGGACTGCGGTGGCGGTCACCGGTTCCTCCAGAGCGCGAGATGGTCGATGCCGCCACCTTCGCCGGGCGGGCTCGAAGGGGCCTCCACTACGGCTTGAGCCCGGCCGACGAGGCCCGGGACGAGACCCCGAGGCACCGGTGCGCTGTCCGAGGCACCGGTGCTGTTCGGGGCGCGCGGCTCGGGTTCGGGTGTGGCGCACCGGTACGCCGGCCGAGGCGGAGGCGGAACCCGGCTTTCCCGTGCGGCGGCCGTGCGGCGGCCGGGCGGCGGGAGGCCGGGCCCGAGGTGTCAGCGGCCCTGGACGCCGGGGGCCGCTTCGGTGGCGTGCCGGAGGGTGGCCAGGCTGTTGCGGCCGAGCGCGTCGCGGAGGTAGGCGCGGGCGTCGGCGAGAGTGGCGTCCGGGCCGAGGACCTCGGTGATGCCGCCCGGGTCGACGGCGACCGTGTGGCGGGCGGTCGCCACCGGTCCCTCGGGGGTCTGCGTGAACGTCCACTCGCCGCTGTGCCCGGACAGCAGCCGCGGGGTGCGCTGCTGCTTGTACGCGATCCACTCGGGCGCCCGGCAGATCCGGGCCGAGCGCGTGGTGTGGGCGGAGCCGTCCGCCGTCACGGTGTCCATCTCCAGCCACTGCACGCCCGGCTCCGGCTCGGTCAGCTCGACCCGGGCCACGTGCGGCAGCAGGTCGGCCCAGCGGTCGGCGCGCTCGATGAAGGTGTAGGCGTCGAGGGCCGCGCCCGCGCCCTGGAGCGGGATCGTGTCGGTGAACGAGAAGACCAGGTCGTCCACGGCGTGGCCGGTCTCCGCGAGGGCGGCGAGGGCACCGAGTTCGCGGGCACTGTTGCGGTCGAGGGCCTCCTCCACGCGGGACACCGCCACGGGGTCGTCGTCCACGACGGTGAACCGGTGACGCAGAACGATCTCGGTGCCGCCGTCGTCCAGCCGCCGGAACAGCCACCCGCCGGACATGGACGTCACGGGCGGCCGGCTGTGCTCCTGGCGGAAGGACACGTAGAGCCGACGCGGATCGAGCACCCGGCGCGAACGCCAGTGCGCGACCTCGCCGTTCACCTCGGCCCAGATCTCGAACCGCTCGGTCCGTCCTTCCCGGGCGAGGTGGCGCACGTGCACGGTCGGCTCGAACACGGCGGGCCACCGCGTCACGTCGGCGACCAGCGCGTACAGCGCCTCGGCCGGTGCGGCGACCGTCACGGTGTGCTCACTGCGGTGAACGGTGGGGAAGGCGGCGGTCTGGGCCATGGGACGTACTCCTTCGGCGGGTTCGGGCACAGGCGGGCGCGGGGGCACGCACCGGAGTGCGTGCCCCCGCGGCGTGGTGACGGCCGTCAGGCGGCTTCGGCCACCGTGGCGTTGACGAGGTCCAGCAGCAGGCGGGGGGTGAGTTCCTCGTTGACGTCGTCGTCCGAGAGCGAGACGCCGAACTCGCGTTCGATGCGGGAGGCGCTCTCCATGAGGGCGAGGGAGTCGTAGCCGAGGTCCTCGAAGGTGACGTCGAGGATGTCGCCGGAGAGGTCGACGCTGTCGTCCTCCCCCGCGCAGGCGACGAGGATGGTGCGCAGGGCGTCGAGGGTCAGCTGGGCCATTTCCGTGTCTCCTTGGACGAGGTCAGGGGCGGGGGGTGGTGAGGACGACGGCCGAGTTGAAGCCGTGCCGGCCGCGGGCGAGCACCAGGGCGGTGTCCAGGGCGGCCGTTCGGGGTTCACCGGTCACCAGGTCGATGCCGTACGTGTCGGGCACCCGGGCGGTCCGGCCGCTCGCCGGGATGACCTGGTCGCGCAGGGCGAGCAGGGCCGCCGCGACGTCGACGGGGCCGCCGCCGGCACACAGCCGTCCGGTGAGGGCCTTGGGCGCGGTGACCGGGACGCCGCGCGGGCCGAAGAGCCGGACGAGCGCATCGGCCTCGGCCCGGTCGAGCTCCGGGACGCCCGCGCCGTCGGCGAACACCACGGAGACGTCGGAGGGCGTCAGACCCGCTTCGGCGAGGGCGAGGTGGGCGGCGCGGCCCAGAGCCGGCGGGCGCCCGGTACCGGGTGCCGGGTCGAACGTCGCGGCGTAGCCGGCGATCTCGCCGTAGATCCTCTCCGCTCGGCGCTCGCGCGCGGAGTCGGCGTCCTCGACGATGAGGACGGCGCCTCCCTCGCCCGGCACATGGCCGGAGGCATCGGCGTCGAAGGGCAGATACGCGCGCTCCGGGTCGGTGACCGTGGACACCAGGCCGCCGGCGAGCTGCGAGGTGAAGCCCCAGGGGTCGAGCGCGGAGTCCACGCCGCCGCTGAGCACCAGCCGGGTGCCGCGGCGCACCGTGCGCCGGGCGTGCCCGATCGCGTCGAGCCCGCCGGCCTGTTCGCCGACCAGAGCGGCGCTGGGACCGCGCATCGCGTTGCGGATGGAGATCTGGCCGGTGTTGACGGCGTAGAACCACGCGAACGACTCGTACACGCTGACGTACTCGGGGCCCTGGCTCCACAGCTTGTGGAACTCGCGGTGGGTGAAGTCGAAGCCGCCCTGGGCGGTCGAGGTGACGACGCCCAGGTCGTAGTCCTCGAAGCCGGAGTCGGGGCCCACGCCCGCGTCGGCCAGTGCCCAGTCGGCGGCGGTGAGGGCGTACCGGGTGGAGATGTCGGTCTGCGGAAGCAGCCGGCCGGGCAGGTGCTCGGACGCGTCGAAGTCGGTGATCTGCCCGGCCAGCCTGGACGGGTAGCGCGAGGCGTCGAAACGGGACAGTTCGCCGATGCCGTTCTCACCGGTCAGCAGCGACTTCCAGTAGCGCTCGGTGCCGAGGCCGCCGGGTGCGACGACGCTGATGCCGGTGACGACGGCACGTTTGTGGGAACGGCTGCTCACGCGGCCACCTCCGGGCGGTGCAGGACCATGGCGCTCTGGAAACCGCCGAAGCCGCTGCCCACGGTGAGCACCGTGTCGACGCGCTGCTCGCGCGCGGTGAGCGGCACGTAGTCCAGGTCGCACTCGGGATCGGGTGTGTGCAGGTTCGCCGTCGGCGGTACGACGTTGTGCGCGATGGCCAGGACCGACGCGGCGATCTCGATGGAACCGATCGCGCCGAGCGAGTGGCCCACCATCGACTTGATGGAGCTGACCGGCACGGCGTAGGCGTGCTCACCGAGGCTGCGCTTGAACGCGGCCGTCTCGTGGCGGTCGTTCTGCCTGGTGCCGGAGCCGTGCGCGTTGACGTAGTCGACGGCGGTGCGGTCCAGACGGGCCTCGTCGAGGGCGGCCCGGATGGACTCGGCCATCTCGCGGCCGTCCTTCTTCAGACCGGTCATGTGGTAGGCGTTGCAGCGGGTGGCGTAGCCGCCGACCTCGGCGTAGATGTGCGCGCCGCGCCGCTTGGCGGCCTCGTAGTCCTCCAGGACGAACATGGCGGCGCCCTCGGCCAGGACGAAGCCGTTGCGGGTGCCGTCGAAGGGCCTGGACGCGTGTTCCGGGTCGTCGTTGCGGGGCGTCGTCGCCTTGATGGCGTCGAAGCACGCGACCACGATCGGCGATACCGGTGTGTCGGCGGCACCCGCGACCACCACATCGGCACTGCCCTCGCGGATCAGCTGCACCGCGTAGCCCACCGAGTCCAGGCCGGAGGTGCAGCCGTCGGACACCATGGTGACCGGGCCCTCGGCGCCGGCCGCCCAGGCGACCTCGGCGGGCATGACGCCCGGGCTGAGGTAGTCGAACATGTACGGCGACAGGTGCGCCGGGTCCACCAGCCACTCGCGGCCGGCGTCCGACATCACCAGGTACTCGTTCTCCAGGCTGGTCGCCGAGGCGACGGCGCTGCCCAGGGCGACGCCGATCCGCGACGGGTCGAGGGCGCCGGTGTCCAGTCCGCTGTCGGCCATCGCGTCCCGGGTGCAGGCGACGGCGAACTGGGTGGCGCGGTCCATGCGCCGTACCTCCCGCGGCGAGAAGCCCTCGGCGGCGGCGTCGAAGTCGACCTCGCCCGCGATCCGGGAGCGGAAGGGGGAGGCGTCGAAGAAGCTGATGGGCCGGGTGGCCGTGCGGCCGGCGGTGAGCAGGTCCCAGAACTCCTTCGTCCCCGAGCCGCCAGGGGCGCGCACCCCGACCCCGGTGATCACTACGCGCCGGGTCACCGTCGTCCTCCTGTACTGCTGGGCATCGCGTGGGGCTCCTTTCGCCCGCCGTACCTCACTGACACCCCGGCACACTCCCCGGCCCTGCTCGAGAGCGGCTCGCGGACGGATGGGGCGGCCCGGGTGACGAGCGGGGGCCGGTGTGCCGGGGTGCGGTGAGAGCGGGCGGGCCCCGTTCCTCTCCATCCGGTTTCCAGCCCCGCTCGAGCGCGCGCGGCGACGCTCTGGCGGGGCGCGGCAGGACGACGCCCCATCCGGCCCCCACCCCACCCGAGGGAGACGAGCGGTAATGACGACGGCGACAGCGACGGCCACGGCACCTTCCGCCACCGCAGCGAAGCCGGTGGCGCTGGTGACCGGTGCCACCAGCGGCATCGGTCTGGCGATCGCCCGGCGGCTGGCCGCTCTCGGCGCACGCACCTTCCTGTGCGGCCGCGACGAGGAACGGCTCGCCCGGACCATCGAGGAGCTGCGGGCGGAGGGGTACGACGTCGACGGCACCGTGTGCGACGTCGCCGACCAGGCCCAGATCCGCGCCTTCGTGGCCGCGGCGGTGCAGCGGTACGGCACGGTCGACATCCTGGTGAACAACGCCGGCCGCAGCGGCGGCGGCGCCACCGCCGAGATCCCGGACGAACTCTGGCTCGACGTCATCCAGACCAACCTGACCAGTGTCTTCCTCATGACGAAGGAAGTGCTCAACGCCGGCGGCATGCTGGCCAAGAAGCGCGGCCGGATCATCAACATCGCCTCCACCGGGGGAAAGCAGGGCGTCGTGCACGCCGTGCCGTACTCCGCGTCCAAGCACGGTGTCGTCGGCCTGACCAAGGCGCTCGGCCTGGAGCTGGCCCGTACCGGCATCACGGTGAACGCGGTGTGCCCCGGCTTCGTCGAGACCCCGATGGCCGAGCGGGTGCGCGAGCACTACGCGGGCATCTGGCAGGTGTCCGAGGAGGAGACCTTCGACCGCATCACCAACCGGGTGCCGCTCGGGAGGTACGTGGAGACCCGCGAGGTCGCCGCGATGGTCGAGTACCTCGTCGCGGACGACGCCGCGGCGGTCACCGCGCAGGCGCTGAACGTCTGCGGCGGACTGGGCAACTACTGATGGCCGCCGAAGCGCCGCAGGCGCCCGTCGCGCTGGTCACCGGATCCTCCTCCGGCATCGGGCAGACCGTCGCCCGGCGGCTGGCCGCCGACGGCTACCGCGTGGTCGTCAACTCGGCCCGCTCCGTGGAGGACGGCGAGAAGACGGCCGCCGCGCTGCCCGACGCCCTCTACGTCCGGGCCGACGTCTCCGACGAGGCGGAGGCCCGCCGTCTGGTGGACACCGCCGTCGGGCACTACGGCCGGCTGGACGTCCTGGTCAACAACGCCGGGCGGACGCGCGCCATCCCGCACGCCGACCTGGCCGCCGCCACCCCCGAGGTGTGGCGGGAGATCCTCGGCCTGAACGTGATCGGTACCTGGCAGACGACCGTCGCCGCGATGCCGCACCTCTCCCGGTCGGGAAGCGGCGCCGTGGTCAACGTGTCCTCGATCGCGGGCAGCCGCCCGGCCGGCAGCTCCATCCCGTACGCGGTGAGCAAGGCGGCCATCGAGCACATGACCCGGCTCCTGGCCCGCACGGTGGGACCGGCCGTCCGGGTCAACGCGGTCGCACCGGGGCTGATCGAGACGCCGTGGACGCAGAACAGCGACTTCTTCGCGCCGATCGCCGAGCACGTGCGGCAGACCACGCCGCTGCGCCGGACGGGCCTGCCGGAGGACGTCGCGGACGCCGTGCTCGGGCTGGTCCGGGCCACGTACACCACCGGGCAGGTACTGCTGGTGGACGGTGGCGCCCACCTCCTGTGAGTCCGGCCGTCGGCCGTCCCGCGTCCTCACACCCCCTTTCACCCACCTGTCCCGAGGAGTCAGACCGTGCGGCTCGCCGTGAACCTCGTCCACCAAGGCGCCGGTGAACTCGCCCGCGCCGCCGAGCGGCTGGGGTATGCCGCCGTCCTCGCCCCGGAGGGCTACCGGTCCGACGCGGCGAGTGTCCTCGGCCTCGTGGCGGGGACGACCGAACGCATCGCGCTGATCTCGGGCGTGATGCAGATACCCGGCCGCCCGCCCGCCATGGCCGCGCTGACCGCCGCCACGCTCGACTCCCTGAGCGGCGGCCGGTTCCGGCTCGGCCTCGGGGTGTCCAACCCCGACGTGTCCGTGGGCTGGTACGGCGTGCCGTTCACCCGGCCGCTGGACCGGACACGGGAGTACGTCGACATCGTCCGGCGCGCCCTCGAGGGCGGTCCAGTCACCCACCAGGGCACCCACTTCGAGGTCGGAGGCCCCGCGCCGCTGCACCTGCTGACCGAGCGGCGCCCCGGCCGGCTGCCGGTGCTTCTCGCGGCGGTCGGCCCGCGCAACCTGCGGCTCGCGGGTGAGATAGCGGACGGCTGGCTCGGTGTCTTCACCTCGCCGGAGGCCGTGGACCGGTCCGTCGCCGAGATCCGCAAGGGCCGCGGCACCGGCGACCTCGAGGGCTTCGAAGTGCTGCCCAGCCTGCCCACGGCCGTCGCGGACACCGCGGAGACGGCGGCGGACATGCTGCGTGGCCAGTACGTGTACCTGATGGGCATCGGAGACCCGGACCGCAACTTCTACTGCCAGATGGCGCGATCGATGGGGTACGAGGCCGAGACGGCCGCCTTCCTGGACCGGCTCGGCGCGGGAGACCGCGCGGGCGCCGGAGCCGCACTGCCCCTCGGCTTCATCGACCGGACGGCGCTGATCGGACCGGTCGATCGGATCGCGGACAGGATGCGGGACTACGCCGACGTGGGGGTGACCACGCTCGGGATCATGGTCTCGGCCGCCGCGACCGGTCTGCAGGGGCGGCTGGCCATCGTCGAGGCGGCGGCCCGTGCCCTGGAGCGCTCCGGAACCGCCACCCCCGCCCCCGCCGCCTGACCGCGCCGGACCCTTCTTCGGTTCCTCGCGGACCATCACCCGGCGCGCTTGCCGCCTGCCGGGGCCGGCCCCGGTGTGCCGTCGCCGGGGCCGGTCCGGCCGTTCCGGTGTGACGGACCGGTCTCGCCCTGTTTCACGTGAAACATCGCCCGTCCCGGCCGCCCCCGTCACCCGTCCGCCTCGCCCCTCACCGGCCAGAGAGCCCGGAGAGTATGGAGAACGCCATGACGCTCCTCTTCCACGACGACTTCGCCGAAGGGCTGCGGGTGCGCGACCCGCGGAAGCGGCCCGACGGCCCCTGGTCGCTGCGGCCCGCGGGCCCGCTCACGGCCGGGGACGGCATCGCCCGAGCGACGGCCGCCGGCCTGGTGGTGCAGCCCACCGGTACCGATCCCGACACCGGACACCCGGCCTTCGTGGTGCCGCCCGAGGGTGAGGCGGTCGACCACCTCCGGTGGGCCGCCTTCGGTCCGGCATGCGCCACCGGCGGAGCGACGCTGACCGTCTCGGCGACCCTGTCGGCGCAAGTGCTGGGTGTCGTGAGGGACGAGTCGGCGGACGAGGACATACGCGACGGCGCGAGCACGCTCGTCGTACTCGACCGCGACGCCGGGCTGATCATGAACTTCGCCCTCACCGAGACACGGGTCTGGGCACTGTACGGCCGGGTGCCCGCACCGGACGGCACGCGGGGCGGGTTCTCGTACAGCGTGCCGCTCGCCTCGCGCGGGTCGTCGGACCGCCACCACTGCGCCCTGGCGGTGGACTCGGCGGCGGGCACAGCCCGCTGGCTGCTGGACGGCGACGAGGTGTTCGCCGTCGAGCGGCTGGGACACGGCCTGCCCGAGCCGGTGCGTGCGGTCTCCTGGACGCCGGGGCCGCTCCCGGCCGTGCGGCCTGCGTCCCTCACGCCCGGTCTCGCCCTCATCGCGGACTCCCCCCACGGCCAGGGCGCACAGCTGACCGTCGCCGATCTCTCCGTCACGCGGTCCGGTCCGTCCGGCGGGCGGTCCGGCCCTCCCGTCCGCCAGGGGGTGGCGGGCTGATGCGGGTCGAGAACGCGGCCGAGTTCCACACCTGGTTCGCCGGGCGGGGCGCGGCCCACCACTACCGCGTCACACCGGCGCCGCTGCACGGTCTGGAGGGGTGGCACACCGACCCGCTGAGCGGCGACGTCCGCCACCGCAGCGGCCGTTTCTTCTCCGTCGAGGGCCTGCGGTACGGTCGGCCGGATCCGGACGGCCCGTCGTGGACCCAGCCGATCATCCGGCAGCCGGAGACGGGTGTCCTGGGAGTGCTGATCAAGCGGTTCGACGGGGTGCCGCACCTGTTGATGCAGGCCAAGATGGAACCGGGCAACATCAACACGCTGCAGCTCTCGCCGACGGTGCAGGCCACGTTCAGCAACTACACGCGGGTGCACCGGGGTTCGGCGGTGCGCTACGTCGAGCACTTCCTCCGGCCGGGGGCCGGGGATCAGGTCCACTACGACGCCCTGCAGAGCGAGCAGGGCTCGTGGTTCCTCGGCAAGCGCAACCGCAACATCGTGGTGGAGACGACCGAGGACGTCCCCGTCCACGAGGACTTCTGCTGGGTGCCGCGCCCGGTGATGGCCGAGCTGCTGCGGGTGGACAACCTCGTCAACATGGACTCGCGCACCGTGCTGGCCGGTCTGCCGGACGAGCCCAGCGAAGGGGCCGTGCCGGGCCGGACGGCGGAGAAACCGCTGCACGACACGGCGGCGCTGCTGCACTGGTTCACGGAGGCCAAGGTGCGCCACCGGCCGGAGCGCACGACGATCCCGCTGAGCCGGGTCGCCGGCTGGCGCCGCGACGCCGAACGGGATGAGATCGTCCACGAGTCGGGCCGGTACTTCCGCATCATCGGCGTCGACGTCGAGGCCGACAGCCGCGAGGTGACCTCGTGGTCGCAGCCGATGCTGGCACCGGTCGGCCGCGGAGTGGTCGCCTTCGTGAGCAAGGAGATCCACGGGGAGCGGCATCTGCTGGTCCAGGCGCGCGCCGAGGCGGGGACCTTCGACGCCGTCGAGCTGGGACCCACCGTGCAGTGCAACCCGGGCAACCTGGCCGACGACGCGCCCCGGCCGCCCTTCCTGGAGGCCGTCCTGACCGCACGGCCGGAGCGGGTGCTCTTCGACGCGGTCCACTCCGAGGAGGGCGGCCGGTTCTACCACGCGGAGAACCGCTACCTCGTCCTGGAGGGGAACGAGATGTCCGTCGACGTGCCGGAGGACTACATCTGGATGACGGTGGGGCAGCTCACCCGCGCCGGCCGGCTCGGCAACCTCGTCGACGTGGAGGCGCGGACCCTGCTGGCGTGCGTCCGCACCCTGCCCGGCCACGGAGCAGCCGGATGAGCCCGGGGCCCACCGGTCCGACGGGCCCTGGACCCACCCCGCCGCCGGGGATCCTGCGTGTCGGGGTGGTGGGCTGTGCCGACATCGCGCTGCGCCGGATGCTGCCCGCGTTCGCCGCTTCCCCGCACACCGAGCCGACGGCTGTCGCCAGCCGTGGCGTCCACAAGGCCCGGGCCGTCGCCGAGAGGTACGGCTGCGCGGCCGTCGAGGGGTACGACGCGCTCATCGAACGTCCCGACGTGGACGCCGTGTACGTGCCGCTGCCGATCGCCCTGCACGCGCGCTGGACCGAACGCGCGCTGCGTGCGGGCAAGCACGTCCTCGCCGAGAAGCCGTTGACCGCGCGGACCGCCGACACCGCACGCCTGCTCGGCCTCGCCCGCGAGCGCGGCCTCGTCCTCGCCGAGAACTACCTGTTCGTCCACCACGGCGCGTACACCGCCGTGCGGGAGCTGGTGGCCGCCGGTGCGATCGGTGACCCCCGGGCGCTCAGCGCCTCGTTCACGATCCCGCCGCGTCCCGCGGACGACATCCGCTACCGCGCGGACCTCGACGGCGGCGCGCTCCTCGACATCGGCGTGTACCCGCTGCGGCTGGCGTCCCTGCTGCTCGGCCCCGGGCTTCGGGTGCAGGGCGCCGTCCTGCGCCACGACACCGCACGCGGGGTCGACCTCGGGGGCAGCGCCCTGCTCGGCGACCCCGTCACCGGGGTGAGCGCCCAGCTGGTCTTCGGTATGGAGCACGCCTACACGGCGGGCTGGCGGCTTCTCGGCAGCGAGGGCAGCATCGCCCTCGACCGGGCGTACTCGCCTCCGGCCGGACACCGCCCGATCCTGCGGATAGAGCGCGCGGACGGCTCCGAGGAGCGGGTCCTTCCCGCTCACGACCAGGCGGCCGCCGCCGTCGCCGCCTTCGCCGAGGCCGTGCGCGGAGCCGGCCGGGGGGACGCGGTCGACACCGCCCCCGTGCTCCGCCAGGCCGAGCTGGTGGACGCCGTCCGACGGGCGGCTCACCTCGTGCGGATCTGAGGGGCGTCGAGCACGGGCCCGTCCGGGCCGTCCGGGCTCCGTGCGCACCACGCCCGACGCCTGCCCATGACGGCGTCCGGCCGCCACGGGCAGGCGGGTCCGCCATGGGGCACCCCGGCGGGCTCCCCGACGGGCCGCCGCCGGTGCCGTCGGGCCCGGCCGCCCTTCCAGGGCGGCCTGTAGTCCGGCTCGAGCGGAGCGCGTGAGGCTGGCGCCGAGCACCAGCCAGAGGCACTGTCACGAGGAGCAGACCAGGATGCCGACACAGCAGACGTTCCCGCCCACGTCTCCCGGGACGTCACCCCGGACCGCACCGCGGGGATCCGACCAGCGGGCCTCCCGTATCGACTCCGCCGCCGTCGTCGTCGCGGCGGCCGACGTCGCGAAGATCGCCGCGGAACACGCACAGGCCGCCGAGCGCGACCGCCGCCTCGCCCCGGTGGTCGTACGGTCCATGCTGGACGCGGGATTCGCACGCCACTTCGTGCCCCGCCGGCACGGTGGCGACGCCGGGACCTTCGAGGAGATCGTCCGGGCCGTCACCGTGGTCGGCGAGGGCTGCACCTCGGCCGCCTGGGCCGCCTCGCTGACCGCGTCGCTCGGCCGGATGGCGGCCTATCTCCCCGAGGCCGGTCAGCGGCGGATCTGGGCGGGCGGCCCGGACACGCTGATCGTCGGCGCGCTCATGCCCCTCGGCCGGGCCCGCCGCGAGGAGGGCGGCTGGCGGATCCACGGCACCTGGCCCTACGTCAGCGTCATCGACCACGCCGACTGGGCGCTGGTGTGCGCGATGACCACGGAGGAGCGGCCGGTGGCCCGCTTCTTCGCCGTGCCGCGTGGCAGCTGGCACACCGAGGACACCTGGTCGCCGGTCGGTATGCGCGGCACCGGCAGCAACACCCTCCACATCCAGGACGTCTTCGTGGCGGACGAGCTGACCTTCACCCGGGAGGCGATCGCCACGGGCGCCGCCGACCTCGCCGAGGCGCCCTGTCACCGCGTGCCCCTCAAGGCTGTCAACGGCCTGTGTTTCGCGGCCCCCGTGGTGGGCGCCGCGCGTGCCGCGGTGGCCGCCTGGCGCGAGGGGACCGCGCCTCGCCACACCTCCGCCTCGGGCGGTCTGGAGAGCTCCGCGGCCGTGGTCCTCGGCCGGGCGGCGGCCGAGGCGGACACGGCGGCGCTGCTCCTGGAGACGGCGGCCCGCGCGGCGGACACCGGCCGGGTCACCGACCTCCAGACCGCTCGCAGCAGCCGGGACTGCGCCCTCGCCGCGGAGCTGGCCACCGCGGCCGTCGACCGGCTCTTCACCTCCGCGGGCACTCGCGCCCACCAGGAGGCGGCCCCGCTCCAGCGGCACTGGCGGGACGCCCACTCGGCCGCCGGCCACGTCGTCCTCGGCTTCGCGGGCGCCGCCGAGACCTACGCACGCGCACTCCAGCGCGAGCAGTGAGCCACCGAGCGGCGGCCCAGGCACCGGCGGACGCACGCCGTGCCACCGCCGCACCGAGGCCGGGGCGTACGGAACGGGGACGACCCCGCTCCGTACGCCCCGCTCGTGCGTACCCGGCTCATACGGCTCGGCTCATACGGCTCGGCTCTTACGTCCCGCTCGTGCGTGCCCGGCTCGTGTGCGCCCGCTCCACAGCCCCGCTCGTGTGCGCCCCGCTCCATACGCCCGCTCGTGCGTGTCCGGCCAGTCCGGCCCGGCCCGTACGCCCCAGCCAGCACGTACCGGGCCCGGCGTCACCCCGCCCGGCCGTCTCGGTCCGTGGGTCTCACTCCCCGCGTCTCACTGCCCGCGTCTCAGTCCGCCGCGTTCTGCGCCTCACCCCGGCACGCTGCGCTCACGCCTCCGCAGGGATCGGCCACCGCGGCGTCCGCGTCCACCACCGGGGTCTTCCGGGTCCGCCCGCGAGCGGCGGCGCCCGTAGGTTCCCGGAGCAGGCGGCGCGGCCCGGGACCCTCCTCGCCCAGCTCGTCGTACGGATTGGTCAGCGGACAGTCGCTCACCGACAGGCAGCCGCAGCCGATGCAGTCCTCCAGTCCGTCGCGCAGAGCGCGGAGTTGCTCGATCCGCTCGTCGAGATCGGCGCGCCAGACCTGCGAGAGCCGGGCCCAGTCGGCCCGGTCGGGGGTGCGCCCGTCAGGCAGCTCGGCCAGCGCCTCGCGCACCGTGCTCAGCGGGATGCCCATACGCTGCGCCACCCGGATCACCGAGACGCGGCGCAGCGTGTCACGGGTGTAGCGGCGCTGGTTGCCGGGTGTCCGGCGGCTCTTGATGAGCCCCTTGGACTCGTAGAAGTGCAGTGCCGTGACCGCCACGCCGCTGCGCGCCGACAGCTGCCCGACGGTGAGTTCGGTGACGTGGTGCGCGGGCCGGGCGACGCTCATCTCAGCCGGCCTCCGCCAGTGCCCAGTGGAACTGCTCGACGGTGGGCACGCCACCGGCGATCCGCACCCCGTCGACGAAGACGGTCGGTACTCCGGTGACACCGCGGCGCACGGCCACCGCCTCGTCCTCACGCACGTCCGCGGCGTACGCGTCACCCGCCAGGACCCGTGCGACGTCGTCGGCGTCGAGCCCGGCGGCGGTGGCGGTCCGGGCCAGGACGTCGTGGTCCGCCACGTTCTGGTGTTCCTTCAGGTAGACACGGAACAGGTCGTCCTTCAGCCGGTGCGCGAGGCCGCTCTCGGCCGCGAGGTGCACCAGGCGCTGCGCGTCGAAGGAGTTCACGGGACGGACGCCGGTGAGCCGGATGTCCAGGCCCTCGACCTCGCCGAGGACGCGGATCTTCTCGAACAGCTCGACCGTCTCCACGTCCTTGAGTCCGAGCTTGTCCCGCATCATCTCGCCGAGCGTCGCCCCGGGTGTACGCGGCTGGTCGGGGCGGAGTTCGAAGCTGCGCCAGACGACCTCGACGTCATCACGGCCGACTCGCTCGATCGCCTTGTCGAGCCGTGCCTTGCCGATGTAGCACCACGGGCACATGATGTCGGACCAGATCTCGATCTTCACTGCCGCTGTCTCCCCACTTCCGGACCTTTCCCCACCAGGCTGCAACCTCGACCGCGCTAGAGGTCAAGCGCGACCGCGCCGGCCCGCCCCGCTGGGGGCCGGCCGGCGCAGACGGTACGAACGCTCGGTGCCTGACGGTTACTTGACGACCGTCTTGGCCAGCGCGATCGGCTGGTCGGGCCAGCAGGCGAGCTGGGCGTCGCTCGGCCAGTTGACGGGCGTGAAGGTCCAGCTGAAGCCCGGGTCGTCGTGCGAGGTGCCGCCGAAACGGGTCTCCAGGGTGGTCCGGGTCTTGGGGGCCTGGAGCTTGATGGTGACCTTCGGCAGGTCGAAGGGCGTGTTGGAGACGTACGGCCCCTCGGCGCGCAGCACCGCCTTGGTACCGTCCACCTCCAGCTTCGGGGTGCCGGCCGCGCCGCCGTCGGCGACCTCGTAGGAGACGACGGTCGCGCCCTCGGGCAGCTTGAACTGGAGGGCGACGTTCTTGACGACCTTGTTGTAGGCCGGGTTCGGGGTGATCGGCGCCGGGTCGAGCGTGACGTCGAAGGTGGCGCCGCGCTTGACGGTCTCCGGGGCCACGGCGTCGACGTACGTGCTGTAGGCGAGGCCCGTGGTGGTGCCGACACGGCAGTCGAAGTACGTCTTCACCGGGGCGGCCGAGGCGCTGGAGGTGGCCGCCACCAGGCCCGTGAGGGCGAGCGGGACGGCGATGGCGGCGGTGCGGGCACGGCTGCGCAGAGTGGACATGTGGGTTCCGTTTCTCGTCGGCGGATTCCCGCCGGCCGGTGCCGGCGGGGGTGGGCAAAGGGGTTGGCGTGTGGGGGTGTCCGGCGTCTTCGATCCGGCCGTCAGGAGGCCGGCGTACGCCAGAAGCCGGGGTGGTCGCGGTACCAGTTCACGACCGCTTCCAGCCCGCTCTCGATCGACCAGCGGGGCGCGTAGCCCAGTTCCTCGCGGATCTTGGAGTCGTCGATCGCATAGCGGAAGTCGTGTCCGGGGCGGTCCTCGACATGGCGCACCATGTCCCAGTCCGCGCCGAGGAGGGCGAGCAGCCGGCCGGTCATCTCGCGGTTGCTCAGACCGCTGCCGCCGCCGATGTTGTAGACCTCGCCGGCCCGGCCCTTGGTGAGCACCAGGTGGAGGGCCCGGCAGTGGTCGTCCACGTGCAGCCACTCACGCACGTTGCGGCCGTCGCCGTACAGCGGGACGTGGCGGCCCGTCAGGAGCCGGGTGACGAAGTTCGGGATCAGTTTCTCGGGGTGCTGGTAGGGGCCGTAGTTGTTGGAGCAGCGGGTGATGCGCACGTCGAGCCCGTGTGTGCGGTGGTAGGCGCGGGCGACCAGGTCGCTGGACGCCTTGGACGCCGCATAGGGCGAGTTGGGCAGCAGGGGGCTGTCCTCGGTCCAGGTACCGGTCTCCACCGAGCCGTACACCTCGTCGGTGGAGACGTGCAGCACCCGGTCGACGCCGGCCTGCAGGGCCGCGTCGAGCACCTGCTGGGTGCCCGTGACGTTCGTGCGGATGAACTCGCCCGGGGCGGTGACCGAGCGGTCCACGTGGGACTCGGCCGCGAAGTGCACGATCGCGTCGTGGCCGGGGACGACGCGGTCCAGGAGGTCGCGGTCGCAGATGTCGCCGCGCACGAACGTGAACCGCTCGTGCTCGGCGGGCAGGTTCTCGCGGCGGCCCGCGTAGGTGAGCCGGTCGAGGACCGTGACGTGGACGTCGGCGGACTCGGGATAGCTGCCCGCGAGGACCTCGCGGACGTAGTGCGAGCCGATGAAACCGGCGGCGCCGGTGACCAGGATCCTCATGCCGCCACCTCCGCCCGGGTGTGGTCGCCGATGATGAGCCGGCGGCCGGCGGCCTCGCCGCCGCGCACCGCGGCGGAACGGCCGATGATCGAGCCGGACAGTCCGCGCACGTTCTGGATGGACACCCCGTCCAGGACGATGGAGTCGCCGATCCCGGCGCCGTCGAGTGCGCAGTCGCGTCCGAGCGCGGTGTACGGGCCCAGCTCGCTGTCGCGCACGACGCTGCCCGCGCCGACGATGAGCGGTCCGACGAGGCGCGAGCGCTCCACGACGGCCCCGGCCTCGACGAGCACCGGGCCCTCGACGGTGCTGGCCGCGTCGACCTGGCCGTGCACCCCGTGGCCGAGCCGGCCGAGCAGCAGCCGGTTGCAGTCGAGCAGGTCGTCCGGGCTGCCGGTGTCCTTCCAGTAGCCGGCGTACTCGTCGGCGACCACCCGGTCCCCGCGCTCCACCAGGTACTGGATGGCGTCGGTGATCTCCAGTTCGCCGCGGGCGCTCGGCTCGATGGCCCGCACCGCGTCGTGCACCGCGGCGGTGAAGAAGTACACGCCGATCACGGCGAGATCGCTGCGCGGCTGCTGCGGCTTCTCCACCAGCGCGAGCACCCGGCCCTCGGCGTCGACCTCCGCGACGCCGTAGGCACGCGGGTCGGCCACCTTGGTGAGCAGCAGCTGGGCGGCGGGGCGCCCGGCGTGGAAGGCGCGGGCGGACTCGGCGATGCCCTCGGCCAGGACGTTGTCGCCCAGGTACATCACGAAGTCGTCGTCGCCGAGGAACTCCTCGGCGATGGAGACGGCGTGCGCGAGGCCGAGCGGGGCCTCCTGGCGGAGGTAGGTGATGTTCAGGCCGTAGGCGGAGCCGTCCCCGACGACCGCGCGGATCTCCGGGCCGCGATCACCGACGACGACGGCCACGTCCTCGACGCCGATCGCGCGGACGTTCTCCAGGCAGTGCACCAGGATCGGTTTGTTGGCGACGGGCACCAACTGTTTGGGCATGGAATAGGTGAAGGGACGCAACCTGGTCCCCATCCCTCCGGACAGAATCAGCGCCTTCATGGCAACCCTTCACTCGCACCTTTGCCCCGGCCTCGGTTACGGGACCGATTCTGGGAAGCCGACCTAGAGGGCGGGTCCACTTCAGCTGGACTCCGCTTGCGGGACGGGTGCGCGGGGGGTGCCGGACACGGCGAAGGGGGCCGGCGTGTGCCGGCCCCCTTCTCGGACGGGTGCACGGGGGATGGGCACGCGTCCGTATGGAGGGCGTGCCCGCCCGTCGCAGGGCGGGCACGCGGGTGGTCGTCCGGACCAGGTGGTCCTGCGGGCTCAGTTCCTGCCCGCGGGCTCCTTGGCGTCCTTGGCGCCGCCGGGGGCGGCGGCGGGTTCGCGACGCTTCTCCTTCGGGACGGCCGCGAGGACCAGGGCGATCAGGAGCATGACACCGCTCACCATGAAGACGATCTGCATCGCCTCGGCCATGCCGTGCAGGAACGGCTTGGCCAGGCGCGGGTCGGCCCGGTCGAGGAAGGAGCTGTTGTCCATCGGGACGGCGCCCTCCCGGGCACCGAGGAGCACCTTGTTGGCGGCTTGCCCGGTCACCGACGGGTCGTTGACGGCCGCCGTGTAGGCGGGGTCGGAGGCCGCGTCGCGGTAGGCGGCGGCCACCCTGTCACCGACCGCGCCGAAGAACATCGACAGGAAGACGGCGATGCCCGCGGTGCCGCCGATCTGGCGGAAGAAGGTGAACGAGCCCATCCCCGCGCCCATGTACTGCGGGGAGACGCCCGTCTGGATGGCGATCAGCATGACCTGCCAGCACAGGCCGATGCCGAAGCCCATCAGTCCGGCGGCGATGCCCGTCTGCCACAGCGCCGTGTCCGCGGCGAGCGTGCCGAACCAGAAGGTCGCGGCGACCATCAGCACGAGGCCGGTGAGCAGCACGACCTTGTAGCGGCCCGTCTTCGTGACGAACGGGCCCGCGATGCGGCCCGCGACGACGATGCCCAGTGTCTGGGGCAGCATCATCAGACCGGCCTGGGTGGGTGACAGGCCCTTGACCATCTGGAGGTAGAGGGGCAGCACCGACAGCGCGCCGAACACCGCCGCGCCGACCAGCATGTTGACGGCGTTGTACACGGAGAAGAGCGGGTTGCGGAACATCGGCGTGGGCAGCAGGGCGGCGCCGCCCGCCCGCTTCTGCGCCAGCAGGAACAGCACCAGGCCGAGCAGGCCCAGGGCGAACAGGCCGAGCGTCCCGCCCGCGGCCCAGCCCCACTTGGGGCCCTGCTCCACCGCGAAGAGCAGCGGCACCAGGCAGAGGACCAGCGTGGCCAGGCCCGCGATGTCGAACTTGTGCTGCGCCCGGTTGGGCTGGATGCGCACCATCGAGGCGATGATCAGCGCCGCCGCCACACCGATCGGCACGTTGATGTAGAACGCCCAGCGCCAGCCGGACGCGCCCATGAAGCTGTCGAGACCGGCGAAGAAGCCGCCGGCGACCGGACCGACGACGGCCGAGACACCGAAGACCGCGCCGAACCACGCCTGGTAGCGGCTGCGTTCGGCGAGCGGCACCAGATCGGTGAGGATCGCGAAGGCGAGGCTCATCAGACCGCCCGCGCCGATGCCCTGGACACCGCGGAACACCGCGAGGAAGGTCATGGACTGGGCGAGGCCGCACAGCACCGAGCCGAGCACGAACACGGCGACGGCGGTGCAGTAGACGGGCCGGCGTCCGTAGATGTCGGAGAGCTTGCCGTACAGCGCCGTCGTGATCACCGACGTGATCATGTACGAGGTGTTGGCCCAGCCCTGCTCCGAGAGGCCGTTGAGGTCGTCGGCGATGGTGCGCAGGGCCGCGGAGATGATCGTCTGGTCGAGCGCGGACATGAACAGGCCGAGCAGCAGCCCCACCATGATCAGCCGGACCCTGCGCCGGTCCACCGCGTCGGCACCGGAACCGGGCACCGAGGCACCCGGCTTCGCTGTGTCTGTCATCGGGAGTTCGTTCCTTCGGGGTGCGGAAGTGGAGGAGGAAGCGGTGCGCCCACAGGTTCGGCCCTGGCACGGGTGAGGGCCCGTGGACAGGCTCCGGCCGCTGCGACCGGACCAGGATGAAACCTCTAGTGCGCTAGAGGTCAAGGGGGATTGTCCGGCGACCGGCTAGGGCGTCACTCGGACCCGCCTCGCGCTCCCGGGCCACCGCCGCCGTCGCGGCCCTGCCGGCTGCCTCCCGGGACTTCCAGCGCCGCTCCAGGAACGCTCGACCCCCGTCCCCTAACGTCCGCGGCCATGAGATTCCTTTTTGTGTCCGGAGGAAGCGCGGGGGCGGTCTTCCCCATCACCCCGCTGGCGCTGGCGGCGCGCAACGCCGGCCACGAAGTGATCGTCGGGGCCACGGAGAACGTGATGCCGCTGGTCGCGGCGACCGGTCTGCCGGGCGCCCCGATCACCTCGCGCACCATGTTCGACTTCATGCAGCGCGACCGGCACGGGAACCCGCTGGAGATCCCCAGGGACCCGCACGAGCGCAACCTGTTCAACGGCCGGGGCATGGCCCGCCTCGCCCTCGGCAGCATGGAGGGCCTGGTCCCCCTGGTCGAGCGGTGGCAGCCGGACGTCCTGGTCGCAGGGGCGCTCTCGTACGCGGCACCGCTGGTGGCCCACCGCTTCGGCCTGCCCTGGGTGCGGCACGCGCTCAACATGGGCGAGCCGTCCGTCATCGACCTGTCGGCCGCCGCCGAACTGGCGCCCGAGCTGGAGCAGATGGGCCTGTCCGCTCTCCCCGACCCGGACATGTACGTGGAGATCTGTCCGCCGGGCGCCCGCCGCCCGGACGCGGGACCCGCGCAGTTCATGCAGTACGTGCCCTTCAACACCCAGCGCGCGCTCGAACCCTGGATGTACACCAGGGGAGACCGGCCGCGCGTGCTGGTCTCGGCGGGCAGCCGGGTCAGCGCCGACTACGAGGCCGACGCCCTGTCCGCCCTGGTCGAGAAGGTCGCCGGACTCGATGTGGAACTGCTCATCGCGGCCCCCCAGGAGATGGCGGACGCCCTGGGCGAGCTGCCGGACAACGTGCGCGCGGGCTGGCTGCCGCTCGACGTCGTGCTGCGCACCTGCGACCTGCTGGTGCACCGGGCCGGTGGCAACACCATGCTGCACGCGATCGTGTGCGGGGTCCCCCAGCTGGTGATCCCCGCCATGCCCAAGCAGGTCGGCATGTCCGAGCGGCTTGCCGAGTACGGTGCCGCGATCATGCTCACGGCCGGGCAGGACGACTCCCCGGAGGACGTGGCCGCGGCCTGCCGAAAGTTGCTGGAGGACCCGGCCTACAAGGCCCGGACCGACGAGCTGAGCAAGGAGATCGCGGGGCTGCCCACCCCGCACGACGTGACGGTGGCGATCACCGAACTGGTCCGCGCCCGCCGGACGACGTGAATCCGGCATCCCCGAATTCATGACGAATTCACTGGTCGGCGATCATCAGGTGTTCGCACAATCCAGCGAAGGCGCCGCTCCACGGCGCCTTCGCGTCGCACACACGTGCTTCGAAGACTCCTAGAAGGAACTCCCATGCTCCCTGTCCTCACCGAGGAGCCCTCCTGGGCCCCCGTCCTCACACCTGACCTCCAGTCCTCGACCACCCTCACGATCGAGGACCTGGACGAGGCCCCCGCCGACGTCTCGGCCCTCTTCACCCTCTGCGTGCTGGCCCCCGAGCCGGCCGAGGCCCTCGCGGTCTGACAGCCGGCCGTGCGGGAACAGGCAGGACCGGTGGCCGGGGACGGCACACCGCGGATCGGCTGGCGCAGCCATCTGCGGAGCGTCGTCGTACCGGACGAGGCCGTGTACCTGGTCTCCGGCCGGGGTGTCCGCGCGGTGCGCGGCACCCCGGCCGAGGCACTGGCCCCCCTGCTCGACGGCACCCGAACACCCGACGAGGTGCTGCGGGCCGCCGCCGGGAACCCGGAGGCACCCGGGGCCTCGCCCGACGAACTGCGCCGCGCGCTCGCCGAACTCTGGTCCGCCGGCCTGCTGCGCGCCCGTTCCGCCGGGGCACCGGCACCGGACGACCCTTCGGCCGAAGCCTTCTGGGACCTGGCCGGCACCGCGCCGCCCGCCGGCGCGCCGGTACGGCTCCTGGTGCTCGGCGGCCCGGTCGGCCACGCGCAGGCGGCGGCCGCCTGCGCCGAGTCCGGGCTCACCGTGGTGCCGCCCGACGCGGTGGACGCCGCCGTCACCCTGGTGCTCTGCGCCGACTACCTGGACCCGCGGCTCGCCGACGTCGACGCCCACCAGCGGGCGGCGGGCCGCCCCTGGATCCTCGCCAGACCCGGCGGCCCCACCCCGTGGACCGGGCCGGTGTTCCGCCCCGGCGACGGCCCCTGCTGGCACTGCCTGGCCGAACGCCTGCGCCTCCAGCGCGGCTCCGAGGCCCCCCTGCACCGCGCCCTGGGCAGTACCGGACCGGTCGACCGGCCCGACGCCTCCCTCGCCGCGACCCGGGCCCTGGGCCTGCACACCGCCGTGCTGGAGACCGCCAAGTACCTGGCCGGGACGCCCGGTCCGGTCCGTGACGCCGTGCACGTCCTGGACACCGGCACCCTCGCCGTCGACCGGCACCCGGTCGTCCACCGGCCCCAGTGCCCGGCCTGCGGCGACCCCGGGCTGGTCGGCGCCGCGGTGCGCGCGCCGTTCCGCCCCTCGCCCCGGCCCAAGGCGGCGGCCGGCGGCAACGGCCACCGGGCCCTGACGCCCACCCAGATGCTGGACACCTACGGTCACCTGGTGAGCCCGGTCACCGGTGTCGTGCGCGAGGTGCGACGCGACCCGCGCAGTCCGGCCTTCACCCACAGCTACCTGTCCGGCCACAACCTGGCGTTGCGGGCGCAGACCCTGGCCGGGCACACCGCCGGCCTGCGCGCGCTCAGCGGCGGCAAGGGCCTCACCGCCGAGGAGGCCGAGGTCAGCGCCCTGTGCGAGGCCGTGGAGCGCTACAGCGGCACCCGGCACGGCGACGAGCCGGTGGTCCGCGACAGTCTGCGCGCACTCGGCGCTGCCGCGGTGCACCCGGACACCGTGCGGCTCCACGACGCCCGGCAACTGCGCGACCGGGCGGTCTGGAACGCCTCCCGCTCGCCCTTCCAGCACGTCGGCCGCCCCTTCGACGAGGAGGCGGTCCTCGACTGGACGCCGGTGTGGTCCCTGACCGCGGACCGGCAGCGGCTGCTGCCCACCTCGCTGCTCTACTTCGACGCCGACCCCGCGGCCCCGCTGCGCGCGGACTCCAACGGCAACGCCGCCGGCTCCAGCCGCGAGGACGCCTTCGTCCAGGGCTTCCTGGAGCTGGTGGAGCGCGACGCGGTCGCCCTGTGGTGGTACAACCGCACCCGCGCGCCCGCCCTCGACCTCGACGCCTTCGCCGCGTCCGGCGACGACTGGATCGAGCCGCTGCGCGCGGGATACCGGTCCGTCGGCCGCGAGGTCTGGGCCCTCGACCTGACCTCCGACTTCGGCATCCCGGTGGTCGCCGCCCTGTCCCGGCGCACCGAAGGGGCCGCCGAGGACGTGCTGTTCGGATTCGGCGCCCACTTCGACCCGCGCATCGCGGTGCGCCGCGCGCTCACCGAGATGGGCCAGCTGCTGCCCGCTGTCATCGGTGCCCGCCCGGACGGCTCCGGGTACACGGTGGACGACCCGCAGGCCCTCTCCTGGTGGCGCACGGCCACCGTCGCCGACCAGCCCTACCTGGTGCCCGACCCGACGTGCCGCCCGACCGCCCCCGGTGACCACGCGCACCTCCACCGGGCCGACCTCGCCGACGACGTGGCGGCGCTCACCGAACTCGCCCGCCGGCGCGGCCTGGAGGTCCTCGTGCTGGACCAGACCCGGCCCGACATCGGGCTTCCGGTGGTGAAGGTGGTCGTTCCCGGCATGCGCCACTTCTGGCCCCGGTTCGCGCCGGGCCGCCTCTTCGAGGTGCCGGTCGCCCTCGGCCGGCTCACCGAGCCCACTCCGTACGAGCACCTCAACCCGTTGCCGCTGTTCATCTGAGTCCGGCCTCCCATACCGGGCTGAACAGGCGCTGACCTGGCATTTATCCTTGGTCTGTACCTCCCAGGGCCCCGTCGACGACGCCGGGGCCGCCTCCGTCGGACCGGACAGCCCGACCCCCGCCGCCCCTGGCCGCCCTTCGTGACCCAGCCAGACGTCACCCCGCTGTTGCTCGTCCGGACGGCGCCGTCCGAGCGATGATCAACCCGCCCGGGCCGTCCCGGCCGCAGCCCGGCCGCAGCCGGGGCGGCTCCGGGTGCGTCCATCACCCTTCGCAGAGAAGTCGCCGCGCCTGATGAACCCACCTGAACAGCACAGCAACGAGCCGGCCGAACCGGTCCCCGACCTCCCCGGCGAGGTTTCCGACGCGCCTGCCCCGCGGCTGGCGCGCGCGGTCCTCCTGGCCGTGATGGCCGGATACTCGCTGGTCACCGCCGTGAACATCCTCGGTGAGAAGCTGGCGCCGGTCCAGAACTGTGTGGTCTTCACCGCCCTGCTGGCCGTGTACGGCCTCCAGATCGTGCACTCCCGGCCGCAGGCCCGGCAGAGCCCCCGATGGCACCGGGTGACCACCCTCCTGCTGCAATGTCTCTTCTGCGCCGTACCGCTCGCGCTCTTCGGCATCGCCTGGGGTGCGATGGGCGGCTTCCTGGCCGGCTCCGTGCTCCTGCTGCTCCCCGGCCGGGTCGCCTGGCCGCTGTACGGCGCGATCGGTCTGTCCCTCTTCACGTACTCGGCGCTCGAGGGCAACAGCGTGCTCGACAGCGTCTACGCGATGGAGGCCACGCTCGTCACCGGGCTGGTGGTGTTCGGGCTGAGCAGTCTGACCGGCCTGGTGACCCGGCTGCACGCACACCGCGCGGACCTGGCCCGGCTCGCCGTGGCCAGTGAGCGGGTGCGTTTCTCCCGGGACCTGCACGACCTGCTCGGTTACAACCTGTCGGCGATCACGCTCAAGACCGAGCTGGTCCGCCGTCTGGTGCCGGACCTGCCGGAGGCGGCGCAGAAGGAGATCGAGTCCGTCCTCGCGCTGTCCCGCCAGTCGCTCGCCGACGTGCGCAAGGTCGCCACCGGCTACCGCGACATGTCCCTGCTCGAGGAGACGGCGGTCACCCGCTCGATGCTGGAGTCGGTCGACATCGAGGTGGAGACCGCGATCGACGTCGGTCCGCTCCCCCCGCAGATCGACACGGTCCTCGCCACGGTGCTCCGCGAAGGCGTGACCAACGCCCTGCGGCACAGCCGGGTCCACCGTTTCACCATCCGGTGCCGGGAGGAGAACGGCGTGGTCACACTCAGCCTCGCCAACGACGGCGTGGACCCCGCGCAGGCGGACCGGGAGCCGCAGCGGGCGGACGACCCCGGCGGCAGCGGCCTGGGCAATCTCACCCACCGGCTGACCCGCGTCGGCGGCAGTCTCACCAGCTGCCGGGGCGCCGACGGATGGTTCCGGACGGTCGCCCGGGCGCCACTGGCGCCGCCCGCGTCCCGTACGTGTGAAGCATCGACGGGGAACATGCGGAGGTAAAAAACTGTACTGTGAAACGGTCAAGATACCGGGGGGAATTGACCATGATGATCCGCATTCTGCTGGCCGAGGACATGGACCTGGTCAGGGGAGCGCTCGCGGCGCTGCTCGGCCTGGAGGACGACTTCGACGTGGTCGCACAGGTCGAGCGCGGCGACAAGATCCTGCCCGCCGCCCTGGAGCACCGGCCCGATGTCGCGATCATCGACATCGGCCTCCCGGGCCTTGACGGCCTGTCGGCGGCGGCCCTCCTCGCCGAGGAGCTGCCGGGCTGCCGCACCCTCATCCTGACCAGCCTCGGCCGCCCGGGCGTGCTGCGCCGGGCGCTGGAGGCCAAGGTCTCCGGGTTCCTGCCGAAGGACGCCTCGCCCCAGGATCTCGCCGAGGCGGTGCGCAGGATCGTGGCGGGCCACCGGGCCATCGACCCCGAGCTCGCCCTGGCGGCCTGGGACAGTGCCGAGAGCCCGCTCACCGACCGTGAGAGGGAAGTGCTGCGCCTCACCGCCCAGGGCGATGAGGCAGTGGAGATCGCCTCCCGGCTGCACCTGTCCCCGGGGACCGTACGGAACTACCTGACCGCGGTCGTCACCAAGCTGAACGCCCGCAACCGGGTGGACGCCGTACGCATCGCCCACGAATCCGGCTGGCTGGTCTGAGCCTCAGGCGCCGGTGCGCAGCAGGTGGCGCCCGGTGTGCCGCGGCTCCGGTTCCGGCTCCCCGGACAACACGGCCTGGTGCAACCGCTGCAGGCGCTGCGAGGGCTCCACGCCCAGCTCCTCGATGAGCGTCCGGCGCAGCTGCTGGAAGACCTCCAGCGCCCGCCACACGCCGCCCGAGCGGTACAGCGCCGTCATGAGCTGGGCGGCCAGGTTCTCGTTCATCGGGTGCCGGGCGACCAGCATCCGCAGCTCGGCGAGGAGCGAGGCGTGCCGGCCGAGCAGCAGGTCCGCCTCGATGCGCTGTTCGAGCACCCGGGTGCGCTGTTCGTCCATGCCGAGGACCTCCACCCCGAGCACGAGCCCGACCGGAACGTCCACCAGCGCCGGGCCGCGCCACAGCTCGAGCGCCCGCTCCAGCAGCACGGCCGCGGCGTGCGCGTCGCCCGTCTCCAGCGCGAGGGAGCCGCGAGTCGCGAGCGACCGGAACTCGCGCAGGTCGCTGTCCGCCGGGCGGAGCGCGAGCCGGTAGCCGCCGAAGCAGGTGGCCAGCACGTCCTTGGCGTCTCCCACCTGTTCGCTCCCGCCGCCCGCCGGCCCGGTGCGCAGCGCGTCCGTCACCTTCCTGCGCAGGTGGAGGATGTACGTCTGGAGCGTGGTGGCCGCGCTCTTGGGGATCGCGTCGCCCCAGATCTCCTCCATCAGCGTCGGTACGGTCACCACCTGCTCCGCCCTGATGGCCAGCAGGGCCAGCAGCTGTCGCGGCTTCCCCGCACTCGGCACGATCGACTGCCCGTTCAGCCGGACGGCGAGCGGTCCAAGAATCCCAATGTCCATGACACTCCCCCATGAGCGATTCGGTGTGTGAGGCACTGACCCGCGGTGTCTGCATCGACCATGACACGCCCGCCAGGTGACACCCAGTGTCACGCTCATCGGTTGCAATGTGACCAGCTCACTCCAGCGGGACTCCAGGAGGAGCCGAGGCCGGTACGCCTGGGAATCCAAGCCTCCGGCAGGTCTCCGAGGCCCCGGACCGTCAGCCGGAAGCCCCCCGGCAGGCGCTGGTCTCGTGCAGGGCCTCCTCCGGGGACAGGCGGGTGCCGTGGGTGAAGGAGCCGGTGAAGGCCGCTTCCCCCAGGGTGGTGCGGGCCGCCCGGGTGATGCGGTCGACGTCGCCGCGCTCGGCGGCCGGCAGCGGCGCGCCCACGCTGCGGCGG
>NZ_WWJT01000451.1 GCF_009865385.1 Streptomyces sp. SID486 | reverse complement strand
GACGCCGAAAGGATCTGATAGAGTCGGAACCGCCGGAAAGGGAAACGCGGAAGCGGGAACCTGGAAAGCGCCGAGGAAATCGGATCGAGAAAAGATCTGATAGAGTCGGAAACACCGAAGGGAAGCCCGGAGGAAAGCCCGAGAGGGTGAGTACAAAGGAAGCGACCGTTCCTTGAGAACTCAACAGCGTGCCAAAAATCAACGCCAGATATGTTGATACCCCGTCTCCGGTCATCACGATCGGGACGAGGTTCCTTTGAAAAAACACAGCGAGGACGCTGAGAACGGTCGGGCCTATTCCGCCTGACTGTTCCGCTCATCGTGGTGTCGTCCCGATTACGGGAAAACATTCACGGAGAGTTTGATCCTGGCTCAGGACGAACGCTGGCGGCGTGCTTAACACATGCAAGTCGAACGATGAACCACTTCGGTGGGGATTAGTGGCGAACGGGTGAGTAACACGTGGGCAATCTGCCCTTCACTCTGGGACAAGCCCTGGAAACGGGGTCTAATATCGGATATGACCATCTTGGGCATCCTTGATGGTGTAAAGCTCCGGCGGTGAAGGATGAGCCCGCGGCCTATCAGCTTGTTGGTGAGGTAATGGCTCACCAAGGCGACGACGGGTAGCCGGCCTGAGAGGGCGACCGGCCACACTGGGACTGAGACACGGCCCAGACTCCTACGGGAGGCAGCAGTGGGGAATATTGCACAATGGGCGAAAGCCTGATGCAGCGACGCCGCGTGAGGGATGACGGCCTTCGGGTTGTAAACCTCTTTCAGCAGGGAAGAAGCGAAAGTGACGGTACCTGCAGAAGAAGCGCCGGCTAACTACGTGCCAGCAGCCGCGGTAATACGTAGGGCGCAAGCGTTGTCCGGAATTATTGGGCGTAAAGAGCTCGTAGGCGGCTTGTCACGTCGGGTGTGAAAGCCCGGGGCTTAACCCCGGGTCTGCATTCGATACGGGCTAGCTAGAGTGTGGTAGGGGAGATCGGAATTCCTGGTGTAGCGGTGAAATGCGCAGATATCAGGAGGAACACCGGTGGCGAAGGCGGATCTCTGGGCCATTACTGACGCTGAGGAGCGAAAGCGTGGGGAGCGAACAGGATTAGATACCCTGGTAGTCCACGCCGTAAACGGTGGGAACTAGGTGTTGGCGACATTCCACGTCGTCGGTGCCGCAGCTAACGCATTAAGTTCCCCGCCTGGGGAGTACGGCCGCAAGGCTAAAACTCAAAGGAATTGACGGGGGCCCGCACAAGCAGCGGAGCATGTGGCTTAATTCGACGCAACGCGAAGAACCTTACCAAGGCTTGACATACACCGGAAACGTCTGGAGACAGGCGCCCCCTTGTGGTCGGTGTACAGGTGGTGCATGGCTGTCGTCAGCTCGTGTCGTGAGATGTTGGGTTAAGTCCCGCAACGAGCGCAACCCTTGTTCTGTGTTGCCAGCATGCCCTTCGGGGTGATGGGGACTCACAGGAGACCGCCGGGGTCAACTCGGAGGAAGGTGGGGACGACGTCAAGTCATCATGCCCCTTATGTCTTGGGCTGCACACGTGCTACAATGGCCGGTACAATGAGCTGCGATACCGTGAGGTGGAGCGAATCTCAAAAAGCCGGTCTCAGTTCGGATTGGGGTCTGCAACTCGACCCCATGAAGTCGGAGTTGCTAGTAATCGCAGATCAGCATTGCTGCGGTGAATACGTTCCCGGGCCTTGTACACACCGCCCGTCACGTCACGAAAGTTGGTAACACCCGAAGCCGGTGGCCCAACCCCTTGTGGGAGGGAGCTGTCGAAGGTGGGACTAGCGATTGGGACGAAGTCGTAACAAGGTAGCCGTACCGGAAGGTGCGGCTGGATCACCTCCTTTCTAAGGAGCACTTCTTACCGGGCTTGCCTGGTCAGAGGCCAGTACATCAGCGAATGTCTGATGCTGGTTGCTCATGGGTGGAACGTTGATTATTCGGCACGGTCCAGGACGGACCAGGCGCTAGTACCGCTCTTCGGGGCGTGGAACGCTGATCTGGTCGGCTGATCGTGTCGGGCACGCTGTTGGGTGTCTGAGGGAATGATCTTCCTTCAGTCGCCGGCCCCAGTGCACTCGAACCGGTTGGTTCGGGGTGATGGGTGGCTGGTCGTTGTTTGAGAACTGCACAGTGGACGCGAGCATCTGTGGCCAAGTTTTTAAGGGCGCACGGTGGATGCCTTGGCACCAGGAACCGATGAAGGACGTGGGAGGCCACGATAGTCCCCGGGGAGTCGTCAACCAGGCTTTGATCCGGGGGTTTCCGAATGGGGAAACCCGGCAGTCGTCATGGGCTGTCACCCGCTGCTGAACACATAGGCAGTGTGGAGGGAACGAGGGGAAGTGAAACATCTCAGTACCCTCAGGAAGAGAAAACAACCGTGATTCCGGGAGTAGTGGCGAGCGAAACCGGATGAGGCCAAACCGTATGCGTGTGAGACCCGGCAGGGGTTGCGCATGCGGGGTTGTGGGATCTCTCTTTCACAGTCTGCCGGCTGTGAGACGAGTCAGAAACCGTTGATGTAGGCGAAGGACATGCGAAAGGTCCGGCGTAGAGGGTAAGACCCCCGTAGTCGAAACGTCAGCGGCTCGTTTGAGAGACACCCAAGTAGCACGGGGCCCGAGAAATCCCGTGTGAATCTGGCGGGACCACCCGCTAAGCCTAAATATTCCCTGGTGACCGATAGCGGATAGTACCGTGAGGGAATGGTGAAAAGTACCGCGGGAGCGGAGTGAAATAGTACCTGAAACCGTGTGCCTACAAGCCGTGGGAGCGTCGGATACAGCTTGCTGTATCTCGTGACTGCGTGCCTTTTGAAGAATGAGCCTGCGAGTTTGCGGTGTGTTGCGAGGTTAACCCGGGTGGGGAAGCCGTAGCGAAAGCGAGTCCGAATAGGGCGTTTTAGTAGCACGCTCAAGACCCGAAGCGGAGTGATCTAGCCATGGGCAGGTTGAAGCGGAGGTAAGACTTCGTGGAGGACCGAACCCACCAGGGTTGAAAACCTGGGGGATGACCTGTGGTTAGGGGTGAAAGGCCAATCAAACTCCGTGATAGCTGGTTCTCCCCGAAATGCATTTAGGTGCAGCGTCGTGTGTTTCTTGCCGGAGGTAGAGCACTGGATAGGCGATGGGCCCTACCGGGTTACTGACCTTAGCCAAACTCCGAATGCCGGTAAGTGAGAGCGCGGCAGTGAGACTGTGGGGGATAAGCTCCATGGTCGAGAGGGAAACAGCCCAGAGCATCGACTAAGGCCCCTAAGCGTACGCTAAGTGGGAAAGGATGTGGAGTCGCACAGACAACCAGGAGGTTGGCTTAGAAGCAGCCACCCTTGAAAGAGTGCGTAATAGCTCACTGGTCTAGTGATTCCGCGCCGACAATGTAGCGGGGCTCAAGCGTACCGCCGAAGTCGTGTCATTCATACAATAGGGCCAACGCCTGTATGGATGGGTAGGGGAGCGTCGTCTGCCGGGTGAAGCGGCACTGGAAGGTAGTCGTGGACGGTTGACGAGTGAGAATGCAGGCATGAGTAGCGATACAAACGTGAGAAACGTTTGCGCCGATTGACTAAGGGTTCCTGGGTCAAGCTGATCTGCCCAGGGTAAGTCGGGACCTAAGGCGAGGCCGACAGGCGTAGTCGATGGATAACCGGTTGATATTCCGGTACCCGCTGTGAAGCGTCAAACATCGAGCATCGTGATGCTAAGGCCGTGAAGCCGTTCCGGACCCTTCGGGGAAAGGAAAGTGGTGGAGCCGCCGGCCCAAGCGGTTAGTAGGTGAGTGATGGGGTGACGCAGGAAGGTAGTCCATCCCGGGCGGTGGTTGTCCCGGGGTAAGGGTGTAGGACGTTGTCTAGGTAAATCCGGGCAGCATATAGTCTGAGACCTGATGCCGAGCCGATTGTGGTGAAGTGGATGATCCTATGCTGTCGAGAAAAGCCTCTAGCGAGTTTCATGGCGGCCCGTACCCTAAACCGACTCAGGTGGTCAGGTAGAGAATACCGAGGCGTTCGGGTGAACTATGGTTAAGGAACTCGGCAAAATGCCCCCGTAACTTCGGGAGAAGGGGGGCCATGTCTGGTGATGAGCTTTGCGCTCTGAGCTGGGTGTGGCCGCAGAGACCAGCGAGAAGCGACTGTTTACTAAAAACACAGGTCCGTGCGAAGCCGTAAGGCGATGTATACGGACTGACGCCTGCCCGGTGCTGGAACGTTAAGGGGACCGGTTAGCTCTGTTTCGACAGGGCGAAGCTGAGAACTTAAGCGCCAGTAAACGGCGGTGGTAACTATAACCATCCTAAGGTAGCGAAATTCCTTGTCGGGTAAGTTCCGACCTGCACGAATGGCGTAACGACTTCTCGACTGTCTCAACCATAGGCCCGGTGAAATTGCACTACGAGTAAAGATGCTCGTTTCGCGCAGCAGGACGGAAAGACCCCGGGACCTTTACTACAGTTTGATATTGGTGTTCGGTTCGGCTTGTGTAGGATAGCTGGGAGACTTTGAAGCAGGCACGCCAGTGTTTGTGGAGTCGTCGTTGAAATACCAGTCTGGTCGTGCTGGATGTCTAACCTGGGTCCGTGATCCGGATCAGGGACAGTGTCTGATGGGTAGTTTAACTGGGGCGGTTGCCTCCTAAAGAGTAACGGAGGCGCCCAAAGGTTCCCTCAGCCTGGTTGGCAATCAGGTGTTGAGTGTAAGTGCACAAGGGAGCTTGACTGTGAGACCGACGGGTCGAGCAGGGACGAAAGTCGGGACTAGTGATCCGGCGGTGGCTTGTGGAAGCGCCGTCGCTCAACGGATAAAAGGTACCCCGGGGATAACAGGCTGATCTTCCCCAAGAGTCCATATCGACGGGATGGTTTGGCACCTCGATGTCGGCTCGTCGCATCCTGGGGCTGGAGTCGGTCCCAAGGGTTGGGCTGTTCGCCCATTAAAGCGGTACGCGAGCTGGGTTTAGAACGTCGTGAGACAGTTCGGTCCCTATCCGCTGTGCGCGTAGGAATATTGAGAAGGGCTGTCCCTAGTACGAGAGGACCGGGACGGACGAACCTCTGGTGTGCCAGTTGTTCTGCCAAGGGCATGGCTGGTTGGCTACGTTCGGGAGGGATAACCGCTGAAAGCATCTAAGCGGGAAGCCTGCTTCGAGATGAGTATTCCCACCTCCTTGAGAGGGTAAGGCTCCCAGTAGACGACTGGGTTGATAGGCCGGATCTGGAAGCCAGGTAACTGGTGGAGGTGACCGGTACTAATAGGCCGAGGGCTTGTCCTCAGTTGCTCGCGTCCACTGTGTTGGTTCTGAAACCACGAACAGCCCCACGTTGCCACAGCGTGGTGCGGCGTTCAGTTTCATAGTGTTTCGGTGGTCATAGCGTGAGGGAAACGCCCGGTTACATTCCGAACCCGGAAGCTAAGCCTCACAGCGCCGATGGTACTGCAGGGGGGACCCTGTGGGAGAGTAGGACGCCGCCGAACAAATTTTGGGAAAACCCCCGCATCTTTGATGCGGGGGTTTTCTGCGTTCCGGACCCTCTATTCCGTATCCCGTTCGTCGGGCCCTCTATTCCGTTCGTCGGATCCTCTACGCTCGATGCCATGCGCTACGACCTCGTCATCTTCGACAACGACGGTGTCCTCGTGGACAGCGAGCCCATATCCAACCAGCTCCTGGCCGCCTATCTGACCGAGCTGGGGCACCCGACGACGTACGAGGACTCCATCCGCGACTACATGGGCTCGGCGATGCACCGGGTCCACGACCTGATCCTGGAACGGACGGGCCGGCGGCTGCCCGAGGACTTCGACGAGGTCTTCCACGCGCGCGTGTTCGCCGCGTTCGAGCGCGAGCTGCGGCCCGTGCCCGGCGTGACCGGCGTCCTGGAGAAGCTCGCCGCGGACGGGGTGCCGTACTGCGTGGCGTCCTCCGGGAGCCACGAGCGGATCCGGGTGGGACACCGGACGACCGGGCTCGACCGGTGGTTCGAGGAGGGACGCGTCTTCAGCTCGGAGGACGTCGGCCGGGGGAAGCCGGCACCCGACCTGTTCCTGTACGCGGCCGAGCGGATGGGAGTGGCCCCCGAGCGGTGCGTGGTCGTCGAGGACTCCCCGCTGGGCGTGCAGGCCGCCGTGGCGGCCGGGATGGACGTGTACGGGTTCACCGCGATGACCCCCGCGGCACGGCTCGCGGGCGCAAGCCAACTCTTCTCCGATCTGGGCGAGTTGGCTGACCTGCTGATATGACCCCGGTCGGCGGTCCGGGCTGACAATTGTCATGCGGACCTCCGGACGATCGTTCCTACTGCCGGGCCCCGGCCACGGGCGAAGCTGGGGGCATGACGAAGAACACGGGGACCCAGGGGCGCAAGCCGAGCGTGCTGGACAACTTCAGGCCGCTGCTCATCGACGTGGCGGTGCCGCTCGGCTCGTACTACCTCTTCAAGGACGCCTGCGGGATGAGCACCTTCGCCGCGCTCGCCTGGAGCAGCGTGGTGCCCGCGGTGCGGACCGTGTGGGGCCTGGTCAGGGAGCGGAAGACCAACGCGCTGGCGGGACTGATCCTCGTCGTGAACGTCGTCTCGCTGCTGCTGAGCTTCGTCTCCGGCGACCCGCGGCTGATGCTCGCCAAGGACAGCGGAGTCAGCAGCACGGTCGCCATCGGCATCCTCGTGTCCGTCCGGCTCGGCCGGCCGATGATGACCGCGGGCATGAGGCCCTTCCTCATCAAGGGCGACGCCGCCAAGGAGGCCGCCTGGCAGCGGCTGGTGTCCGGCGCGGCGGCCGACTCCGCGGCCTTCCGGCGCAAGGAGAACGCCTTCTCGATCGTCTGGGGCACGGTGCTGCTCGCCGAGTGCGTGGCGCGTTTCGTGGGTGCCTACACCCTCCCGGTGGACACGATGGTGTGGCTCGGCACGGTCTTCATGGTCGGCGCGATGGTGATCGGCTTCGTCGTCGGCGGCGGGCTGGCGGCCGAGCCGATGGAGCGGATGCTCAAGGCCGAGGTGGAAGCCGGCCGGTCCGAGCGGCCCGCGGTGGCCGTCGCCGCCTGACGCGGACTCAGGGCAACTGAACCTGAGGGAAATTCATCTTTGGCTGGATCTACCCACAGGTAGCCCGGGGCCCTACTCTCGCCGCCATGACTGATGTGCTGCGGCGTGGCAGGGCCTCGCTGGCGTTCGGCTTCTTCGCCCAGGGAGTCGCCTTCGCCCTGCTGGTGACGCGCATCCCGGCCATCCAGGACCGGTACGGGATATCCGACGGGCTGCTGCCGGTCTTCCTCGCCGCCGTGCCGATCCTCGCGGGCGCGGGCAGTGTGGCCACCGAGCAGCTGGTGAAGCGGGTACGGCCCAGCCGGCTGCTGCGCTGGTCCCAGCCGGTGGTGCTGCTGGCGCTGCTCGGCGCGGGGGCCGGCGGCCGCGGGCAGGTGGCCGCCGTGGCGGTGGCGCTGGGCGTCTTCGGGCTGGCGGTGGGGGCGCTGGACGCGTCGATGAACATGCTCGGCGTCAGCCTCCAGCGGTCGTACGGCCGCAGCATCATGCTCGGCTTCCACGCCGCCTACAGCCTCGGCGGGATCCTGGGAGCCTCGCTGGCCTGGGCCGGGGCGCACTGGCACCTGGCGTTGTGGGTGTCGTACCTGCCGGTGGTGGCCGTGCTGCTGCCGGCGACGCTGGTGGCGAGCCGGTGGTACGTCGACGCGGAACCGGCGCCCGTGCCGGACGGGCAGGCGCGGGGCGGGGTCCTGGTGTTCAGGCTGCTGCTGCCGCTGTGCCTGGTGATGACCTTCGCCTACATCGGGGACTCGACCGTCTCCAACTGGAGCGCGAAGTACCTGAAGGACGTACTGGGCAGCTCGGAGCAGCTGGCGACCGTGCCGTACAACGTCTACATGGTGACCACGCTGGTGGGGCGGACCATCGGGGACACCGGAGTGCGCAGGTTCGGGGCGGCGGCGGTCGTACGGCTCGGGGCGCTGGTGGCGGCCGGGGGGTTCGCGGTGGTCGCCGTGGCGCCCGGCGCGTGGACGGGGATGCTCGGGTTCACGCTGCTGGGGCTGGGCCTGTGCGTGCTGGTGCCGCAGACCTTCGCCGCGGCGGGGAGGTTGTTCCCGGGGGCGTCGGACGCGGCGATCGCACGGCTGAACATCTTCAACTACGTGGGCTTCCTGATCGGCTCGCCGCTGGTGGGCGCCCTGGGGGACGCTTGGAGCTATCGGGGTGCCATGCTCGTGCCGATGGTGTTGGTCCTGGTGACTCTGGGGTACACCAGGTCGTTCGCCGCTCAACCGGACCGATACGGTGGCGGGCATGAGCGGCCGCGCACAGCTGATGTGGGACGAGGCAGTAACGGGCTATGACTTCGGTCCGAGCCATCCGATGGATCCGGTCCGGCTGGACCTGACCCGCCGGCTGGTCGGCGCCTTCGGGCTCGACCGGGAGCTGGCGGTCGTCGCGGCGAAGCCGGCCGGCGAGTCGACGCTCCGGCTGGTCCACCGCGAGGACTACATCGACGCCGTGAAGGCCGCCTCCGCGGATCCGGCGGGGGCCCACGGGGAGTACGGGCTCGGGACGGTGGACGATCCCGCGTTCGCCGGGATGCACGAGGTGTCCGCGCTGATCGCGGGCCAGTCGGTGGGGGCCGCCGAGGCCGTGTGGCGCGGGGACGTCGAGCACGCCGTGAACTTCGCGGGCGGCCTGCACCACGCGATGCCGGGCGGGGCGTCGGGATTCTGCATCTACAACGACGCGGCGCTGGCGATCGCCCGGCTGCTGGAGCTGGGTGCCGAGCGGGTCGCCTACGTGGACGTCGACGTGCACCACGGGGACGGGGTGCAGGCGGCGTTCTGGGAGGACCCGCGGGTGCTGACGGTCTCGTTGCACGAGCACCCCAGCACGCTGTTCCCGCAGACCGGGTGGCCGCAGGAGACGGGCGCGGGCGCGGGGGAGGGCTCGGCGGTGAACGTGGCGCTGCCGGCCGGGACGGGGGACGCGGGCTGGGTGCGGGCGTTCCACGCCGTGGTGCCCGAGCTGCTGGCCGAGTTCCGGCCGCAGGTGATCGTGTCCCAGCACGGGGCCGACACGCACTTCGAGGACCCCCTCGCGCATCTGGCCGTCTCGCTGGACGCGCAGCGGGCGGTGCAGGTGGCCTGTCACGAGCTGGCGCACGAGTACGCGGACGGGAAGTGGATCGCGCTGGGCGGGGGCGGGTACGCGGTGGTGGACGTCGTACCGCGGTCGTGGACGCACCTGGTGGGGATCGCGGCGGGCCGGCCGGTGGCGCCGGAAGAGCTGATCCCCGAGGGCTGGCGGCAGGAAGTGTTCGCCCGGACGCGGCAGTTGGGGCCGCAGCGGATGACGGACGGGCGGTGGCCGGTGGAGTACGGCACGTGGGAGTCCGGGTACGACCCCGCCGACCGGATCGACCAGGCCGTACTGGCGACCCGCCGGGCCGTGTTCCCGCTGCGGGGGCTGCTGCCCTGAACCGCCCGCCGGCGCCGGCCGGGCGCGCGGCCTGCGTCCCGGGCGGCCGTTAGGCCGACCGTGCGCAATTCCCCGGTTTCCGTGCCGCCGTACCCGCCCATGGGTCACCATCGCATCCGTGTTGACCCCCGGCCGTCTCCGCGCGCACCTGGTGGCCGTTCGGCTGGCCGGGGTGGTGGCGACCCCGCGGGAGACGAGCCTGCGGAGTTACCGGCTCTTCGCCGCCCGTGACCCGCGCGCGCTGATCGGGATCGATCCCGAGGGTGTCTGGGGGCCCCGGGAGGTGCTCGGGCTCATGGCGCGAAGGTGCGGGGTGTCGGCCGACCCCCGCTGCACGTCCGGCCCGGACGTGATCGATCCGGGGCGGACGCTCGCCGCGCTGGACGCCTTCGCCGGGCGGATCCGGGAGGCGGCCCGGCGCGGAGCGCCCGTGCTGTTCGGCACCGGGCACCCGCAGCGGCTGCTCGGTTTCTACGCCGGCTTGGCGGACGCGATGTCGGCGGCGGGATGTGAGGTTCTCACCCCGGCGCAGGGTCACTGTGTCGACATATTGACCCGGTTCGGTCTACGTACTCATCGCCTCGACTACGTACGAGGGGTTGCCCTGGTGCGGGAACCGGCGAGCGGGCGCCCCGGTTGTGAGCCGGGTGCCCACAGCCACTCGCCGCTCCCGGTTCGGGTCGCGCTGGACGCCGCTGCGGCGGCCGGCGGACCTCTGCCCGAGCTGGTCGTCGGCGATCACGGGTGGGTCTGCGGCGCAGGTCAGCTGGGGTTCGAGGCGATCGGGCTGGCCGACACCGACGACCCCGCCCTGTTCGTGGGTGAGGCCGAGGGGCGGGTGTCCGTCGTCGTTCCGGTTGATGACGCAGTGCGGTCTAGTTACTACCGGCCGCTCACCCGCTACGTGCTCGATCGAGCGAGTCTGTCACGGTAGGCCCCCGACGGGTGCACCTCTTCCCCACTCGCATCACCCGCCCCTAGTCTGGGGAGTGAGCACGCAACGACGAAGAGTCACCGGAAGGGGAAGCCGGTGGCCGTCGAGTGCGGAAGGTTCAGGTGTGTCATGGCTGCAGCTGGCGAGAGGCCTCTGAACGAGGTTCAGTTCCTTACCGTGGCGGAAGTCGCCTCGGTGATGCGAGTGTCGAAGATGACCGTGTACCGCTTGGTGCACAGCGGTCATCTGCCCGCGATCCGGGTGGGACGTTCGTTCCGCGTCCCGGAGCAAGCGGTACACGAGTACCTCCGCGACAGCTATGTGGGGGTGGAGACGGCCTGACCGAGACCCCCTGGTGACCAGGGGGCATCCCCTCGATTACGACCTCAGCGCTCGGTTGGGTAGGCTAGCCCCTCGTAGGTCGTGTGGGCCCATGGCGCCCAAACAACCGAGTGATGAGAAGTGAGCGAGGGTAGTCGTGGGCTCTGTTATCAAGAAGCGGCGCAAGCGGATGGCCAAGAAGAAGCACCGCAAGCTGCTCAAGCGCACGCGCGTTCAGCGCCGCAACAAGAAGTAAGCGGCGTCGCGAGAGTGTGGCCCTGTGGCCCCCCACCATCCGTGGTGGGGGGCCACAGGCATATTCCGGGACGGACGGCATGTGCCGATGGGGGAAATTCCGTCACCTCGCGCATCGGGGGTCATCACAGCGCAACGACAAGCGGCTAGGTTGGCGGCAGACGGGGAACGCGGGATACCGGTTGTGCGGGAAGGAAGGCGCTGATCTTGGGGAAGGTCGTGCTCGTCACCGGAGTGGCCCGGCAGCTGGGCGGCCGGTTCGTGCGGCGGATCCAGCGGGACCCGGAGGTGGACCGGGTGATCGCCGTGGACGCGGTGCCGCCGGAGCACCATCTGGGCGGGGCCGACTTCATCCAGGCCGACATCCGGCAGCCGACGATCGCCCGGGTGCTCGCCGAGACGGGCGCCGACACCGTGGTCCACCTGGACGTGACGGGCACGGCGCTGGGCGGCGGGAACCGGGCCACGGTCAAGGAGACCAACGTCATCGGCACCATGCAGCTGCTCGGCGCCTGCCAGAAGTCGCCGGCCGTGCGGCGGCTGGTGGTGAAGTCCAGTACGAACGTCTACGGTTCCGCACCGCGTGATCCGGCCGTGTTCACCGAGACGACGCCGCCCAAGTCGCTGCCCAGCGGCGGCTTCGCGAAGGACGCGGTGGAGGTGGAGGGGTACGTGCGCGGGTTCGCGCGGCGGCGGCCCGACGTCGCCGTGTGCGTGCTGCGGTTCGCCAACATCCTCGGGCCGGCCGCGGAGACCCCGCTCGCCTCGTACTTCGCGCTGCCCGTCCTGCCGACGGTGATCGGCTACGACCCGCGGCTGCAGTTCGTGCACGAGGACGACGTCATCGAGGTGCTGCGGATCGCCTCGCACGAGCCGCGCCGGGGGACCCTCAACAGCGGCACCTTCAACATCGCCGGGGACGGCGTGCTGCTGCTCTCGCAGTGCTCCCGGCGGCTCGGGCGGCCCACCGTGCCCCTGCTGCTGCCCGCGGTCACCTGGGCCGGCTCCCTGGTCCGCACGCTCGGGATGACGGACTTCTCCCCGGAGCAGATCCGGCTGCTCACCCACGGGCGGGTGGTGGACACGACCCAGATGCGCGAGACGCTGGGCTTCACGCCCCGCTACACGACGGCCGGGACCTTCGCGGACTTCGCGCACGGCCAGGGCCCCGGGCTGCTGCCGCCGGAGACCCTCGCGAGGGCCGTCGACCGGATCACCGCGCTGACCGCGAGGGCGGACGGCAACCCCCAGACGCACAGCGCCAACTGAGGAGAGCGGCAACGATGGCGGACGCCAAGGTCATTCCGTTCGACGACGACCGGTCCCGCGGGAGCGCCGGGCAGCGCCAGGCGCGGCGCCGCGGCGGGGGGAGCCGGCGTGGCGCGCTCGGGGAGCCGGGCGAGCTGGGTGCGGTCCAGCCGCTGCCGGGCCGGGAACGAGTACGGGAGGACGGCCCTGTGAACGGCGAGGAGGGGCCCTCGGCGCAACCGGAGGCCGACGGGCAGGACGGCGGCCTGGAGCGGCGGGTGGCGGCCGGGCTGGCCTTTCTGCGGCGCCGGCTCACCGGGGACTACGAGGTCGACGACTTCGGTTACGACGAGGAGCTGACCGACCAGGTCCTGATGTCGCTGCTGCGGCCGGTGTACGAGAAGTACTTCCGGGTCGAGGTGAAGGGCATCGAGAACATCCCGGCCAAGGGCGGAGCGCTGCTCGTCGCCAACCACTCCGGGACGCTGCCGCTGGACGGCCTGATGATGCAGGTCGCGGTGCACGACCGGCATCCGGCCGGCCGTCATCTGCGTCTGCTGGCCGCCGACCTGGTCTTCGTGCTGCCGGTGGTCAACGAGCTGGCCCGCAAGCTGGGTCACACGCTGGCCTGTGCGGAGGACGCGGAACGCCTGCTGGCCCAGGGCGAGCTGGTCGGGGTGATGCCGGAGGGCTTCAAGGGCATCGGGAAACCTTTCGGCGAGCGCTACAAGCTCCAGCGGTTCGGCCGCGGCGGCTTCGTCTCCACCGCTCTGCGGCAGGGCGCGCCGATCATCCCCTGCTCGATCGTCGGGGCCGAGGAGATCTACCCGATGATCGGCAACGCCAAGACGTTGGCGAGGGTGCTGGGCTTCCCGTACTTCCCCCTGACGCCGACCTTTCCCTGGCTGGGGCCGCTGGGTGCGATTCCGCTGCCCACGAAGTGGACGATCCAGTTCGGCGAGCCGATCGCGACGGACGGGTATCCGCCGGAGGCGGCGGAGGACCCGATGCTGATGTTCAACCTGACCGACCAGGTCCGCGAGCAGATCCAGCACACGCTGTACAAGCTGCTGGTGCAGCGGCGGTCGGTGTTCTTCTGAGGCGGTCGGTGTTCTTCTGAGGCGTGCGGTCGTACGACGAGGGGCGCCCCGCTCGGGAGGGGCGCCCCTCGTCGTCGCAGCCGTGGCTAGTCGGCGTCGTCGCTGTCGATGCCGAGGCCGGGGAGCAGGTCGGGCAGGAGCGGCGGGATGGTGACGTCCGGCTGGCCCGTCGGGGACTTGCCGGCGGACGGGGAGCTGCCGTCGGGCCCGGTCTTCGGGGGCTCCAGCAGGCCGCCCGTGTCGCCGCCGATGAGGCCCTCGCCGCTGCTGCCGGTGGCCGAGCCGCTCGGGGTGCCGGTGCCCGTGTGCTGCCCGGCGGACGGGGTGCCGCCGGCGGAGCCGGGTGCCGTCGACCGCTGACTGCCGGAGGAGCCGACGGACGGTGAGCCCGAGCCGCCCCGGTGCCGGTCGCCGCCGGAGGGGGTCGGCGGCGGCGGGAGCAGGGACTGCAGCGGGGCGACCTCTTGGTCTATGGCGTCGAAGACCGAGGAGACCTGCTGTTTCACGTCGCCCAGCTGTACCGGCAGCCGGTCGCTGAGCGCGCTCCACGCCTCACGGTGGGACCGGGAGAAGGCGGACAGCGCCTGGATGGGGCCCAGGGAGTCCGGATCGGCCGCGTAGGCCGCGTGGAGCAGGCGGTGGCCCTCGGTGACGTCGTGCTGCATCCCGGAGAGGGTGCGGCGGATCTCGCCGATGGACTCGTGGTCCAGGTGGCCGCCCCGGCCGCGCTCCAGCAGCCTGCGGGCCTCGCTGAGCCGGGTGGAAGCCTGGTCCAGGTAGGTCTGGCCGCGCTGGTCGTCGCCGTCGCTCAGGTAGTTGAGCTTGAAGTCCTCGATGCCGCGCTTCAAGCCGTACAGCGAGTCTCCGGGAAGGGCGTCGGAGCTGGCGGCGGCGACCCCGCCGAAGGCCCCGGCGGCCACGCCGACACTGAGCCCGCCGGCCGCGAGCCCCTTGGTCAGCCTGGTGCGCGGACGGAGCTTGCCCAGCGGGCTCGCCCGGTGTGCGCCCCGGCTCCGGTGCGAACGCTGTTCCGGTACCGATGCTTCCGCCGCCCCCGTACCCTCCCGGAGCATGGCCTCCATCGCGGCCACCAGCTGGGCCCGCTGAACGACCTTGACCTCCGGGTCGAGCTGCGGCTTGGGCAGCGCGCCGAGACCCGTGGCCAGGGCCAGCAGGCGGCCCCGTTCGGTCTGCTCCTCGGCGGCCGGCGGCGTCTCCGCCGCTGCTGCGGACTGCTCGGCCGCCGGGTCCCGGTCGGACTGCTCCTCCAGGGCCTGGGCGAAGGCGTTCGCCCGCCGGTGCGCCGATACGTTCGCGATCACTGGCGGCACCTCCTCTCGTCATGACGGTCGACTCCCCAGGGGGTCCTGAGGGTTGCACGCCCACGACCACTTCCCTCGATCGAGCGATCAGGGTCGGCCGGGACGTGACCACAGGGAGCCTGTATCCCGCACAACGACTGGCGCGGCACTTGGGTTACGGACAGCGGATGGTCGGATCGGAAAGGCAACGGGCGCTCACGGAAAGTGAGTTGGCTGTCGCCCATCGTCGGCTCGCTCAGCGGGCGTCGTCCGGCAGCAGGCGGGCGAGGGTGCGTACGGCGCGGTACTGGAGGGTCTTGATGGCGCCCTCGTTCTTGCCCATCACCCGGGCGGTCTCGGCGACCGAGAGGCCCTGGAGGAAGCGGAGCGTCACACACTCCTGCTGCTGCGGGTTGAGCCGCCGTACGGCGTCGAGCAGCGCGGCGTTCGACAGGGACTCCAGGACGGAGTCCTCCGGGGAGCGCTCGACCTCGTTGGCGTCGAGCATCTCGCCGGTGGTGACCTCCAGCCGGAAGCGGCTGGACTTGAAGTGGTCGGCGACCAGGTTCCGGGCGATGGTGACCAGCCAGGCCCCGAAGTCGCGGCCCTGCCAGGTGAAGGTGCCGATCCTTCTGAGCGCCCGCAGAAAGGTCTCGCTGGTGAGGTCCTCGGCGGTGGCCCGGCCGCCGACGCGGTAGTAGATGTACCGGTAGACGGTGTCGCTGTACTGGTCGTACAGGCGCCCGAAAGCCTCGGCCTCCCCCGCCTGGGCGCGTTCGACGAGGTCCATCATCCGGGCGCTGTCGCTGTCTGCGGCCGGGCGGCGGGCGGTGGCGGAGCCGGTGGCACGCCCTCGTCTGCCGACGGCGGCGCCGCCGTCGGCCAGTGCGTAGCACGGGCCTGCCGGTGCGGCGGCGGCGAAGGCGGGGACGGCGTACGCGGGGGGGACGAAGCCGCGCAGCGTCTCTTTGGCCGTCGCGACCGTTGCGCGCAGCGTAGCCAGGCCCGAGGCGTCAACCCCGACGTGTGGGTACACGGGACTCCCAGAGGCAGAGCTTCCATCACGTGCAGTGCGGGACCGTTCACCCGTCGTGGCGACGGAGGGGTTCCGGATTGCGTCTGAGGAGAATAACGCTTCGTACAGGCACTGCTACACCGAGTTGCTCAAATCATCGATTGCGTCGTATCTGTAACCGTTTGATGGCAGGTCACGTTTCGCAAGATGACCGTTGCGTGACCGGAAAAGGGCGTCTTTCGGTGAAGTGCAGGGCATGTTGAACGCGGTGATGTACACGGGCACGTTCAAGGTGGGCGCCGACCTGCGGCCGGGCGGGAATCCGGAGAGTGTGACTCCGTCCGTGCGGGGCCGGTGCGGAGGCGGGTGCCGTCGGGCGCCGCCGGCCTCGGTGCGGCGGCGGCACGCCGACGGGACCGGCGCTGTCGGGCGTCATCGACGCGCGTTGACGCTGCCGGGGCTACCGAGGGCTAGCTGTCGGGGCTACCGGAGGGCTACGGGCCTATCGGGGCTAAGGGGCTACGGGGCTATCGGCGCCGGCGGCTCAAGGCGATCGCCGCCGCCGTGCCGCCGGCGACCGCGCCGACGCCGGCGGCCGCGGGGATGCCGACCTTCGCGGCCTTGCGGCCCGTGCGGTAGTCCCGCAGGCGCCAGTCCTTCTCCCGGGCGTGCCTGCGCAGCTTGGCGTCCGGGTTGATGGCGTAGGGGTGGCCCACGAGGGAGAGCATCGGGATGTCGTTGTGGCTGTCGCTGTAGGCCGCGCAGCGGGAGAGGTCCAGCCCCTCGGCCGCGGCCAGGGCGCGGACCGCCTCCGCCTTGGCGGGCCCGTGCAGCGGCTCGCCGACCAGCTTGCCGGTGTAGACGCCGCCGACCGACTCCGCGACCGTGCCGAGGGCGCCGGTCAGGCCGAGGCGCCGGGCGATGACCTGGGCGATCTCCACGGGGGCGGCGGTGACCAGCCAGACCTTCTGGCCCGCGTCCAGGTGGGCCTGGGCGAGGGCCCGGGTGCCGGGCCAGATGCGGTCGGCCATGTACTCGTCGTAGATCTCCTCGCCGATCGACTCCAGCTCGGCGACCCGGTGGCCCTTGACGATCGACAGGGCGGAGTCGCGGGCGTCCTGCATGTGCTCGGGGTCCTCGACGCCGGCCAGCCGGAACCACGCCTGCTGCCAGGCGAACCTCGCGAGGTCGCGGGTCTCGAAGAACTTCCGCTTGTACAGGCCCCGGCCGAAGTGGAACAGTGCGGCGCCCTGCATCACCGTGTTGTCGAGGTCGAAGAAGGCGGCGGCCCGGTCGTCGCCGATCACGGGGAACTCCGGTTCCTCCGGCGTGGCGCGCGGGGCCTCCAGCGAGGACTTGCGGGCGGCCTCCGCCGAAGCCTCGCCTGCCAACACGCTCCGCGCCGTGGCGGAGCGCCTACGGGGGGTGAGCCATCCGAGAGCGGCCATGACGCGAGCATAGCCAGTCTGTTCGGTGGTTCCGGAGTCGAGTCGGTGGCAGGGTGTGAACTCTGCGCGACAGGGCCGTAAAAGAAGCGATCCGGAACGGGTGCGGAGCGCGCGAGAATGGCCGTATGAGTCCCCTCTTCCGACGCAGGGCCGAGCCGCGCGCCCGACTGGTCACCCTGATCCGCAAGCCCGGCTGCCATCTGTGCGACGACGCGCAGGCGGTGGTGGAGAAGGTGTGCGGGGAACTCGGTGTGCCGTGGGAGCCGAAGGACATCACCGAGGACCGGGAACTGCACGACCGCTACTGGGAGCAGATCCCCGTCGTCCTCGTCGACGGTGAACAGCACACCTTCTGGCGCGTGAACGAGGAGCGGCTGCGGCGGGCACTGACCGAGTAGTCCAAAGCGGCCGGAAAGTCGCTTAGGATCGACGGCGGTCTGGTCTCGGGGGCGGGATTCGTGAGGAGAGTGTGCGGTTTTGCCCCCAGTAATGAAGGAACGCCAGTGCGTATGCGCCGGTTCCCGCCGGGGGCGCGAAACCGGCGTGACCCCGGTCACTTCTGCCGGGCAAATCGGACACCATCTTTGTGCACGCGTTCACAAAGACATAGCCTGCTGTCGACGGGGCGGTCTGGGGACGTATGACCGCCTGCAGCCCCGCTCTACCCGCAGGAGCACCGTGGCAACTGGCCGAACACACCGACCGGCGACCCGTAGCCGAGGGATTCCCGAGGCCACCGTCGCCCGGCTTCCGCTGTACCTCCGAGCCCTGACCGCACTGTCGGAGCGCTCGGTCCCCACGGTCTCCTCCGAGGAGCTGGCCGCGGCGGCGGGGGTCAACTCCGCCAAGCTGCGCAAGGACTTCTCCTACCTGGGCTCGTACGGAACCCGCGGTGTGGGCTACGACGTGGAGTATCTCGTCTACCAGATCTCCCGTGAACTCGGCCTGACCCAGGACTGGCCGGTCGTGATCGTCGGTATCGGTAACCTCGGCGCCGCCCTGGCCAACTACGGCGGGTTCGCCTCCCGTGGGTTCCGGGTCGCCGCGCTGATCGACGCCGACCCGGCCATGGCCGGCAAGCCGGTCGCGGGCATCCCGGTGCAGCACACCGACGAGCTCGAGAAGATCATCAAGGACAACGGCGTCTCCATCGGCGTCATCGCCACTCCGGCCGGAGCCGCCCAGCCGGTCTGCGACCGGCTCGTGGCCGCCGGGGTGACCTCCATCCTGAACTTCGCGCCGACCGTGCTGACCGTCCCGGACGGCGTCGACGTGCGCAAGGTCGACCTCTCCATCGAGCTGCAGATCCTCGCCTTCCACGAGCAGCGCAAGGCCGGCGAGGAGACCGCGGCGGGCGACGGTGCCCTGCCCGCCGCCACCGCCCGCGACACCTCCGCCGACCAGGGGCCCGACGGGGACGTCCCCGCCGTGATGCCGGCATGAGTCTCCTCGTCGTGGGGCTGAGCCACCGCAGCGCCCCGGTCAGCGTGCTGGAGCGGGCCGCGCTGAGCGCGGACGCCCAGGTCAAGCTGGTCCAGGACACGGTCGCCGCCGAGCCCGCCACCGAGGCCGCGGTGCTCGCCACCTGCAACCGCATCGAGCTGTACGCCGACGTGGACAAGTTCCACGCCGGTGTCGCCGAGCTGTCCACGCTGCTCGCCCAGCACAGCGGCGTCGGCCTGGAGGAACTGACCCCCTACCTCTACGTGCACTACGAGGACCGGGCCGTCCACCACCTGTTCTCGGTGGCCTGCGGCCTGGACTCGATGGTCGTCGGCGAGGGCCAGATCCTCGGTCAGATCAAGGACTCCCTGGCCCGCGCCCAGGAACTGCACAGCGTCGGCAAGCTCCTGAACGACCTGTTCCAGCAGGCCCTCAGGGTCGGCAAGCGCGCCCACTCCGAGACCGGCATCGACCGGGCCGGCCAGTCCCTGGTCACCTTCGGCCTGGAGCAGCTGGCCGCGGGCGGGGACGTGCTGGACTGGGCCGCGGGGCGCACGGCGCTGGTCATCGGCGCCGGATCGATGTCGTCCCTGGCCGCCGCGACGCTCGCGCGGGCCGGAGTCGCCGAGATCGTCGTCGCCAACCGCACCTTCGAGCGCGCCGAGCGGCTCGTGCGGATCCTCACCGAGGGTGACGACACGGCCGTGACCGCCCGCGCGGTGGAGATGGCCGCCGTTCCCGGCGAGCTGACACGTGCCGACGTCGTCGTCTCCTGTACCGGGGCGACGGGACTGGTGCTCACGGCGGACATGGTCGCGCAGGCGGTCGAGGGCCGCACCGGCGCCCCCGCCGCCGAGATCGCCGACCCGGCCCGTACCGCCGACGCCTCGCGGACGGGCGACACCTCCCGGGCGGGCGCCGCCGCCAAGGCGCCGCTGCCGTCCGCCGGCGCCGACGAGAACTGCCCGCTGGACCTGGCCGCCGCACAGCCCGGCTTCTCCGTCATGGGCGAGGCCGCCGTGGCCGGCATGGACGCGGCCACCCTCGAGCAGCACGCGGCCTGGGCCGCCACCGGCGCGGTGGACCGCCGCGAGCGCCGCAGCCCCGAGACGGACGCCGGGCTGATCAGCGCGCTCGCCGCGACCGCGGCGACGGTGGGGCGCATCCCCGAGCGGCGCAGGCCGGAGCCGGTGGCCGAGCGCCCGGCACCCTTCCTCTTCCTCCTCGACCTCGCCATGCCCCGCGACATCGACGCGGCCGCGCACCGGCTGGCCGGGGTGCGCCTGGTGGACATCGAGTCGCTGGCGGAAGCCTCCGCCGACGCCCCGATGGCGGCCGACGTGGACCAGGTCCGGCGTATCGTCTCCGACGAGGTCGCGGCCTTCGGCGCGGCACAGCGGGCGGCGCACATCACGCCGACCGTGGTCGCGCTGCGCACCATGGCCGCGGACGTCGTCGCCGGGGAGATCGCGCGGCTCGACGGCCGCCTGCCCGACCTGGACGAACGCCAGCGCGGCGAGATCCGGCAGGCCGTGCACCGAGTGGTCGACAAACTGCTGCACGCGCCGACCGTACGGGTCAAGCAGCTCGCGGCCGAGCCCGGCGGCGCCGGGTACGCGGACGCGCTGCGCACCCTGTTCGACCTCGACCCCGAGACGGTGGCTGCCGTCTCGCGGGCCGTGGACAGCACAGACGAGAAGGACCGACCGGCATGAGTGAGAAGGCTTTGAGGCTGGGGACCAGGCGCAGCAAGCTCGCCATGGCCCAGTCCGGGCAGGTGGCGCAGGCCGTCCGCCGGGTGACCGGACGGCCCGTCGAGCTGGTCGAGATCACCACCTACGGTGACACCTCCCGCGAGCACCTGGCGCAGATCGGCGGCACCGGCGTCTTCGTCACGGCGCTGCGCGACGCGCTGGTGCGGGGCGAGGTCGACTTCGCGGTTCATTCGCTGAAGGACCTGCCGACCGCGCAGCCCGAGGAACTGGTCCTGGCCGCCGTACCGCCGCGCGAGGACCCGCGTGACGTGATCGTCGCGCGTGACGCGCTGAAGCTCACCGACCTGCCGCGCGGGGCCCGGATCGGCACCGGTTCCCCCCGCCGCATGGCGCAGCTGAACGCGTACGCCCGCGCCCACGGCCTGGACATCGAGACGGTACCGATCCGCGGCAACGTGGACACCCGCATCCGGTACGTCCACGACGGCGAGCTGGACGCGGTCGTTCTGGCCGCCGCCGGGCTCAACCGGATCGGCCGGATCGACGAGGTGACCGACTTCCTGTCGGTCGACACGGTTCTGCCCGCCCCCGGCCAGGGGGCCCTGGCGATCGAGTGCGCCGCGGACGACGCGGCCCTCATCGCTGCGCTCGGCGAACTCGACGACCCGTTCACCCGGGCCGCCGTGACCGCCGAACGGTCACTGCTCGCCGCCCTGGAGGCCGGTTGCAGCGCACCTGTGGGTGCGCTGGCCGACCTTCCCCCACTCTCGGCTCCGCTCGAGCGGGGGGACCCCCAGGGTGACGCGCAGATTGTCAAGGAAATGCGCCTGCGCGGCGTCGTCGGCACGACCGACGGCACCCGCATGGTGCAGCTGTCCACCACCGGTCCCGTGCCCCAGACGCACGACCGGGCGACGGCACTCGGTCGCGAACTCGCCACCGAGATGCTCGCCCAGGGCGCGGCCGGTCTGATGGGGGAGCGAGCACAGTGAGCCCCACCGCCCTTCCTGCCGCCGGTCCGGAACACGGGCACGTCACCTTCCTGGGTGCCGGACCCGGAGATCCGGGACTGCTTACTCTGCGCGCCGTGGAGGCGCTGTCGAGCGCGGACGTCCTGGTCGCCGAGCACGAGGTGCTCGACGTCATCCGGACGCACGCCCGACAGGGCGTGTCCGTGGTGCACACGGACACGCATCCCTCCGCGGTCTCGCCGCCGGGCACGGGCACGCCCCAGCTGACGGTGGTTGACGGCACGTCAACACCCGCCGCTGTCCCGGCTGCTGCTCAGGATGCCGCTCATCTTGTCATGGAGGCCGCGCGGGGCGGCAGGCGGGTCGTCCGTGCGGTGTCCGGGGACCCGGGACTTGATACGTACGCGGCGGAGGAAATGCTCGCCTGCGCCGCCGCCGGGGTGCCTTTCGAGGTCGTCCCCGGTGTCGCGGCGGCGGTCGGCGTGCCCGCGTACGCCGGTGTGCCGCTGCGGAACGCCGACGGCGCCGACGTCCGGTTCGTGGACGCCCGTACCGCCTCCGACCGCTGCTGGACGGAGGTGGGCGCCTCGGACGGCACGGTGGTCGTGTCGACGACCCTGGACTCCGTGGCCGCCGCGGCGGCCGAGCTGGTCTCGGCGGGCCGCAAGCCGGACACCCCGCTGACGGTGACCGTCGGCGGTACGACGACCCGCCAGCGCACCTGGACGGCGACGCTCGGCACGATCGCGCAGACGCTGAAGCAGGCGAAGGTGCTGCCCTCGCCGGACGGCGGCCGGCCGGTGATAGCCGTGGTCGGCGAGCGTTCGTCCGCCGCCCGGCGTGACCAGCTGTCGTGGTTCGAGTCCAAGCCGCTGTTCGGCTGGAAGGTGCTCGTGCCGCGCACGAAGGAGCAGGCGGCGTCGCTCTCCGACCAGCTGCGCTCCTACGGTGCCGTGCCGCACGAGGTCCCGACCATCGCCGTCGAGCCGCCGCGCACGCCCCAGCAGATGGAACGTGCCGTCAAGGGGCTGGTGACCGGCCGGTACGAGTGGATCGCCTTCACGTCGGTCAACGCGGTGAAGGCCGTCCGCGAGAAGTTCGAGGAGTACGGCCTCGACGCCCGCGCCTTCGCGGGCATCAAGGTGGCCGCGGTGGGCGAGCAGACCGCCAAGGCGCTGGTCGCCTTCGGCGTGAAGCCGGACCTGGTGCCGAGCGGTGAGCAGTCCGCCGCCGGTCTGCTGGAGGACTGGCCGCCCTACGACCCGGTCTTCGACCCGATCGACCGTGTCTTCCTGCCGCGTGCCGACATCGCCACCGAGACCCTGGTGGCCGGCCTCATCGAGCTGGGCTGGGAGGTGGACGACGTGACCGCCTACCGGACGGTCCGCGCCTCGCCGCCGCCGGCGGAGACCCGTGAGGCGATCAAGGGCGGCGGCTTCGACGCGGTCCTGTTCACCTCGTCCTCCACGGTCCGCAACCTGGTCGGCATCGCGGGCAAGCCGCACAACGTGACGGTGATCGCCTGCATCGGTCCCGCGACGGCGAAGACGGCGGAGGAGCACGGCCTGCGCGTGGACGTGATGGCGCCCGAGCCGTCCGTGCACAAGCTGGCGGAGGCGCTGGCCGACTTCGGCATGAAGCGGCGGGCCGCCGCCCTGGAGGCCGGGGACCCGGTCACCCGGCCGAGCGAACGGCGGCCCGGCGCACGGCGCCGCAGGTCGACCACCTGAGAACGGGCGGGGTGCCTCACACCGAGGCACCCCGCCCGTTTTTCCGGGACCTCACGCGAGGTACCCGGCCCGTTTTGGCGGGGTGCCTCACGCGAGGTACCCCGCCTGTGCTTTCACGGGGTGCCTCCCGCCGGGGCACCCCGTCTGTGCTTTCCGGGGTGCCGTGCGCCGGGGGCGCTCCGCCGGTCCTCCCGCCGGGCGTTCCGTCAGTCTCCGGGCCCGGGGGAGCCGGTGACCTCCCAGGCCGCCTCGATCATCCGGAACACCTCGTCCACGGCGGCCTGCGGATCGGCGGCCTCGCGGGCCAGTGAACAGGCGTCGATCGCGAACCGGGCGACGGCCCGGCACTCCGTCGCGGTCCGGGAGCGGCCGGGGCCGGCGGCGATCGCGACGGCCAGCGCCTCCGCGTGGCGCAGCCGCATCGACTCCTCGTACTCCCGCAGGGCGGGTGTCTCGTCGATCAGGCGCCAGACCGGCGCGGCGTCGTCCGCCGTGCAGTGGCGCACCAGGGCGTGGATCTCGCGGCGCAGCGCGGGGACGAGCGGCTCGTGCGGGGCCAGGCCGCTGACCGCCTGCGCGAGGCGCTGCTCGAAGTCCGCGTCCCGCTCGAAGACCAGGGCTTCCTTCGCGGCGAAGTGCGAGAAGAGCGTGGTGACGGCCACATCGGCCTCGGCGGCCACGTCACGGATGCCGACCGCGTCGTACCCGCGCTCCAGGAAGAGCCGCAGCGCGGCGTCGGCGATCTTCTGACGGGTCGCGGCCTTTTTGCGCTCACGGCGTCCGGACGGCACGGTCATGGCGGGATACTAGCAAGTACGAAAACGTAACCGTTGTTAAACGCTAACCGTTAGGGCTATGGTCGCCCGCATGAAGAAGGTGACCTTCGCCGAGTTCGGCGGCCCGGACGTCCTGCACCTCACCGACGCCGAGGAGCCCCACGCGGGCCCCGGCCGGATACGCATCGCCGTACGGGCGGCGGGAGTGAACCCCGTGGACTGGAGGATCCGGGAGGGCCAGGTCCTGGGCGCGCACCCGGTCGAACTGCCCGCCGGGGTCGGGCTGGACGCCGCCGGGGTGGTGGACGAGGTCGGTGCGGGTGTCGAAGGGGTCGAGGCCGGCGACCACGTCTTCGGCGAAGGGTCGAGCACGTACGCCGAGTTCGCCGTGCTGTCGGCCTGGGCCCGCATCCCCGAGGGGCTGACGTTCGAGGAGGCGGCCGGATACCCCTCCGTGGTGGAGACCGCCCTGCGCGTCCTGCGCGAGGTCGGCGTCCGGGCCGGCCAGACACTGCTGGTCAGCGGGGCGTCCGGGGGAGTCGGTTCAGCGGTGCTGCAGATCGCCCGCGAGCGCGGCATCACCGTGATCGGTACGGCCGGCGCCGCGAACCAGGACTACCTGCGCGGCCTGGGTGCTCTCGCCACCACGTACGGCGAGGGCTGGGCCGACCGGGTGCGGCGGCTCGGCCCTGTCGACGCGGCTCTCGATCTGGCCGGCTCGGGCGTGCTCCGTGAGCTGGTGGCACTGACGGGAGACCCGCGCAAGGTGATCTCCATCGCCGATCTCGGCGCGCCGGAGTTCGGAGTCCGCTTCTCCGGGGTGCCCGGAAGCATGCCGGACGCGCTCGCCGAGGCGGCCGCTCTCATCGCCCGCGGGAGACTCCGCATCCCGGTCGAGAAGGCGTACCCGCTCGCCGAGGCGGCGGCGGCACACATCGACAGCCGGGCCGGGCACACGCGCGGACGACGGGTCATGGTCGTCTGAAGCGCTCGGCGGCCCTTCCGGACGGTCCGGGCGACGGGGTCCGGTGGACCTGACCGGCTCGCGACCGGCACCTGGTCGTCCGGACCGTTCCAGGGGGCGCTGGTCGCCGGTGGCGGTCGTCCGGGCCGCCCACCTGTGCCGGTGCGCGGTCCGACAGGGCGTCGGCATCGGGGGCGGACGGGCGGGCGTAGCGTAGACGGCATGTCGAAGTACGGATCCTTCCCCGGTACCCGTCCCCGGCGGCTGCGGACGTCGCCCGTCATGCGCCGCATGGTCGCCGAGACGCGCCTGCACCCCGCCGACCTCATCCTCCCGGCGTTCGTCCGGGAGGGCGTGAGCGAGCCGGTGCCGATCGCCGCGATGCCGGGCGTCGTCCAGCACAGCCGGGACAGCCTGAAGAAGGCCGCGGCGGAGGCGGTGGAGGCCGGGATCTCCGGGATCATGCTGTTCGGCGTGCCGGAGGAGGCCAGGAAGGACGCCCAGGGCACGGTCGGAACCGACCCGGACGGCATCCTCCAGGTCGCCCTGCGGGACGTCAGGGCCGAGGTCGGCGACGACCTGCTCGTCATGTCCGACCTGTGCCTGGACGAGTTCACCGACCACGGGCACTGCGGGGTGCTGGACGCCGACGGCCGCGTCGACAACGACGCCACCCTGGAGCGGTACGCCGAGATGGCCCAGGTGCAGGCCGACGCCGGCGCACACGTGGTCGGCCCCAGCGGGATGATGGACGGCCAGATCGGCGTCATCCGCGACGCGCTGGACCAGATCGGCCGGGAGGACGTGGCGATCCTCGCCTACACCGCCAAGTACTCCTCCGCCTTCTACGGCCCCTTCCGCGAGGCCGTCGCCTCCTCGCTCCAGGGCGACCGCAAGACCTACCAGCAGGACCCGGCCAACTGGCGCGAGTCCCTGCGGGAACTCGAACTGGACCTGGCCGAGGGCGCCGACATGGTGATGGTCAAGCCGGCCGGCCCCTACCTCGACATCCTCGCCCGGGTCGCGGACGCCGTGGATGTGCCGGTCGCCGCCTACCAGATCTCCGGCGAGTACGCGATGGTCGAGGCCGCCGCCGAGAAGGGCTGGATCGACCGGGACCGGGCCATCTTCGAGACCCTGACCGGCATCAAGCGGGCCGGGGCGCGGAACATCCTCACCTACTGGGCCACCGAGGCGGCCCAGTGGCTGCGCTGACCGGCGGGCGGCTCACCAGCTGCTGATGGCGTCCAGCTCCTGCTGCCAGTACGTCACCTTCAGCGAGCTGTCGTAGTAGACGCCCTTGGCGGGCAGGGGCGGGGTCGCGGACGGCCCGCCGCTGCTGTTCGGGGTCATGCCCTGGAAGGCCACGGTCAGGCTGTGGCTCGTCATGCCCCCGGCGCCGCTGCCGTCGGGGGCCGACAGCAGCACGCCCGCGTACGCCGACGCGCCGGGCTCCAGGGAGACCACGGCCTGCGGCTGGGTGTCCCGGTCGGCCTGCGGCACCCACTGCATCTCGCCGAACCGCACGACCGGGTAGTACGGCAGCTCGCAGGTCCTCCCCCCGGTGTTCCTCACCGTGAGCAGCAGGTGGTTGAGGGGCCGCCGGAGCGGCTGGGCGGTGACGGTGGTGTTCGCGCCGTTGCACAGCACCGGGGGGCCGCCCGCGGAACCGCGTCCGCCGTGCCCCGCGGAGGCGCTCGGCCGCGCGTCGGTGGCATCGGTACGTGCCCCGGGCGCGTCGCCCGCCGTACCGCTGCCGGAGCTCTCGCCGCCGGACGTGCCGTCGGTGCCGTCGGCGGGGGTGCCGTCGGTGGTCGTGGCGTCCCGGGGGGTCTTCGGCGTGCCGGTCTGCGCCACCGTCGGCCCCGAGGCGCCCTCGTCCTTGGTTCCGGTCCCGCCGCCGCACGCCGTGAGGGCGAGGGCTGCGGCCGCGGTGCCGGTGACGGCGAGCAGACGGAGTTGGCGCATATGCATGGCAAGTCCTCTTTCAGGCGGGGCCTGTTGGCGTGCTTGGATGACCAACAGCCTGTGGGTGCTCCCGCCCCGACGGCCAGCGACCGCGGACGATCCGGGACGCTGGAACGCCCACGCCGGCTCTGACCAGTGAAAAGAGCCCTTCCCTGGAACGCCGGGGTGGGACGAGGGGGACGGAGGAACGGTGTCGCGAGGCACGTCCGAGGGCGGCTTCGCCGAGCTGCTGCGGGAGTTGAAGAACCGCTCCGGGCACAGTTACGGCACGCTCGCCAAACGGCTGCACATGAGTACGTCGACGCTGCACCGCTACTGCAACGGGGACGCCGTACCGACGGACTACGCGCCCGTGGAACGGCTGGCCCGGCTGTGCAAGGCCACCCCCGACGAACTGGTGGACCTGCACCGCCGGTGGGTCCTGGCCGACGCGGGCCGCGGACGGAAGGCGCCGGCGCCGGAGCCGGCCGCCGGGGAACCGCAGGCGCCGCCCGCGGCGCAGGCACCGGAGACGGTGCCGATGCGGGCCGGGGCAGCCGAGGACCCCGGGCACCGGAATCCGGACCAGAACGAGAACCGGAGTCAGAGGCAGAGTCAGAATCAGACTCAGCATCAGACCTGGAGCCGGGACCGGTCAGGGGACGCGGACCGGACTGAGGGCGCGGGCCGGGCTGAGGGCGCGGGCCGGGCAGGGCGACCGGGCTGGACGCGGAACCCGAAGCGGAACCGGGCCGTTCTCCTCGCCGCGGCTCTCACCGTCACCGCGCTGCTCGGCGGCGTGGCGGTCGCCCTGAACCTGCCCTCCGACGAGGGGAGGCCGGAGGACGGCAAGGCCGCCAGGGCGGTCACGCGGAGCGCGGGAGCAGGCACCCCAGGCCGCGCGCCGGTGACGCCCACGACCGGGAGCCCGACACCGCACCCGTCCGCCGTCGGCTCGGCCTCACCCTCCCCCCGGAGCCCCGCCCCGGACGGTGAGGAGCCCGCGGCCCCGTCTCCGCGTGCCTCCACGACCGCGGGGACGTCCGCCGACCCGCCCCTGACGGTCTCCACCCAGCCCTACGCCTGGAAGGACCCCTGCTCCCCGCACTACCTGATCGACCGGCCGCCGGCCGAGGTGTCACCACCGCCGGTGGAGCAGGACGCGCCCGCCTGGGTGGACGTCCACCACGCGGTGCCGGCGGGGGAGCAGTACGTGACCTTCACCGTGCAGGGCACCGGCAAGGAGACCGTGGTCCTGGAGGGGCTGTACGTGCGCATGGCGGGCAAGCGGTCCCCGCTGGCCTGGAACGACTACGCCATGGGCTACCCGGGTGTGGGCTGTGGTGGCGGTGTGCCGACGCGGTCCTTCACGGTCGCCCTGGACGCGATGCGTCCCGCGCCCGTGCCCGAGGCCGGGAGCCGGGGCTTTCCGTTCAAGGTGAGCCAGTCCGACCCCGAGACCTTCCACATCACGGCCGACGCGTCCGCGTACGAGGTCAGTTGGTACCTGGAACTCGCCTGGTCCAGCGGGAGCCGGCACGGCACGCTGCTGATCGACGACGCCGGCCGCCCGTTCCGCACCAGCGGGAACAACAGCCGGCCGGCGTACGCCTTCCCGCTCGGGGGCGAGAAGTGGCAGCCGGCGTCGGACGCCGACTGATCCTCGGCCGCCGGGGGAGGCCAGCCCCCTCCGCCGGCCGGGGGCGGGTCCTGCGGCCGCTACACGGCGGCCCCCGCGAGTCGGTCCCCCGGTCAGCCGCCCGGCGATCCGCGGGTCAGCCAGCCGCCGTCCCCCGGTCAGCCACCCGGCGATCCGCGGGTCAGCCACCCACCGTTCCCCCGGTCAGCCACTCGGCGGTCCCCCCGGTCAGCCAGCCGCCGTTCCCCCGGTCAGTCCCACCAGAAGGACCAACTGGTGGCGCCGACCAGCTCCTTGGCGTACGTCCGCAAGCCTCCCGGGCCGCTCTGGGTGACGGCGTCCGGGCACAGGGCGTAGTGCTCGGCGGCCAGGATCTCCGCGTCGTCGAGGCCGGTGGGCGGTGCCGCGACGGAGACGACCAGCGTGTCCGGGCCGAGCGCCACCACCCGGACGCCGAACCGGTCCTCCCACGACCGCAGCACCGCGCAGATCCGGGCCACGTCGCCCTCGTACTCCAGGGGGCCCGTCCAGCCGATGGCCGCCGGTATGTCGGCGGAGCGGCGGGCCGGGACGAGGGCCAGGTGCGGTTCCTCGATCCACTCGGCCCATGTGCCGGGGTCGCGGTTCACCGCGTCGGCGACCTGCGCGGCCCGGGTCTCCGGATCGGCGGTCTGCACCCCGGCGGGCGCGAGCCCCGGCCAGTCGGCCCCGAAGGGCTCGATCTCCTCGTCGACGTGACCGTCCGTCTCCTCTTCCCAGTACTCCGCGAGGACGTCCTCCACCTCGTGGTCCCCCGGGTACGACACCTCACCGGGCAGCAGCTCCCAGTCCGCGAGTCCGTCCCGGCAGCCGGCCAGGTCCACGAGCACCGGCAGCAGCCCCGCACGGGCCGCGGGCACGCCCAGCGCCTTCCAGGTGCCGGGCGCGGACGGCTTCTCCGCATGCCACAGCAGGGGCTCGTGCCACGGCCCGTCGTCCGTCACGTCCACCAGCCTGCCGGGCGGCAGTCGGAGCCCCAGGGAACGACCACTGGGGTCGGTGGCCAGTCCGGGCAGCGGGTTGGGAAGAGTCGCCATACCGCAGACTGTAAAGCCCGCCACTGACAACGCCGTTGGGGGCTTGTCGGCGTGGCGCCGCACGCCTCCCGGGGTGGTGCCTCCCGGGGCGGTGCCGGCCGGGGCGGTGCCGGCCGGGGCGGTGCCGGCCGGGGCGGTGCCGGCCGGGAAGCGGCGGGCCGCCGCGTCAGACCATCGTCGTGATGCAGAACGGGTGGCCCGCCGGGTCCAGCAGGACGCGCCAGCGCTGTGGCTGCGGCTGCGTCGCGGGCTTGGTGGCGCCCAGCTCCAGCAGACGGGCCTCGGCCGCATCGAGGTCGTCGACGCCCACCTCGATGTGGGCCTGCTTCTCCTGGGCCGGGTCCGGCCAGGTGGGGCGTCGGTAGTCGGCCAGGCGGTTGAAGCCCAGCCCGCCCACCCCGTCCTTGCCGCCCAGCAGGACGAAGTCGTCGGACGTGTAGGCGACGGGCAGGCCGAACATCTCGCCGTAGAAACGGGACAGTTCGACGGGGTCGGCGCAGTCGAAGGTGACCGCGACGTAGCGGAAAGCGGGTGCGGAAGTGGTCTGCGAGGTCATGGGGGAGACAGTAGAAGGTGATCCGGACAGTTCCTGTCCTGGTCATGCGGACCGTGTGGAAAACTTCGCCTCGTGCTCAGCGCGTCCGCCCGTCTGCTGCGCCTGCTCTCGCTGCTCGCCGCCCGGCCCTCCTGGACCTGCGCCGAGCTGGCCGACCGCATGGCCGTCACCGACCGCACCGTGCGCCGGGACGTCGCCAAGCTGCGTGAACTGGGCTACACCGTCGACTCCGACGCCGGGCCCTGGGGCGGTTACCGGCTGCGGGCGGGCTCGCGCGTGCCGCCGCTGATGCTGGACGACGAGGAGGCGCTGGCCGTGGCGGTCGGGCTGCGTCAGGCGGCGCTGAGCGGAGCCCTCGGCGGGGACCAGGCCGCGCTGTCCGCGTTGCTCAAGCTGCGCCAGGTACTGCCGCCCCGGGTCGCCGAGCGGCTGGGGGAGTGGGACGACGCCCTGGTACGGCTGCCCTGGCCCGAGGAGCCGCGGTTGCGGCCCGGCATGCTGCTGGAGCTGGCCGCGGCCTGCCGACGGGGCGAACGGGCCCGGCTGTCGTACCGCGACGGGGAGGGCCGGAGCACGGTCCGGGACGTGGACCCGTACCGGCTCGTCCACACCGGCCGGCGCTGGTACTTCGTCGCCCGCGACGTGGCCCGTGGCTGGCGCACCTTCCGCGCCGACCGCGTCGAACGGCTCGTGCCCACCGGGCACCCGGTGGAGATCACCGACCCGCCCGACCCGGCCCTGCTCGTCTCCCGCAACACGGCGAACGGCCCCTACCCGCTGTCGGCGACCGTCCGCCTCCCGCTCCCGATGGACGAGGCGCTACGGGTCGTCCCGGCCACGGTCGGCACCCACCGCCCGGACGGCCCGTCCGCCACCCTCGTCGACATCGGCGGCCCGCACCCGGACGGCCTCGCCCGCTACCTCCTCGGGCTGGCGACACCCCTACGAGTCCTCACCCCGGACTCCGTACGCGCGGCCCTGGCGCGCCGCACCAGGGAACTCCTCGCCGCTCAGACGGCCGACGGCCCGCCCCCGGGTTGAGGGCGGGCCGTCGGCCTGTACGCGTGCGTGCCGTGGGCGGTCAGAGCTTCTCGGGAGTCCTGATGCCCAGGAGGGCCATGCCCTGGTGCAGGGTGCGGGCCGTGACGTCGCACAGGAAGAGGCGGTTCTCCACCTGGGCCGGGGTCTCGGCGCGCAGTACCGGGCACTTGTCGTAGAACGTCGTGTAGAGGGACGCCAGCTGGTAGAGGTACGCCGCCAGCTTGTGCGGGGCGTACTCCGCGGCCGACTCCTGCACCGTCTCCGCGAAGGAGTCCACGTGCAGCCCGAGGGCCCGCTCGGCGTCCGCCAGGGGCAGTTCCGGGTGGGGCGCGGGGCGGACCTCGCCGGCCTTGCGGAGGATGGAGCGGATACGGGCGTAGGCGTACTGGAGGTAGACGGACGTGTCGCCGTTCAGCGAGACCATCTGGTCCAGGTCGAACTTGTAGTCCCGGTTCGCCGACGTCGACAGGTCCGCGTACTTCACCGCGCCGATACCCACCTGGGTGCCCCGCTCGGCGATCTCCTCCTCGGACAGGTCCTGTGCCTTCTCCCGGACCACGGCCGACGCGCGCTCGATCGCCTCGTCCAGCAGGTCGACCAGGCGGACCGTCTCGCCCTCACGCGTCTTGAACGGCTTGCCGTCCTTGCCGAGGACCGTGCCGAAGGCCAGCTGCACGGCCGTGACGTCCTCGCCCAGCCAGCCGGCCCTGCGGGCGGTCTCGAAGACCATCCGGAAGTGCAGGGCCTGCCGGGCGTCCACCACGTAGAGCAGGGTGTCCGCCTTCAGGTTGAAGACGCGGTCGCGGATGGCGGAGAGGTCGGTGGCCGCGTAGCCGTAGCCGCCGTCCGACTTCTGCACGATCAGCGGGACCTGGTTGCCGTCCGGGCCCTTGATGTCCTCGAAGAAGACGCAGAGGGCGCCCTCGGAGCGGACCGCGACACCCGACTCCTCCAGCAGGCGGCAGGTCTCGGCCAGCATGTCGTTGTAGCCCGACTCGCCGACGATGTCGGGGTCCCGGACCTCCATGTCCAGCTTCTCGAAGACGGAGAAGAAGTAGATCTTCGACTCGTCCACGAACTTCTGCCAGATGGCGAGCGTGTGCGGGTCGCCGGCCTGGAGGTCGACCACCCGGCGCCGCGCCCGCGTCTTGAACTCCTCGTCGGAGTCGAAGAGCTTGCGCGCGGTCTTGTAGAGGCGGTCGAGGTTCGACATCGCCTCCTCGCCCGAGGCCGCGGTGTCCTCGGCGGACGCCTTGTGGTCCAGCTCGTGCGGGTGCTCGTCCAGGTACTGGATGAGCATGCCGAACTGGGTGCCCCAGTCGCCGATGTGGTGGCGCCGGACCACGTTCTCGCCGGTGAACTCCAGGAGCTTCACGACCGCGTCGCCGATCACCGCGGAGCGCAGGTGGCCGACGTGCATCTCCTTCGCCACGTTCGGCTGGGCGTAGTCGATCACCGTGGTGCCCGGGTGCGCGGCGAGCGGCACGCCGAGGCGGCCGGTGTCGTCCGCGTACCGGGCGGCCAGGTTCGCCGTGATCGCCCGGTCCGCCACGGTGATGTTGAGGAAGCCGGGGCCGGAGACCTCGACGTCCTCGATCACGTCACCCGTCACCACCTGGGCGACGACCTGGGTCGCCAGCTCCCGGGGGTTCGCCTTCGCCTTCTTGGCCAGGGCGAGGATGCCGTTGGCCTGGAAGTCGGCCCGGTCGCTTCGTCGCAGCAGCGGGTCCGCGCCGGCGGCCTCCGGCAGGGTGGCCGTGAGGGCGGACGCGAGGTGCTGCTGGACGTTGTCGGTGAGGGACGTGACCGAGGCCATAGGAATGGGTGCCGTTCTCCTCGTGGGGATGGATAGACCCGCCCAGTATCCCATGGGGGTAAAGCCGTTTTCCCGGTCGCCGGACGGTCTGTGAGAATGGAGTGTCACCCCGTTCAGAAAGAAGGACGTGCCGATCGTGGCTCAGAGCACCGAGATCACCGACTGGGTCTCCCGTTTCGCGGACGAGGTCATCGAAGAGTCGGAGCGCCGTGCCCCGGGCAAACCGGTCGTCGTCGCGTCCGGGCTGTCCCCGTCCGGTCCGATCCACCTCGGCAACCTCCGCGAGGTCATGACCCCGCACCTCGTCGCCGACGAGATCCGCCGCCGCGGCCACCAGGTCCGGCACCTGATCTCCTGGGACGACTACGACCGTTACCGCAAGGTCCCGGCCGGTGTCGCGGGCGTCGACGACTCCTGGGCCGAGCACATCGGCAAGCCGCTGACCTCGGTCCCCGCGCCGAAGGGCTCCCCGCACCCGAACTGGGCCGAGCACTTCAAGGCCGCGATGACGCAGTCGCTGGCCGAGCTGGGCGTGGAGTTCGACGGGATCAGCCAGACCGCGCAGTACACGTCCGGTGCCTACCGCGAGCAGATCCTGCACGCCATGAAGCACCGCGGTGACATCGACGCGATCCTCGCCCAGTACCGGACCAAGCCGAAGGGCAAGAAGCCCCAGCAGAAGGCCGTCGACGAGGCCGAGCTGGAGGCCGAGGAGGGTTCGGGCGCCGCGTCCGAGGACGACGGCAGCTCCGGCTCCGCCGGGTACTTCCCGTACAAGCCGTACTGCGGCGGCTGCGGGACCGACCTGACCACGGTCACCTCCTACGACGACGACACCACCGAGCTGTCGTACACCTGCACCGCCTGCGGCTTCGCCGAGACCGTCCGGCTCAGCGAGTTCAACCGCGGCAAGCTGGTCTGGAAGGTCGACTGGCCGATGCGCTGGGCGTACGAGGGCGTGATCTTCGAGCCGAGCGGCGTCGACCACTCCTCGCCCGGGTCCAGCTTCCAGGTCGGCGGGCAGATCGCCCCGATCTTCGGCGGCGTGCAGCCCATCGGCCCGATGTACGCCTTCGTCGGCATCTCCGGCATGGCGAAGATGTCGTCCTCGCGCGGCGGCGTGCCGACCCCGGCCGACGCGCTGAAGATCATGGAGCCGCAGCTGCTGCGCTGGCTGTACGCCCGCCGCAGGCCCAACCAGTCCTTCAAGATCGCCTTCGACCAGGAGATCCAGCGGCTCTACGACGAGTGGGACAAGCTGGCGGGGAAGGTCGCCGACGGCTCCGCGCTGCCCGCCGACGTCGCCGCGTACGCCCGTGCCGTGGGCACCGCCGCCGGCGAGCTGCCGAAGACGCCGCGCCCGCTGCCGTACCGCACGCTGGCCTCCGTCGCCGACATCACCGCCGGGCACGCCGACCAGGCGCTGCGGATCCTCTCCGAGCTGGACCCGGAGCAGCCGCTGGCCTCGCTGGACGAAGCCCGCCCGCGGTACGACAAGGCCGAGTCCTGGATCAACGCGCACGTGCCCGCCGACCAGCGGACCATCGTGCGGGACGAGCCGGACGCCGAGCTGCTGAAGTCGCTCGACGAGGCGTCGCAGCAGTCGCTGCGGCTGCTGCGCGACGGGCTGGCCGAGCACTGGTCGCTCGACGGGCTGACGCACCTCGTGTACGGCGTGCCGAAGGTGCAGGCCGGGTTCTCCGCCGACGCCACGCCGAAGGAGCTGCCGGCCGAGATCAAGACGGCCCAGCGGACGTTCTTCGCCCTGCTGTACCACCTGCTGGTCGGCCGGGACACCGGCCCCCGGCTGCCCACGCTGCTGCTCGCGGTCGGCCAGGAGCGGGTGCGCAGGCTGCTCGGCGAGTAAGCGGCGCCGGCGCAGTGCGCCCGGCCGCACGGTGAGGCGCTGGGCCGCACGGTGAGGCGCTGGGCCGCACGGTGAGGCGGCCGACCGCACGGTGAGGCGGCCGACCGCACGGTGAGGCTGCGGGCCGCACGGACGGCGAAAGGGGGTCCTCCTTCCGGGAGGGCCCCCTTTCCGTGCCGTCATGCCTCACGCCGTCACGCGATGTGGTCCTCTTCCAGCTCCGCGTTGAAACGGTTGGTGAAACGGTTGACCATGCGGTCCGTCTCCCGCGGCGGGAGCGTCAGGCCGTACGTCGCCTCCACCGCCTCGCCGAACTGGTGCGGCGTGGGAAAGCTGCCGTCTATCGACTTGCGGAAGACCTGGTAGAAGTCGTCCTCGGTCGGGTTCGGCTCCGGGGCGCCGCCGCCTCCGCCCAGCTCCCGGGTGCGGGTCGGGCTCACCGGTATGGGAAAGCTGCCCGTCTCCTCGGGGGAGGGCTGCTGGAACTGCTCCGGGGGCTGGTCCTCGTACCACTCCTCGTACTGCTCCTCGGGCTCGTACTGGGGCTCGGGGGGCGGTTCGTAGGCGGGGTCGTAGCCGCCGTGGTACTCGATCTCGCGCTGCGCCTGGAACCAGGGGCTCTCCTCGTCCACCGGGGGCTCCTCCGGGTACGGGGCGCCGGCCGGTGCCTGCTGCGCGGGGACGGCGGCCGTCCCGGCGGCCCGGCCGCCCGGGGCCGCGG
>NZ_WWJT01000450.1 GCF_009865385.1 Streptomyces sp. SID486 | reverse complement strand
CCGGGCAAACCCTCGCGACCATGCGGGGGCGCAACCGGGCGGAAAGCGCAGGCAGGAAACAGCTCATGGGTCTCACGAGCAACAAATTGCTGGTGCTGGCGATAGTCCTCGCCGCCGTGCTCTTCATCGGCACGGTGTGGCTGTGGCCGCGCCTGGCCCGGCGCAGCTGGCGGGCCGTCAGCGGACGGGTCGGTCTGATGCTGTTCACTCAGGTCGCGCTCTTCGCCTCGGTCGGGCTCGCCGCCAACCAGTCGTTCGGCTTCTACGCCAGCTGGGCCGACCTGTTCGGCACGGAGACGGACCAGGGGGTCGTCGTCGACCACTCCGTCAACGGCAGCACCGGCGGTCCGCTCCAGGTGGTGTCCACCTCCAACGTTCCGGGGGTGCGCGGCACGCGGCCGGAGCTGGTCGGGCAGGTCCAGAAGGTGGACATCGTCGGCCGCACGACGCACATCGGCGCACCGGCCTACGTGTACCTGCCGCCGGAGTACTTCCAGCCCCAGTACCGCAAGCGCACCTTCCCGGTGGCGGTCGTCCTGTCGGGTTACCCGGGTACCTCCAAGTCGCTGGTGACCAAGCTGAACTACCCGAGCACCTCGCAGCGGCTGGCCAAGGACGGGCGGATGCAGCCGATGATCCTGGTCATGCTGCGCCCCACCGTGGCGCCGCCGCGGGACACCGAGTGCGTGGACGTGCCGGACGGCCCGCAGACAGAAACGTTTTTCGCCAAGGACCTGCCGAATGCCGTCGAGTCGCAGTACCGGGTCGGCAAGCAGCCGGGCAGCTGGGGCGTCGTAGGCGATTCCACGGGCGGTTACTGCGCGCTCAAGCTCGCCATGCACCACCCCGACGTGTACACCGCCGGCGCGGGCCTGTCGGCGTACTACAAGGCGCCGATCGACCCCACGACCGGGGACCTCTTCCACGGCGACAAGAAGCTGGAGAACCGCGCCGACCTGTGGTGGCTCCTGGAGCACGAGGCCGCGCCGGACACCTCCCTGCTCGTCACGAGCAGCAAGGTCGGTGAGCACAACTACAAGGACACGATGAAGTTCATAGACCGTGTCCAGGCGACGAACCGCACCAGGATCTCGTCGATCATCCTCGAGAGCGGCGGCCACAACTTCAACACCTGGAAGCGCGAGATCCCGCCGACCCTCCAGTGGCTGAGCGGGCGGCTCGTCGACCACTGAGCGGCCGGTGCCCCTGACGCCCCGTGAAGCCGGAGGTGTGGCCGTGTTTTTACGGGGCGGGGGCCCGCGATTCGCCTACGCGCGGTAAGTTTCTGGCCATGCCACGTGGACGCCACCGCCATTCCCCTCCTTTGCACCGGCTGTTGCCTCCCTCGGCGATCGCCGGCGTCTCCGTCGTCTGTGCGCTGGGCCCCTGGGCGTTCTCCGAGGCCACGGTGTTGCGGGTGCTGGCCGCCGTCGCCGCGGCGACCGCGGTCGCCGGCGCCGTCGTGATGCGCCGCTGGGACACCCAGGCGGGCCGGCAGGTCGCCGAACTCACCCGCGCGCGTGCGGGTGACGAGTGGCGGCACGAGGAACGGGTCGCCGAACTGGAGACCGATCTGGAGGAGTCCCGCGAACTGCGCGCGAAGCTGGAACAGCGGCTGCGCGCCAAGCGGGCCGAACTGGCCGGCCTGCGCAACGAGCACGCCGCGCTGCTGCGCCGCTACGCCACCGCGGAGACCGAGCGCGCCAGCGCCCTGGAGGGACGACGGCTGCTGGAGATCGAAGCGGTCCCGTCCGAGCCGGGCCCCACGTCCGCGCGCCGGCCCGCCCTGCCGCCCGCGCGCGGCGCCGGGTCCGCGACGGCCGGCGCCACCACAGGGCCGTCCGAGACCTCCGGGCCCGCTGAGGGTTCCGGGCCCACCGAGGACTCCGGCACGGCCGAGGGTTCCGGGACGGGCGAGGGTTCCGGCACGGCCGAGGGTTCCGGGACGGGCGAGGGTTCCGGGACGGCCGAGGCTTGCGGCGCGTCCGAGGACGGGCCGGCCGTGCCGGCGGTGTTCTCCGCCGCGGGAGGCCCGCTGTACCGGAAGGCTCTGAAGGCTCTGGCCGGGTTCGACCGGGAGGCGCCGCTTGAGGCCGGGGCCGAGACCGAGACCGAGGCCGGGAGCCGAGCCGAGGCCGAGGCCGAGTTCGGAAGCGGGGCCGGGTCCGAGTCCTCGGCCGGGTCAGGGTCCGAGTCCTCGGCCGGGTCAGGGGCCGAGCGCTCTGCCGGGTCCGCGGGCGGGTCCGAGTCGTTCGGCGGCGCCGAGCCCGTCCCTGGGTCCGGTGGCGCGCCGGAGTCCGTGGGGCGGTCCGAGGCAGCCGGTGCGGCCGGGGGACAGCCGACGGGCGAGGGCGCCACGGCGCATGGGGCGGCCGGGCCGGAGGTGCCCGAGGGCGCCGTTTCCGAGGCCGGGGCCGCCACCACGGGGGAGGGCGCCGTGGGCGGTGTCCGGGACGGCGCCGGTGTCCCGCCGGCGGCCGAACTCGCCCCTGCCGTGGGCCGGCCGCCCGCCGGGCACTTCACGGTGCCGACCGCGGTGGCCGTCGTACCGTCCGGGCCGGCGCGCCGACCGGCGGTACAGGGCGGTTTCGACTTCTTCGGCACCCAGAAGGGCGCGTCGAACGCCGCGCTGGACTCCGTGCAGAACGAGGACCTCGCCGACGTGGTCGGGCCCGAGGCCCTCGCCGTGCACAAGGCCGAGTCGGAGGCCGGGTTCAAGCAGGCCGACGAGCGGTCCCGTGGGGTCGGTCAGGTCATCGACCTGACGGCGCACGACGAGACCGAGCAGATCGACATACAGGGGCTGCGCAGCGCGGTTTCCTGAAGCCGGCCGCACCCACCGGCACACGTTTCCTGAAGCCGGCCGCACCCACCGGCACACGTTTCCTGAACGGAGCCGGCCGCACCCACCGGCACACCGGGCCCGGTCTTCCCGCCAGGGGAGCCGGGCCCGACGCGTGGGCCGGGCGTGAGCGGCGTCCGGGGCAGGCGGAGGCCGGGGGCGCGGCGGTGTCCGGGGCGGGTGGAGGCCGGGGGCCGGGCGGTGTCCGGGGCAGGTGGCGATCGCGGGTGGAGGGCGTGGAGGGCGGGGCGGCGCGTCAGCCGGCCGTCATCCAGCGGTCCGGGAGGGCGTCCCTGCGGCCCGTACGAGACCTCTCCGCCTGTTCGCCGAGCAGCCGCGCGGCCTCCTCCGCGTCCCGCAGCCGGGCCGTCACGCTCTTGCCTGCCCCGGTGTCCACGTGGACGTCGGCGAGGCCCCAGCGGCGCTCCCAGGGGCCCTGGGTGAGCCGTACGCTCTGCACCTTGGCGTGCGGGACCAGCGAGAGCCGACGGCACAGCAGGCCGCTGCGGGCGGCGAACACCGTCCCGGTGACCGCCAGCCGGTGCCCGCGCCACCACACCGGTACGCACCACCGGGCCCGGCGCGGCGTCCGCGACAGTTCCGCCGGCACCGTCACGCCGGGCAGCACGCGCGCGACGACCGACTCGGCCACCGCGCGCGGGGCGACCGGGATCAGCACCGAGTTGGCGGACCCGGCCACGTCCAGTTCCACCCGCACCCAGCCGGGCAGCCGCCACAGCAGCGGCTCCACGATCCGCACGGTCTGGACCCGGCCCGGCGGCACCGTCTCGTGGGTCCGGTCGAGCAGCCCGTGGTCGATGTGCAGCCCGTCCGGTGACTCGCTCACCGTCCAGTCGAACTCGGTGACGAACCGGCCGACACTGCTCGCGCCGGCCGCGCCGAGGAGGGGAAGGGCGCTGGCGAGGACCGTCCACACGTTCTGGGTGGTGAGCCAGAGCACGGTGGGCAGGATCAGCGCGGCGCACAGCGAGCCCCAGGTGGCGCCCGTCAGCAGCAGGGAGCGTGCCAGCTCGCGCGGGGGCACGCGCAGGAGCGCCCGCGCCGGTGCCTCGCCGACTTCCCCGGCCGTCTCGGGCGCGAAGCCCGCCGCGCGGGCGAGCAGTTCCGCGCGCAGGGCACGCGCCTCCCGCTCGCTCAGGAACGCCAGCTCGTCCTTGTCCTCGGCGCCGACGACGTCGATCCGCAGCTTGGCGACACCCGCCACGCGCGCGAGGAGCGGACGGGAGACGTCCACGGCCTGCACGCGCTCCAGCCGGATGTGCGCGGTGCGCCGGAACAGCAGGCCGGTGCGTATGCGCAGTTCGGTGTCGGTGACCGCGTAGTGCGTGAACCACCACGACAGGAAGCCGTAGAGGCCGGCCGCCGGCACCAGTACCGCGAGGCCCAGCAGGAGCACGGTGTGGGTCAGCCGCGCGAGCTGTTCCTGGGCGCCGCCCGGGTCGTGCACGGCCCAGCCGGCCAGTACGGCGAGGGGCGCCCACGCCCGGCGGAAGGGCGTGACGGGGTGCAGCCGGCGCTCGGTGACGGGGGCGCGCTCCGGTATGTCACCGGTGTCGTCCGCCGTGCCGGTGGCGTCCGCCGTGCCGGTGTCGTCAGACGTGCCTGCCGAGTCACCCGAGTCACCCGAGTCTGCCGTGGTGCCTGTGCCCGCCGTGTCACCCGAGCCCGCCGTGGTGCCTGTGCCCGCCGTGTCACCCGAGCCCGCCATGGCGCCTGCGCCGGTCGGGTCGCTCGTGCCCGTCGGGTCGCCCGTGCCGGTCGTGCGGGGCGCGTCGTCCGGGGGTGTCACAGGCCCGCCGATCGTGCCTCGCCCAGCTCGGTGAGCCGGTCGCGCAGTCGTTCCGCCTCAGCCGGGTCCAGGCCGGGGATGGTCGCGTCGGTCGCCGCGGCGGCCGTGTGCAGTTGTACGGTGGCCAGCCCGAACCGCCGCTCGACGGGCCCGGAGGTCACCTCCACCAGCTGCATGCGCCCGTAGGGCACCACCGTCTCCTCGCGCCACAGGAGACCACGGCTGATCAGCAGGTCGTCGGCGCGCTCCGCGTACCGCCAGGACCGCCAGTTGCGTCCCAGCAGCCGCCAGCACCAGGCCGCGAACACCGGCGGCAGCAGCGCGCAGGCCGCCCAGGCAGGCCCCGCAAGAAGCCCCGGCAGCAGCCCCGCGGCCACCGTGAGCACCCCCGTCCACACCACCAGCAGCAGCCGGCGCACGCGCAGCAGGCCGGGCTGCACACCCCGCCACACCGGCTGGTCCGTCGCTGCTCCGGTCTCTTCCGGGCTCCCCGTCTCCATGAGGCCAGCGTACGTAGGGGAAACTGGCTCCATGACTCCCACGACGGAGACCACGGTCGGTATCGGCGGCGCGGCGGAGAGCACCGACATGGTGCTCAACATCGGACCCCAGCACCCGTCCACGCACGGTGTCCTGCGGCTCCGGCTGGTGCTGGACGGCGAGCGCATCCTGCGCGCGGAGCCGGTGATCGGATACATGCACCGGGGGGCCGAGAAGCTCTTCGAGGCACGCGACTACCGGCAGATCATCGTGCTCGCCAACCGGCACGACTGGCTGTCCGCGTTCTCCAACGAGCTCGGTGTGGTCCTCGCCGTGGAGCGGATGCTCGGCATGGAGGTCCCCGAGCGGGCGGTGTGGACGCGCACGCTGCTGGCCGAGCTGAACCGGGTGCTGAACCACCTGATGTTCCTCGGCTCGTACCCGCTGGAACTGGGCGGGATCACGCCGGTGTTCTACGCGTTCCGGGAGCGCGAGGTACTCCAGAACGTGATGGAGGAGGTCTCCGGCGGCCGCATGCACTACATGTTCAACCGCGTCGGCGGCCTCAAGGAGGACCTGCCGGCCGGCTGGGCGGCACGCGCGCGTGAGGCCGTCGCCGCCGTGCGCTCGCGCATGGACGTCTTCGACGACCTGGTGCTCGGCAACGAGATCTTCCGGGGGCGCACCCGTGGGGTCGGAAGACTCACCCCGGAGGCGGTGCACGCCTATGGCGTGAGCGGGCCCGTCGCGCGTGCCTCCGGAGTCGGCTTCGACCTGCGCCGCGACGAGCCGTACCTGGCCTACGGCGACCTCCAGGACGTCCTGAAGGTCGTGACCCGGGACGAGGGCGACTGCCTCGCCCGCTTCGAGGTCCTGCTGGAGCAGACGCACAACGCCCTGGACCTCGCCGACGCCTGCCTCGACCGGCTGGCACAGCTGCCGCCCGGTCCGGTCAACCAGCGGCTGCCCAAGGTGCTGAAGGCACCCGAGGGCCACACGTACGCGTGGACCGAGAACCCCCTCGGCATCAACGGCTACTACCTGGTCAGCAAGGGCGAGAAGACCCCGTACCGGCTGAAGCTGCGCTCGGCCTCGTACAACAACATCCAGGCGCTGACCGAGCTGCTGCCGGGGACGCTGGTGGCGGACATGGTGGCGATCCTGGGTTCGCTGTTCTTCGTGGTCGGCGACATCGACAAGTAGCCGTCGCCCGAGCCGGCGGACCGCCCCGCCGGCAGCGGCACCAGGGCCGGCAGGTCGGGTCGGCGGGCCGGGCGGCCGGGTCGGTGGGTCGGGCGGCGGGGCGTGGCTCTTTCGCGAGGCGGCTCCGGGGACCCGGCCCCGGCTACGACTACGGCTGTGGCTGAGGTTCCAGCGGGTCCGGGATGCCGACCGGCTGGAGCAGCCAGCCGAAGTCGCCGAGGCCGCCCGGTGCGGTGAGTTCGGCGGCCTCCCCGGCGCTCGTGAGGGCGCGTACGTAGGCGGAGGGGTCCGTGGAGGCCAGCGCCAGCGGGGGGCGTGCGCCGGTGACGCCCAAGGCGTGCAGTGCCGCGCGTTGCGTCAGCAGGCGTGCCCCGGAAAGCTCACGCGCTGTCCCGTCCGTCCCGCGCGCCGTGCCCGACGGCGCGCGGGACGGCACGTACGCCGGAGTGGCGGGCGTGGCTTCCGGGCCCAAGGGGCTGTGTGCCGGAGCGGGGGGCGTGCGTGTGGTGTCCGAAGGGGTGCGCGCTTCCGGTCCCGCCGCGCACGCGTCCAGCGCCACGTGCGCCGTGATGTCGCACGAGCCGTCCGGTACGGGTGGCGTCTCGCGCCCCTCCCGGAAGCCGGTGAGCGTCCCGAACGGAGGGCGCGTGTCCAGGGTGTGCGCGTAGTCCACGGCCACCGCGAGCCCCCGTACCACCCGGTCCACGGCTGATGCCCAGGCGAGGTCCCGGGGCAGGCCGATCTCCGCCCGCAGCCCCTCCTCGGCCGGCAGCGGCCACCAGCGCGCGAGCCAGTCGGCCTGCGCGCCGGCCACCGGCTCCCCGAGCCGCTCGGAGCCGTCCCGCGCGACGAGCACCAGCCGGGGTACGCCCGCGGAATCCACCTCCACGACGTCCACGGGGACGTTGTCCAGCCACTCGTTGGCGAACAGCAGCCCGGTGACCGCGTCCGGGAGTTCGCTCCGCCAGGTGATCCGCTCGTCCAGTCCCGCCGGGCGGTCGGCGATCTCGACGGCGTGCCCGCGCGCGCGTGCGGCCACGTCGGCCGGCAGGGCGGCGAGCACCCCGGAGACCAGCTCGCCCCGCCCGGCCCCCATGTCGACGAAGTCCAGCACCGCGGGCCGTCCGAGCGCCGCGTCGACCCGGCACAGCAGCCGGGCCACGGCGCGTGCGAACAGCGGAGAGGCGTGCACGGAGGTGCGGAAGTGACCGGCGGGGCCCTCCGGGCGCCGGTAGAAGCCGCCGGGCCCGTACAGCGCCTCCCCGGCCGCCGCGCCCCAGCCGCGCGGGCCGGAATTCTCCCGGGGGCCGCCCACTGTCGTCTCATCCGTCACCGGAACAGACTAGGCGCACAGATGATCACGGCCTCCACCTTGCGGAGTACGCGCGCCCGGCGCGGATCGGCCCTCCGGTTGACCCCTGCACCTATCCGGTTTCCCTACTCTGGGTTACGTGCAGCGCCTCTATGACTTCCTCCGCCGTCACCCGACGTGGGTCGACGCCTTCTGGGCCGTCGTCCTCCTCGGGATGTCCGGGCTGAGCGTGGTCACGCTCGACGGGACGCGGGACCACCACGGGTCCGTCGTCGAGGGGATGGCCGTCTCCGTCGCCCTGTGCGTCGTGGTGGCGCTGCGCCGCCGTCTCCCCGAGCCGATGCTGCTGCTCGCCCTCGGGACCGGGCTGGTCCAGCTCGTCCTGGACGTGGAGACGACCACCGCCGACTTCGCCATGCTGGTGATCACCTACACGGTCTCGGCGATAGGCGCGCGCTGGGCCTCCCGCCTCGCGCTCGGGGTCAGCCTCTGCGCGGCGTCCGTGGCGCAGATCCGCTGGCCGAGCGAGCACAGCACGTTCGCCGGGCAGGTCGCCATAGCGGTCTTCCAGACGGTGCCGTTCGCCCTCGCCTGGGTGCTCGGCGACTCCATCCGCACCCGGCGCGCCTACTTCGCCCAGCTGGAGGAGCGTGCGGCCCGCCTGGAGAAGGAGCGCGAGGCGCAGTCGAAGGTCGCGGTGGCCGCCGAGCGCGCCCGGATCGCGCGTGAGCTGCACGACGTCGTGGCGCACAACGTGTCGGTGATGGTCGTGCAGGCCGACGGCGCCGCCTACGTCATGGACGCCGCCCCCGACCAGGCGAAGGCGGCCCTGGAGACGATCTCCTCCACCGGCCGCCAGGCCCTGGCCGAGATGCGCCGGCTGCTGGGGGTGCTGCGCACCGGTGAGCACCAGGAGAGCGGCGAGTACGTCCCGCAGCCCGACGTCGACCAGATCGACGACCTCGTCGAGCAGTGCCGTACCTCCGGCCTCCCCGTCGACTTCAAGGTGGAGGGCACTCCGCGTCCGCTGCCCAGCGGAGTGGAGCTGACGGCGTACCGGATCGTGCAGGAGGCGCTCACCAACACCCGCAAGCACGGCGGTCCCAACGCGGGCGCGAGCGTACGGCTGGTCTACTTCGACGACGGTCTCGGCCTGCTGGTCGAGGACGACGGCAAGGGGGCCCCGCACGAGCTGTACGAGGAGGGCGGTGTCGACGGGCAGGGGCACGGCCTGATCGGCATGCGCGAGCGGGTCGGCATGGTAGGTGGCACCCTGGACGCCGGCCCGCGTCCGGGCGGAGGATTCCGCATCAGCGTTCTGCTCCCGCTCAAAGCGGCGCACTGACCGGGCCGCACGCGCCCGTCGATCCCCGCACCACCCCTGGCGTGTTCCCCCGTGCTCACCCGGGCGTACCACCCCGCACCACCCGGGCGTACCACCCCGCACCACCCGGGCGTACCACCCCGCACCACCCCTGGCCAGGCGACCGGAGACGGCGTACGGCACAGGGACGGCAACCGAAGACATGGAAGAGGACCCGATGACGATCCGCGTGATGCTCGTCGACGACCAGGTGCTGCTGCGCACCGGATTCGGGATGGTGCTCGCCGCCCAGCCGGACATGGAGGTCGTCGCGGAGGCGGGCGACGGCGTCGAGGCCCTCCAGGCGCTGCGGACCACCGCCGTCGACGTCATCCTGATGGACGTCCGCATGCCCAAGCTGGACGGCGTGGAGACCACCCGTCGGATCTGCGCGGAGCCGGACGCGCCGAAGGTGCTCATCCTCACCACGTTCGACCTGGACGAGTACGCCTTCTCCGGGCTGAAGGCGGGCGCCTCCGGGTTCATGCTCAAGGACGTGCCGCCCGGTGACCTGCTGGCCGCGATCCGTGCCGTGCACAGCGGTGACGCGGTGGTGGCGCCCTCCACCACCCGGCGCCTGCTGGACCGCTTCGCGCCGATGCTGCCCTCCGCCGGCGCGGAGCCCCGGCACAAGGAGCTGGAACGGCTCACCGAGCGGGAACGCGAGGTCATGGTCCTGGTCGCGCAGGGTCTGTCCAACGGCGAGATCGCGGCCCGGCTGGTGCTCAGCGAGGCGACCGTGAAGACCCATGTGGGCCGCATCCTGACCAAGCTCGGCCTGCGGGACCGGGTGCAGGTGGTGGTGCTGGCGTACGAGACGGGGCTGGTGCGCGCGGGCGGCCACGGCTGACCGCGGCGGGAGCCGCCACCGCCTGTCGCCGTCCGCTCCCCGCTATCGGAGGATCCCCTCCAGGAAGTCGCTGCCCAGCCGGGCGACGACGGTGACGTCCAGCTGGTGCAGCACGTACCGGCCGCGGCGGCGGGTGGTGACCAGGCCCGCCTTCTTCAGGTGGCCCAGGTGCCGGGATATCTCGGGGGCGGTCATCCCGTGGATCCGGGCCAGTTCGCCGGTGGTGTAGGCGCTGCGCGCCAGATGGCGGCAGAGCCGCATGCGCACGGGGTGGGACAGGGCGGTCATCCGCAGCGCGAGCTGTTCCACCGAGGGCGGGGCGGCCAGTTCGGGGGAGCCGACGGGGTAGTGCAGCACCGGCTGCCAGCCGTACCGGTGCAGGACGCTCAGGTGCGGCCAGCCCAGGCTCGTCGGCACGAGCAGCAGGCCGCCGTCCGCCGTGGCCGAACGGCCGCTGCCCAGCTTGTCGACCGTGATCGTGGCCGCCTCCCGGTCGAGCGTCACGGTGGGCGACACCGCCTCCAGCGCCTCGGCCAGCCCCCGGCGTAGCAGGAGGTCCGTCTTGTGGCGGGCGTCCGCGGCGAGCTGGTGCCGCAGCCTGGACCAGGTGTCCGCGAAGAACGCCTCCTCGCAGTCCCGCACGAACTGCCGCAGCCAGTCCCGGATCCTCGGCGGGTCGGCCAGCAGCCGCTCGGCGAACCGCACCTGCCGGGGGCCGCGGGAGGCGGCCAGCTCCAGCGCTCGGCGGCGCACCTCGGGGTCGTGGAGCGCGGAGGGGCCGCGCGAGCAGTAGGGCAGTGCGCAGGTGAACTCCATGGCGGCGTCCACGAACTGTTCGTCCGTCAGTTTGTCCAGCAGGTCCAGATCCTCGGCGAGGGTGGCACCGGGCAGCGTGTCGCGGCCCGCGACGCCCGCGAACGGCAGGAACAGGTCCGAGAAGGTCGAGCGCCAGAGGAAGTCCGCCTCGCACATCCGGTCGGCCAGGTGGGAGTCCAGCCGTGAGGTCACGCCGGTCACCCAGCCCTGCAGCCCGGGATGATGACCGGGCTCCGACAGCGCGTGCAGCGCCATGCCCAGTTCGGCCAGGGGCGAGGTGACGACGGAGATCCTCTCCGGCCGCAGCCCCGTGATGTCGATGCGCACGCTCATGCCCCCATGGTGCCCGCCGCCACCGACAGCCAGGACCTCGATTGACGTGCGGCGTCAATCGGCGCGACTTCCCCGGCGGAGCGGAGCAGTCTGGGGCACCGGGGCAGCCGCGGAGCCCGATCAGTCACCGAGCGAACGGTGACAGTCAGCGATCAGCCGGCGATCAGCAAACGATCAGTCGGCGATCAACCAGTGATCGACCAGTGATCAGCCGGTGTTCGGTCGGCGATCGACCCAACGTCCCGAGAAGGCCATCCGTCATGAGCATCACCCAGCAGTACCTCCTCGACAGCCATCGCGCCCGTCAGCACGGTGAGCCCGCGCCGCCCGCGCCGGGCCGCCATGACGTCGCCGTGATCCGTGAGCTGCGCGAGCACCGCCGCTTCCGCGCGGTGCTCGCCGGACGCCCGGCGCACGGGCGGCTCCGGCACGCCCTCGCACGCCTGCTGCGCCCGCGCGCGCTCGGCTGATCCGGGGCGCTCCCGGCCGCTCGGCTG
>NZ_WWJT01000449.1 GCF_009865385.1 Streptomyces sp. SID486 | reverse complement strand
CGGGCACGGTGCCGAGGCCGGCCTGGGCGCGGGCGAGAGCCGCCTCGGCGTCGAGCAGGGCCTGCAGGCAGGCACCGTCGCTCGTGGCGGCTTCGGCGGGGCAGCCGGCCCGCACGGGCGACAGCAGTCCGGTGTCGGCGAACACCGGCTCCGGGTGAGCGGGGACCTGGGCGGTCGTCGCTACGGGGTCCGCGTGCGCGGGGTCCCGGGGCGGCGGGGTGTGGGCGGG
>NZ_WWJT01000046.1 GCF_009865385.1 Streptomyces sp. SID486 | reverse complement strand
ATGGACCCGCAGCAGCGGCTGCTGCTGGAGACGTCCTGGGAGGCGCTGGAGCGGGCCGGCATCGACCCGCACGCCGTACGCGGCACCCGCACCGGTGTCTTCGCCGGGGTCATGTACCACGACTACGGCAGCCGGCTGCACCGCGTCCCCGACTCCGTGCGCGACTACCTCGGCAACGGCAGCCTCGGCAGCGTGGCCTCCGGCCGGGTCGCCTACACCCTGGGCCTGGAGGGCCCGACGCTC
>NZ_WWJT01000005.1 GCF_009865385.1 Streptomyces sp. SID486 | reverse complement strand
GGCCGACTCCCGTCCCCGCTCGTCGTCCGCCACGGAGACCGCCCGCCGCGGCACCCCTGGCCCGGTCGACGCGCGCACACGAGCGGTGGACCACCGTGACGCCACGACCGGCGGCGCCCCGTCGGACAGCGCACGCTCGCAGTCCGAGAGGGACGGATGAACACCACCGGGGCCGCCCCCGCCCGGAACCTTCACGGACACGGCCACGGGCCCGCGCACCTTCCCCGGCCGGTCACGCCGCCCGGCAGCCGGCTTCCCCGGCGCGAGCCGTGACCCGGACGAGTTTCCTTCCGTTCACCTGAGTGGCGGAACGCCTGGACGGGTCCCGCCGCCACACTTTCCCTGCTCCAGGGACGACCCACCGGCCGCGCAGCGCGTACGAGCCAGCCGCACCGAGCACCGAAGAAGAGCCACGCCATGCACGAGCAGCCGACTCCGCCAGCCGCCGGCGCCCCGCCACCCCGGGGCCCGCACGAGCCGTTCGAGACGGACGGCGCCGGCCCCCGCCCACCCGGCGCCACCGGCCGCCCACCCGGCGCCACCGGCCGTCCATCCGGCGCCTCGGGCCGCTCGTCCGATGCCTTGGGCCGTCCATCCGGCGCCTCCGGCCGCCCACCCGATGCCTCCGACCGCCCACCTGTACCGTTCGCGATCCCACCCGCCCAGCGCGCAGCCGCTGACGGCGATCGGCCGTCCGCGGATCCGCACCCTCAGGGTCAGCCGTCCGCGGATCCGCCCCGTCACTCCCGCACCGTCAGTGGTCGGCCGTCCGCCCTTTCACCTCCTCGATCCACAGCCGCTGACGGCGGCCAGCCGTCCGCGGATCCGCCCCTTCAGCCCCGCGCCTCCAGTGGCCGGCCGTCCGCGAGTCCGGCTCCGCACCTTTCCGCTCACCTCTCCGCGGACAGCGTCGGTCCGCCCGCCGTCTCCCTCCGCTCCCGGGAGCCGGCTGCGGCCCCACCGCGCACGCCCCCGGGTGGGCGCTCGGCGACCGGGTTGCCGCCGACGCACACGGCGCTGATCTGCGTCGCCCTGCCGGGTCTTGCCATCTCCGACGAGCGGGGTCAGCTGTCCGGTCGGGGGCTGGACGGCTTCTACCGAGGTGGCAGACGACTGCTCTCCCGGTGCCAGGTCCGTGTGGCGGGACGCGAACCTCTGCCGGTGCAGGGCAGGATGACCGGGGCCTCAAGCGCCCGTTTCGTGGGTACGCTGCGGGTTTCGCCGGCCGCCGGCCCCGACCCCGATGTCCTCATCGAACGAACGCGCCATGCCGACGGGACCGAGCGGCTCACGCTCCGCAATACCGGGATGCGTGCGCTGTGCCTGCCTCTCGAGGTCGCGCTCGGCACCGACCTGGCGGAACTCGCCGCCATCGCCGCAGGTGCGGCAGGTCCGGAACTACCGGCCACTGTCCACGCCTCGGGTCTGCGCTGGGCCACCGCCGACGCCACCGCGTGCGTGCTCGCCCAACCGCCGCCGTCCGACTCCCTGGCCTCCGCCGGACTGCTGCGCTGGCAGCTGGAACTGCCGCCGGGCGGGGCGGCAACCGTGGAACTCCGGGTGCGGCCTGCGGGGGCGGGCCCCTTACGGGCCGCCGGGCACGCCGCCACCAGCCCCTTCGCCCCCGCGCAGGCGGAGGGCGACGACTCCCGGGCGGCCCCACTGCTGCGCTCGGCCGTCGCCGACCTCCAGGCACTGCTCCTGCGGGATCCCGCACACCCCACCGACCTCTACCTCGCGGCGGGCGCGCCCTGGCGCTGTGGCATGGCCCCCGCCGAGGCCCTGGCCGCCGCCCGCATGACGCTGCCCCTGGGCACCCGCCTCGCCGCGGGCACCCTGCGCGCTCTGGCCCGTACCCAGCTCCCGGGCCCCGGCCCCCGGGCCGGCCTCATCCCCGGCCCACGGCGCGACGCCGGCCCCCACCTCCCCCCGAGCTGCACGGGAACGGAGGCGACACTGCTCTTCCCCGTCCTGCTCGCCGAGGCCCGCCGGTGGGGGTTGCCCGACCAGGAGACGGAAGAACTGCTGCCCACGGCCGAACGCTGCCTGACCTGGCTGCGGACCACCGTCGGCGACGGCCCCTATCTGTCCGACTCACCCCAGGGAGGCCCAGCGCGCTGCGAGACCCAGGCGTACGCGCACCGCGCCGCCCTGCTCGGTGCCGATCTCCTCGACGCCTATGGCAGACCGGGCGCCACGGAGTTGCGCCAGTGGGCTCAGACCCTGCGGACGGTCTTCCAGACCGGCTTCTGGGTCGAGGACCGCAGCGGCGGCCGCCCGGCCGCGGCCCTGGAACCGGACGGCAGACCCGTTCCCCACCTGACCGCCGGCGCCGTCCACCTCCTCGACACGGGCCTGCTCGGAGCCGGCCGGCTCGCCCCGGGCCTGCTCGACAAGGTGCACACCCAGCACCTGGCCCGGCTGCTCGGCGCCCCCGCCATGGACACGGGCTGGGGACTACGGGGGCTCGGTACCAAGGAGGCGGGACACAATCCGTTCGGCCACCGGGCCGGAGCGGTGCGGGTCCAGGAAACCGCACTGGCGGTCGCCGGACTGGCGGCGGCCGACTACGAGAAGGAGGCCACCGGCCTGCTGAAAGGCTTGCTGGACGCGGCGGAGCACTTCGGACACCGATTGCCGGAGATGTTCGCGGGTGAACAGCGCACCGCCGGTTCCGCACCGGTTCCGCACCCCGCGGCCTGCCGCCCGGTGGCCACCGCGGCGGCCTCTGTGATCCTGCTGCTGACGGCCCTCGCCGGGATCCGCCCCGACGTTCCGGCCCGCACGGTCACCCTGCGTCCCGTGCGGAGCGCCCCGCTCGGCGAACTCGGCCTCAACGGTCTGTGCGTCGCGGGCGCCTCCTTCGGTGTGCGCATCAGCCGACTGGGACTCGCTCTGGTGGAGGAGGCCGCGGACGGTCTGCAACTGGGCGCGTGACGCCCGGACGAGGGCGATGACCTCGCACGAAGCCACCGGGGCGACGGAACGGCGGCGGGATCCGCACCCCGTCGCCGTACGAAGCGGAACAGCCACCGATGCGGCCGACCAGGGACGTGTTTATCGTCAGGCAGACGACTATGATCGCGGCATGCCCTACGACCCGTCAGCCTTTCCGCCCTTCGCCGTCACCGTGGATCTGGTCGTGCTGACCGTGCGCCGCCATGCCCTGTGCGCGCTCGCGGTACGCAGGGGCGAGCCTCCCTTCCAGGGGCGCTGGGCGCTGCCCGGCGGCTTCGTCAGGGCCGACGAGGACCTGTCCCAGGCGGCGGCACGCGAGCTGGCGGAGGAGACCGGGCTGTGCGCCCACGACCCCTCGGTCCCGGCCCAGGACAACGGAGCCCACCTGGAGCAGCTCGCCACCTACGGCGACCCCAAGCGGGACCCGCGCATGCGCGTGGTCAGCGTCGCGCATCTCGCGCTCGCCCCCGACCTGCCCGCGCCCCGCGCGGGCGGCGACGCCAGCAACGCACGCTGGGCCCCCGTCGAGGAACTGCTCCAGCAAGGCGGTTACGGCCGCGACGGCGAACCCGTGGCACCGCTCGCCTTCGACCACGCCCAGATCCTCTCCGACGGAGTGGAGCGCGCCCGCTCCAAGATCGAGTACTCGTCGCTGGCCACGGCTTTCTGCCCGCCCGAGTTCACCGTCGGGGAGCTGCGCCGGGTGTACGAAGCGGTGTGGGGCGTAGCGCTCGACCCGCGCAATTTCCACCGCAAGGTCACCGGGACCCCCGGATTCCTCGTTCCGACGGGAGGGACGACCACGCGCCAGGGCGGCCGGCCGGCCCAGCTCTTCCGAGCCGGTGGAGCCACGTTGCTCAACCCGCCGATGCTGCGTCCCGAGGTGTGACGGACGGCGGGACCACACCGTTCGGCGGCGGGCAGTACACCCAGTAGGGCTACGGCTGGACGGGGGCCCGTGGGGACGGCCCGTTCCCTCGAACGGCGGACAAGAACGGGTTCGGGCCACGCGGCATCGTCCCGCAAGCCGCCTTATACCGGAAAAAACGGATATGTCGCGCTATCTTGCTGCAGGTGATCCAGGCCTTCGGACTGACCAGCAATCCCCGCAAGGCGCATCCGCCCGCCGTCGACGACATCTCCTTCGAAGCGCGTGCCGGGCATGTCACCGCGCTCCTCGGAGGCGCCGGCGCGGGCAAGACGACAACGCTCAGACTGATGCTTGAGCTCCAACACGGGCGCGGCATCACTTACTTCAGGGACCGGCCCCTGCACCGGATCCCGCATCCGTCGCGGGAAGTCGGCGTGCTCCTCGGTGACGTGCCGGGCCATCCGGCCCGTTCGGTCCGCGGCCACCTGCGGATGCTGTGCGCTGCTTCGGGAGTTCCCGCGCGGCGAGCCGACGAAGTCCTCGAAGTGGTCGGTCTCGTCAGCCTCCGCGAGGAACGCCTCGGCACGCTGTCGCGCGGCATGGACCGCAGACTCGGCCTCGCCTGCGCCCTGCTGCCCGACCCGCACACGCTCGTTCTGGACGAACCCGCGGACGGCGTCTCCGCCCGCGAGGCCCAGTGGCTGCACGGCATGTTGCGGGCCCATGCGAACCAGGGCGGCACGGTGCTGTTCACCACGGCCGACCCCAAGGAGGCCGCACGCACCGCCGACCGGGTCGTCACGATCGACGGCGGCAGGCTCGTCGCCGACCAGGAGGCCAGGGCGTTCGCCCGCACCCGGCTGCGCCCGCGCGTGGCCGTCCGCAGCCCGCACGCCACACGTCTCGCGGCTCTGCTGACCAAGGACGCCCGCACCGCCCGCCGCTCCGTCGAAGTCGTGCGTGAGGGCGGCAACCGCCTCTCGGTGTACGGCAGCACGACCGCCGACGTCGGCGAGATCGCCTACCGGCACGGAATCCTCGTCCACCAACTCGCCGACGAGGTAGGAGACATGGGTCCGGGCGCCGGAGCCGACGGCGACGGCGGGGCATCAGCCTCCGAGCCCTGGCAGTCCGAGCAGGGCGCACCGCGGGCCGACCGGCAGGCGCGACCGGAGCACAGAGCGGCACAGGAGCGTCCGGCCGCCCCCGACGCCCGGCGGGGGGAGCCGGAGCGCGCCCCGGCCGACCCGTCGGAGCCGGCGGCCGTAAGGGCTGGAAACAGCCCGCACCCGCACCACGACGAAGGACGCCCGGCGTCCGGCACCCCGGCGCCGGAACGGGTGCCGGCCGGAGAGTGCGCGCGGACCGAGCATGTCCACTCCTCCGAGCCGCAGGCCGGCCCGCACCGCACGGCGGTCGCCTCCGATCCCGCGGCCGGTGCTGCGCTGCCTTCCACGGCGGCCTCCTCAACCGACGACACAACGCACGACCTCATGACGGCCGCCGGGCAGAGCAGGACCGACATGACGGCCGCGGGGGCGAGCAGGACCGACATGACAGCCGCGGGGGAGAGCAGGGCCGGCATGACGGCCGCCGGGCAGGGCAGGGCCGACAGGACGGCCACCGGGATGAGCACGGCTGACAGGGCCGCTGCGGGGAAGAGCAGGGCCGACATGACGGCCGCCGGCAGGAGCACGGCCGACATGACAGCCCCGGGTGGGAGCACGGCCGACGCGGCGGCGGGCGAGGTCGTCGGCCGGTCCGCCGACTCGCCTCCCGCCCGTGGGGCCGGCCCCGGCGGGTCGGCGTCGCACACCGAGTCGCGGACGGGACGTACAGGAGCCCCCGCAGCGACGATCGCCGCCGCCCGCGCCCTGCTCCCCGGTGCCAGGAACCCTGGCGTCCGGCAGCCGCGGACCGGCCACGCCACCCGTCACGACGGTGCCCGCACCGTCGCCGCTTCCTCCTCCCCTCTTCCGCCCCCCATCTGCGTCCGCCCCGCTCCCAGCCCTCTGCGACCGCTCCGCTACGAACTCCGGCGCGCCGCCGGTGTCGGCACCGGCTTCCTCACCTGCGGTGCCGTGCTGATCGTGTCCGCGCTCACGGCCGTACTCCTGGCACGCATCGGACACACGCCACAGGCGCGGCTGTTCGCGGCATGGCCCCGCCAGCTGCCGCTGCCGCCGGCGGCGCTCGCGGCGGGGCTGCTCGGCGCGCTGGCCTTCGGGGACGAGTTCCGCCACCCTGCCCTGGCCGCGGACCGCGGCACCGTCCCCCGCCGACTGGGACTGCTCACCGCCAAGCTGCTCGTCTCCGGAGGCACCGCCGTGCTGATCGCCTTCCTCACGGTGGGCTGTGACGCCGAGGTGCTCTACATCGTCTACGGACGGGCGATGACGGAAGTTCCCGCGGACTGGCTGGCCGCGACCGCGAGTTGGTTCGGCCTGGTCGTCGGCTGCGCCTGGGCCGGCGTGCTGGCCGCGGGCGTGTTCCGCTCCACGACGGCCGGACTGGCGGCCGTCCTCGCCGTACCCGTTCTCGTCGTCCCCGTCGTGCACAAGGCACTGCAGGGTCCGGCCGTGCGGATGGCGGCCGACTTCCCCCTGCGGATGCGGGAGGTCCTCCTGTTGCAGTGGCCCTTCGGAGGGGAGCGGTACCTGCTCGCCGTCGCGCGTGTACTGACTCAACCGGTGGGCAGCGCACTGGCGTTGTCGCTCACGGGACTGCTCTGCGCGTATCTCCTGACGGTCCTGCGCACCAGATGGCGATGACAATCACACGCACACTTCTGGTCCTGCTCTGCGCACAACTCCCCGGAGAAAGCCCATTTCTTTCCGATAAGGCGTCAATTGCGACGGTGTGAGCGATCACCCTTTCGTGTGCTTTTCACCAAAGACCTCAAGGGAGTTGAAGACGACGCCGACAAAGGACTCGTGAGTACCCTTGCGCACACCATGATGACCGCCGCCCGCTCCACCGACTCCGGTCTGGCCGGCCCGGGCGAACTCGACCGCTACCCCTACGCCGAAGCCCCGGTGGCCGACCGCGTCGGTACGCCTGCCTGGGACGGCGGTGAGCCCGAGCTGGGCCGCGTCGGCCGGCGGGCGGCGGGCAGCCGCGGACGCGGACTGCACGGCCAACTCGTTCAGCAGTTGGGACAGATGATCGTCTCCGGAGACCTGGGCGCGGACCGCCCGCTGGTGCCGGAGGAGATCGGCCAGCGCTTCGAGGTCTCCCGGACCGTCGTCCGCGAGTCCCTCCGGGTCCTGGAGGCCAAGGGCCTGGTCAGTGCCCGCCCGAACGTCGGTACGCGCGTGCGTCCCGTCAGTGACTGGAATCTCCTCGATCCCGACATCATCGAATGGCGGGCCTTCGGGCCGCAGCGCGACGACCAGCGCCGGGAACTGAGTGAGCTGCGCTGGACGATCGAGCCGCTCGCCGCCCGCCTCGCCGCCGGCCATGGGCGCGAGGAGGTGCAGCAGCGCCTCTGCGACATGGTGGAGATCATGAGCCACGCCATGGCCCAGGGTGACGCCCTCACCTACTCGCGCGCCGACACCGAGTTCCACGCGCTGCTCATCCAGATCGCGGGCAACCGCATGCTGGAGCACCTCTCCGGAATCGTCTCGGCGGCGCTTCAGGTCTCCGGCGGCCCGGTCACCGGCTGCGACCGGCCGAACGAGGCATCCCTCGCGCAGCACGCGCGGATCGTCGACGCCCTCGGCACCGGCGACGGCATGGCGGCGGAGACGGCCATGCGCCAGCTGCTCACGGTCCACCCCGAGGTGGAGCGCGTGGTGCCCGCCCCTCGCGAGCACTGACCTCGCGAGGAATGCGGTGCGGTCGCCGGTGTGCGGCGTCCTCGTGGTGCCCGTGGCGGCGCCGGTCCTGGGCACCGGTCGTCGCCGGGCCCTGCCGGACCTTCTGGAGTCCGGCGGGGCCCGGCGGGGTCCGGTGGCGCGCCGTTCCGCCCCGGCCATGGGTGCACGGCCGGGGCAAGAGCCAGTGATGATCTCTTCTGTGCGTGTCTGACCGCTTTTGACCGCTTACGGGGTGTGACTCGGGCCACGCAGATTGGGCGTAACGCTTGTGGAGACAGCGCGATGACCTAAGAGGTGATAGCCGCGGAGGGAATACGGACGCCGAGCAAGGCGCTGTGCATCTCCCCGGCCCCCGCCCGCGCCGTCGGCCCATCCCCAGGCCGGTGGTCGGCTCCTGTCCGCAGTGGACGGTGCCGGAAGCCGTTTTCCAACGTTCCGAGAGGTTGTTCGTGTCGGCCAGCACATCCCGTACGCTCCCGCCGGAGATCGCCGAGTCCGTCTCTGTCATGGCGCTCATTGAGCGGGGAAAGGCTGAGGGGCAGATCGCCGGCGACGATGTGCGTCGGGCCTTCGAAGCTGACCAGATTCCGGCCACTCAGTGGAAGAACGTACTGCGCAGCCTCAACCAGATTCTTGAGGAAGAGGGTGTGACGCTGATGGTCAGTGCCGCAGAGCCCAAGCGCACCCGCAAGAGCGTCGCAGCGAAGAGCCCGGTGAAGCGCACCGCCACCAAGACGGTCGCGGCGAAGACGGTGACCACCAGGAAGGCCACCGCCACCACGGCCGCCCCCGCGGCGCCCGCCGCCCCGGCCGTAGCCGATTCCGCCGAAGAAGCCGCACCCGCCAAGAAGGCCGCCGCCAAGAAGGCGACTGCCAAGAAGACGGTCGCCAAGAAGGCCGTCGCGAAGAAGACGGCCGCCAAGAAGACCACGGCCAAGAAGGACGACGCCGAGCTCCTCGAGGAAGAGGTGCTCGAGGACACCAAGGTCGCCGACGAGCCCGAGGGCGCCGAGAGCGCCGGTTTCGTCCTGTCCGACGAGGACGAGGACGACGCGCCCGCGCAGCAGGTCGCCGCGGCCGGTGCCACCGCCGACCCGGTCAAGGACTACCTGAAGCAGATCGGCAAGGTCCCCCTGCTCAACGCCGAGCAGGAGGTCGAGCTGGCCAAGCGCATCGAGGCGGGCCTGTTCGCCGAGGACAAGCTGGCGAACGCCGACAAGCTCGCCCCGAAGCTCAAGCGCGAGCTGGAGATCATCGCCGAGGACGGCCGCCGCGCCAAGAACCACCTTCTGGAGGCCAACCTCCGTCTGGTGGTCTCCCTGGCCAAGCGCTACACCGGCCGCGGCATGCTCTTCCTGGACCTCATCCAGGAGGGCAACCTCGGTCTGATCCGCGCGGTCGAGAAGTTCGACTACACCAAGGGCTACAAGTTCTCCACTTACGCCACCTGGTGGATCCGTCAGGCGATCACCCGCGCCATGGCCGACCAGGCCCGCACCATCCGTATCCCGGTGCACATGGTCGAGGTCATCAACAAGCTCGCGCGCGTGCAGCGCCAGATGCTCCAGGACCTGGGCCGCGAGCCCACCCCGGAGGAGCTGGCCAAGGAACTCGACATGACCCCGGAGAAGGTCATCGAGGTCCAGAAGTACGGCCGCGAGCCCATCTCGCTGCACACCCCGCTGGGCGAGGACGGCGACAGCGAGTTCGGTGACCTCATCGAGGACTCCGAGGCCGTGGTCCCCGCCGACGCCGTGAGCTTTACGCTCCTGCAGGAGCAGCTGCACTCCGTCCTGGACACCCTGTCCGAGCGCGAGGCCGGCGTCGTCTCCATGCGCTTCGGCCTCACCGACGGTCAGCCGAAGACCCTTGACGAGATCGGCAAGGTGTACGGCGTGACGCGTGAGCGCATCCGCCAGATCGAGTCCAAGACCATGTCGAAGCTGCGCCACCCGTCGCGTTCCCAGGTGCTGCGCGACTACCTCGACTAGTCGCGGTCGTACGACGCCGAAGGCCCGGATCCCCACGCGGGAGCCGGGCCTTCGTGCTGCGCGCTCGCGTGTCGTGGATCACTCTTGGTCCCCCAGGAAGACCTCAGAGTGAGGAGCATGCATGCGTCGTTCCGTTGCCCGAGCCCTTGTCCGGCCGCTGGCCGTGGCGGCCACCGTCGCCTCGATACCCCTGATGAACCCGGTTCCGGCGGTCGCCGACAGCGTGGTGGTCGGAGGGTTTCCGATCGATGTCTCCCAGGCCCCGTGGACCGTGGCCCTGGCCAGCCGTGACCGGTTCGGGGGTACCCGGGCGGGGCAGTTCTGCGATGCCGTGGCCGTCGGCCGCGACACGGTGCTCACCGCGGCCCACTGCCTGTCCGAGGAGGTCCTCGGATCACCGCCGGGCCAGGTGCCTGACCTCAAAGTGATCGCCGGCCGTACGGACCTGCTGTCGGCCCGGGGCGAGGAGATCGCCGTCCGGGACGTCCGGGTCAACCCCCGGTACGACGCCGCGGCCAATTCCGGCGACTTCGCCGTCCTGACGCTCGCCGGAGCGCTGCCGCAGAGTGCGGTCGTCGCCATGGCGGGCCCGGGAGACCCGGCCTACACCCCGGGTACGGAGGCGCTGGTGTCCGGATGGGGCGACACGACCGGCGGAGGGGACTACGCGCGCCGGCTGCACGCCGCACACGTGCACGTACTCTCCGACGATCTGTGCGCCCGCGCCTACCCCGGCGGTCCCGACGGCACCTACCAGGCCGACACGATGCTGTGCGCCGGTGAGGCCGCAGGCGGGCCCGACGGCTGCCAGGGGGACAGCGGAGGCCCTCTGGTGGCCGGAGGACGGCTGATCGGTCTCGTGTCGTGGGGGAGCGGCTGTGGGCGGCCGGGGCTCCCGGGCGTCTACACGCGCGTCTCCGAGGTCGTACGGGCACTGGAGCCGGGCACGGACACCGCTGAGCCCCGCAGGCGCCCCTGAGGGCGTATGCGGGCATGAACGCGGGCGGCCGCTCCTGGGAGGGGAGCGGCCGCCCGTTCACCGGCCTGTGCCGGCGCTGGCTCGTCGTGGGTGCGAGATTCAGCGCTCTTCTTCGGAAGCGGTGTCCGGAACGGACGTCAGCCGCTCCGTCTCGTCCTGTATCTCAGCGGCGATCTTCTTGAGTTCCGGCTCGAACTTGCGACCGTGGTGGGCGCAGAAGAGCAGTTCTCCGCCGCTGAGCAGGACCACGCGCAGGTATGCCTGGGCGCCGCAGCGGTCGCAGCGATCGGCGGCCGTCAGCGGGCTCGCGGGGGTCAGAACAGTAGTCACGTCGCCTCTTCTCTAGCTCGACGAGCTGTCGTACCAGGGTCAACATCCAACCAGCCCGAAAACGTTCCCGCTCGTGGCTTTTCTTCGAAAAAATCTTTCCGGGGCGGCTGCCTGCTGCCGGTTGGCGGCGAATGTGCCGTATTGCGTGTCTTGTGCGCTTACGGGTTCGCGCTTGTCTTGCTGTCTCATCCTCCCGGCTGGGTTGCCGGTTGTTCATGAGGACGTGCCCGGAGCCTAAATGGTTCATGCCCCGAAGGGAACGTGATATGTACTTCACTCCATCGAGGGATCGAACACGTATACGAGCCTGGACTAGTGTGAGTTCCCCGCGAGGGTGGCGTTACACCGGCCCTACCAGGGCTCGGTACCCTCTGAGCGGCGACCGAAGCCGCCCCCTTACCCAGAAGGGGGCCACCTGAAATTCAGCGAGGAGCGAACCGCGTGACCGCCGATACGTCCGTGCCGTCCACAGCGCTGCTGGCAGGAGCAGACCGGGACGGTTCCAACTACACCGCGCGGCACCTGCTCGTCCTCGAGGGCCTCGAAGCCGTGCGCAAACGCCCCGGCATGTACATCGGCTCGACCGACAGCCGCGGCCTCATGCACTGCCTGTGGGAGATCATCGACAACTCCGTGGACGAGGCCCTCGGCGGCTACTGCGACCACATCGAGGTGATCCTCCACGACGACGGCTCCGTGGAGGTGCGCGACAACGGCCGCGGCATCCCCGTGGACGTGGAGCCGAAGACCGGCCTGTCCGGTGTCGAGGTCGTCATGACCAAGCTGCACGCCGGCGGAAAGTTCGGCGGCGGCTCCTACGCCGCCTCCGGCGGCCTGCACGGTGTCGGCGCCTCGGTGGTCAACGCGCTCTCGGCGCGTCTCGACGTCGAGGTGGACCGTGGCGGTCACACACACGCCATCAGCTTCCGCCGGGGTGTACCCGGTGCCTTCGCCGGCGGCGGCGCCGACGCGAAGTTCGAGGCCGGGAGCGGCCTGCGCAAGGCCAGGAAGATCCCCAAGTCCCGCGTCGGCACCCGCGTGCGTTACTGGGCCGACCGGCAGATCTTCCTCAAGGACGCCAGGCTCTCCCTGGAGAACCTGCACCAGCGCGCCCGGCAGACCGCGTTCCTCGTGCCCGGCCTGACCATCGTCGTCCGCGACGAGTTCGGTCTCGGCGAGGGCGGCAGCAAGGGTGAGGAGTCCTTCCGCTTCGACGGAGGCATCAGCGAGTTCTGCGAGTACCTGGCGAACGACAAGGCGATCTGCGACGTCCTCCGCTTCTCCGGCAAGGGCACCTTCAAGGAGACCGTCCCGGTCCTGGACGAGCACGGCCAGATGACGCCGACCGAGGTCACCCGCGAGCTGGGCGTCGACATCGCCCTGCGCTGGGGCACCGGCTACGACGCCAAGGTCAGGTCGTTCGTCAACATCATCGCCACCCCCAAGGGCGGTACGCACGTCACCGGCTTCGAGCAGGCCCTCACCCAGACGATGAACGACGTGCTGCGCGCGAAGAAGATGCTGCGCGTGGCCGAGGACAACATCGTCAAGGACGACGCCCTGGAGGGCCTCACCGCCGTCGTCACGGTCCGGCTGGCCGAGCCGCAGTTCGAGGGCCAGACCAAGGAGGTCCTCGGTACTTCGGCGGCCCGCCGCATCGTGAACAACGTGGTCACCAGCGAGCTGAAGGCGTTCCTGACGGCCACCAAGCGTGACGCGGCGGCTCAGGCCCGTGTCGTCATGGAGAAGGTGGTCGCCGCCGCGCGCACCCGGGTCGCGGCCCGCCAGCACAAGGACGCGCAGCGCCGGAAGACCGCCCTGGAGTCCTCGTCCCTGCCGGCCAAGCTCGCCGACTGCCGCAGCGACGACGTCGACCGCAGCGAGCTGTTCATCGTCGAGGGTGACTCCGCGCTCGGAACGGCCAAGCTGGCGCGGAACTCCGAGTTCCAGGCCCTGCTGCCGATCCGGGGCAAAATCCTCAACGTACAGCGGTCCTCGGTGACCGACATGCTCAAGAACGCCGAGTGCGGTGCGATCATCCAGGTCATAGGAGCGGGCTCGGGCCGCACCTTCGACATCGATCAGGCCCGCTATGGCAAGATCATCATGATGACCGACGCCGATGTGGACGGCTCCCACATCCGCTGCCTGCTGCTCACGCTGTTCCAGCGGTACATGCGGCCCATGGTCGAGGCCGGCCGGGTCTTCGCCGCCGTACCGCCGCTGCACCGCATCGAGCTGGTCCAGCCGAAGAAGGGCCAGGAGAAGTACGTCTACACGTACTCCGACCGCGAGCTGCGCGACAAGCTCATGGAGTTCCAGAGCAAGGGCGTCCGCTACAAGGACTCCATCCAGCGCTACAAGGGTCTGGGCGAGATGGACGCCGACCAGCTGGCCGAGACCACGATGGACCCGCGCCACCGCACCCTGCGGCGCATCAACCTCTCCGACCTGGAGGCCGCCGAACAGGTCTTCGACCTGCTGATGGGTAACGACGTGGCTCCCCGCAAGGAGTTCATCTCCAGCTCGGCGGCGACGCTGGACCGGTCGCGCATCGACGCGTAGCCACGGGCCGGGCCGGCCAGGAGCTGGGCCTGCTGACCCCGCTGTCGGCCCAGCCATGGACCGGGCCGACCGCGGGCGCCTGGGCTCGCTCGGCCGTGAACTGGGCCGGCTGGGTGGCCCGCGCTGGCTAGGTGGCCCGGGCTGGCTAGGTCATGGGGCTGGCTAGGCCATGGGGCTGGGCCGGCTTGCCCACGGGTCGGCACGGGCCGACTGCGGGGGTCCAGCCCTGCTCGGCCCGGGCCGGCTGCGGGCGCAGCCCTGCCCACCCCCCACGGCCCGGCCACCCTCGCGTCCCGTACCGGGCACCCACCGGGTTTCTCCACCCGCGGGTGGAGCCGGCACGGGCAGAGGTTCCACCCGTGATCCACCCGGGCTCCGATCCCCCGACCAGCGAATCTCCGTAGCTTCGAAGGTGTCGGCAGCACTCGCTCCGGCACCACTTCTCGCCCACGGAGGCGCTGATGTCCGGGCTCGTCAACGCGCTGGTGATCGTGGCGGTCGTCGCCATAGTGATCGCACGGCAGTTCCGTGCCCAGCCGATCGACACGGACCGCCGCTGGTGGCTGCTGCCCGTGATCCTCGCCGTCATGGCGCTGCGCGAGCCCGGCGTCCTCGACGCCCACCACCGGGTGGAATCGGGCGCGCTGCTCGCCGTCGAACTGCTGACTGGCCTGGCCACCGGTGCCGGCTGGGCTTGGACCACACGTATATGGACGTCTCCGGACGGCGTGGTGTGGACCAAGAGCACCAAGGCGAGCGGCGCCGTGTGGGTCGTGGGCATTGGTCTGCGGGTGGGTCTGTACGCCGCCGGTACCGCGCTCGGCGTGCACCAGGACAGTGCCGCACTGATGCTCGGTCTCGCCGGCACCCTGCTGGTCCGCGGCGGGATCCTGGTCCGGCGGGCGCGGTCCCGGGGCGCCGTCGGCCCCTCCGCCCCGGCGTACGGTGACGACAGCAGGCCGGCGTGGAAGGAGAGCGTGTGATCGGGAGCGTCTGGACACGCTGGCCCTCGCGGGAGGCTCTGGGCCGGGAGCGGAACTCCCGTCCGCGGCGGTTGCTCGCCTGGGCCGTCCGTGTGCTCGTCCTCGCCGTCCTGCTGTGGAGCGCCTTCGCCCACCGGACCGTCGGGATCTGGGGAGCGCTCGCTGCGGCAGCGGGAGTCCTTGTGGTGGGCTTCGCCGCCTGGGCCTTCTTCCGCACGACCTACGCTCACCGGCTGGTGCCCTCGTTGGCCCTCGCCGGGTGGCTGCTGGCCGTGGCGCTCGCCGCCCAGGCCACGGGGTTCCGAGTGCCGGCCCTGGTGATCTTCTGCGGTTGCGGGATCATCGCGCTGGAGAGACTGCCCCTCGCCGCGGCCGGCCCGGTGACAGCGGCGGGCCTCGCCGCGTACGCCGTCTTCAACACCGACGCCTGGCTCACCACGGCGGTCACCGTGGCGGGCATGGCGCTCGGCGGGTACGTCCTGCGTCTGGACGCCGAGGCCCGGGGGAACGCACAGCGGCTGCACGCCCAGGAGCGGGCCGCTCTGGCCGCCGAAGCCGAGTCCGCCGCGCTGACCGAGCGGGCACGGATCGCCCGGGAGATCCACGATGTGCTCGCCCACAGCCTCTCGGCCCAGCTCGTGCACCTGGAAGCGGCACGCCTGCTGATCGAGAACGGCGCGGACCGCGAAAGGATCCTGGAGCGGGTGGTGGCCGCCCGCGGGATGGCCCGGGACGGCCTCGCCGAGACCCGGCAGGCGCTGTCCGCGCTGCGGGGCGAGCTGACCCCCCTGGAGGACTTCCTGACCGAACTCGTCAGCGCGGCCGACGGCGCCGAGGTCACCGTCACAGGTGAACGCAGACACCTGCCGGCCGAGGCGTCCCAGGCCGTACGCCGGGTCGCGCAGGAGGCGCTGACGAACGTCCGTAAGCACGCCTACGGCGCCAAGGTGGATGTGCGGCTCGACTACAGCGAGCACGAAGTGACACTGAACGTCCGCGACTCGGGCGGACGGCCGGGCGAACTCGACGGATCCGGCGGCGGGTACGGTCTGCTCGGCATGCGGGAACGCGCCGAACTGCTGGGCGGTTCGCTGGACGCGGGTCCGGACGAGGAGGGGTTCGTGGTGACGCTGAAGGTGCCCGTATGACGGAGACCGAAGGGGAGAAGAAGCCCGCGCGCGTGGTGGTGGCCGACGACCAGACCGTCGTGCGTGAGGGCATTGTCATGCTGCTCGGGCTGCTGCCGGGCGTGGAGGTCGTGGGAGCGGCGGGGGACGGCGAGGAAGCGGTGCGGCTGGTCGGGGAACTCGCGCCCGACGTCGTCCTGATGGACCTCAGGATGCCCCGCTGCGACGGGGTGGAGGCCACGCGGCGGATCCGGGCGCAGTACCCCGCGACCCAGGTCGTGGTGCTCACCACCTACGCGGACGACGAGTCGTTGTTCCCCGCGCTGCGGGCCGGTGCCCGGGGGTATCTGACCAAGGACGCGGGCGGTGACGAGATCGTCCGAGCCGTGCACAGTGTGCTGTCGGGGGACGCGGGACTGTCCCCCAGCGTCCAGCGCCGCCTGCTGGAGCGGCTGTCGCAGCCGGAGACCGCGGCCGCCCCGGCACCCGGTGAGGCGCTCGACGGCCTCACCGCACGGGAGACCGAGGTCCTGGTGCTGATCGCCGACGGGCTCAGCAACCAGGAGATCGCCCGCAGACTGCACGTGTCGACCGCGACGGTCAAGACACATATCAACAACCTCTTCGCCAAGACCGGTCTCAAGGACCGGGCGCAGGCCGTGCGTTACGCCTACAGCAAGGGGCTGGTGCGGCCGCCCACCGGCTGAGTCACCTGATGGGGTGAAGAGCGGGAGGAAGAAGAGTCAGAGATGCTCCCGTTCTGTCCATCCTTGGGCATGCAGTCAAGCAACGGTCGTTCCCGCGGACCCGGGGACGGTCCCGAGAGTTCGGGCGGGAACCAGGAAGACCAGGGCGCGCCCTCCCGCGACGTGACGTACGAGGACCCCTGGTACGACACCCTGGCCGGCGGCTGGGGTGAGCTGGACGGGGCGGGCATGCCGGCGCCGGCCGTGCCGCCCGCACGGAGTGAGTCCGGCGTGCCGCCGATGCGCGCCCGCGACGTGTACGTCCAGGTGCAGCGCAGTCAGGCGTTCCAGGAAGTGCGGGGCAGGTACCGCCGGTTCGTGGTGCCGGGGACGGTCGCCTTCCTGGTCTGGTACGTGGGGTACGTGGTCGCGGCGACGACCGCGCCCGGACTCATGGCGCGGCCCGTCGCGGGGGCGGTGAACGTGGCGATGGTCGCCGGGCTCGGGCAGTTCCTGACGACGTTCCTGCTCACCTGGGCCTACGCCCGGCATGCGCGGCTGCGCCGTGACCGGGCCGCGCTGGAACTGCGCTGGGACACCCAGGAACTGGCCCGCGGAGCGCGGAGGGGAACCCTGTGACGGGCGACCATCAGACACTGGCGCTGCTGCTGTTCAGCGGGTTCGTGGCGGTCACGCTCGGGATCACGACCTGGGTGAGCCGCCGGCGGCACGGTTCGGCGGAGGAGTTCTACGCCGGCGGGCGGCTGTTCAGCCCGATGGAAAATGGTTTTGCCATCGCGGGTGACTACATGTCGGCCGCTTCCTTCCTCGGGATCTCCGGCCTCATCGCGCTGTACGGGTACGACGGACTGCTGTACGGCGTGGGCTTCTTCGTGGCGTGGCTGGTCGTGCTGTTCCTGGTCGCGGAACTGGTCCGCAACTGCGGCCGGTTCACCCTGGCCGACGTGGTGGCTGCGCGGATGAGCGAACGGCCGGTGCGGATCGCCGCCGGGACGTCCTCGGTCATGGTGTCCGTCCTGTACCTGGTGGCACAGATGGTCGGCGCGGGCAGCCTCGTGGCGCTGCTGCTGGGGCGGACGAGCGGTGCGGCCCAGGTGTGGGCGGTCATCGGCGTCGGCGCGCTCATGGTGATCTACGTGTCGTTGGGAGGCATGCGGGCCACCACCTGGATCCAGATCGTGAAGGCGGTCCTGCTGCTCAGCGGCACGGTCGTGCTGACCGTGCTCGTCCTGCTGCGTTTCCACGGGGATGTCGACCGGCTGCTGCTCACCGCGGCGGACCGCAGCGGTCACGGCAGGGCGTTCCTGGCGCCGGGGCTGAAGTACGGCGGGGACTGGACCGCGCGGCTCGACTTCATCAGCCTGGGCCTCGCGCTGGTGCTGGGCACGGCGGGCCTGCCGCACATCCTGTCCCGCTTCTACACCGTGCCGACCGCGCGGGCCGCCCGGCGTTCCGTGGTGTGGTCCATCGGCCTGATCGGCAGCTTCTACCTGATGACGATCGTCCTCGGATTCGGTGCGGCGGCGCTGGTGGGGCCGGGGGCCGTGCGCGCGTCCAACGCCGCCGGGAACACCGCGGTGCCCCTCCTCGCCCTCGACGTGGGCGGCGGGGCCGGCTCCACAGGTGGCACCGTGCTGTTCGCGGTGGTCGCCGCGGTGGCCTTCGCCACGATCCTCGCCGTGGTCGCGGGCATCACGCTCGCCTCCTCCGCCTCGGTCGCGCACGATCTCTACGCGTCGCTGCGACGCCCCGGCGCGAAGGCCCCGCGCGGCGAGGTGGCGGTGGCCCGGTGGGCGGCGGTGGGGATCGGCGTCGTGGCGATCGCGCTCGGCCTGCTGGCCCGCGATCTGAACGTCGCCTTCCTCGTCGGCCTCGCCTTCGCGGTCGCCGCGTCGGCGAACCTGCCGGTCCTGCTCTACTCCCTCTTCTGGCGCGGCTTCACCACACGTGGCGCGGTGTGGGCGGTGTACGGCGGTCTGCTCCCGGCGATCGGGCTCGTCCTGCTGTCCCCGGTGGTGTCCGGCAGCCCGGACTCGCTGTTCCCGGGCGTCGACTTCCAGTACTTCCCACTGGAGAACCCCGGTGTGGTCTCCATCCCGCTGGGTTTCCTCGCGGGCTGGCTGGGCACGGTCACGTCGGACGAGGAGGCGGACGAAGCCGGGTACGCGGAGACGGAGGTGCGTTCGCTGACCGGGGCCGGCGCCGTGTAGACGGCCGTCGAGACCGCCGCGCGGCTCCCCCGACGCATGCCGCTCAGGCGCGGGTTGCCCACACGTAACGGTGTTCCGGGCGGCCCGCGTCGCCGTACTTCAGGGTGAGCCGGGCCCGGCCGGTGCGCTCCAGCAGCTTCAGGTACCGCTGCGCGGTCTGCCGGCTCACCCCCGTCCGCTCGGCGATCTCCTGGGCCGACAGCGGGCGTTCGGCGGTCAGCAGAGCCTGGCGCACCAGCTCCGCCGTCGTGGGGGAGTGCCCCTTGGGCAGGCCGGGCTCCGAGGAGGCGGACAGGGCGCCGAAGATGCGGTCCACCTCCGCCTGCTCGGCCTCGCCGCCGCCGTCCAGGGTGCGCCGCAGCTCGGCGTACGCCTCCAACTTGGACCGCAGGCCGGCGAAGGCGAACGGCTTCACCAGGTACTGCAACGCTCCCTGCCGCATGGCGGCCTGCACGGTCGACACGTCCCGTGCCGCCGTCACCATGATCACGTCGGTCTGGTGGCCGCGCCGGCGCATCTCCTGGACGACCGCGAGACCGGTGCCGTCGGGCAGGTAGTGGTCCATCAGGACGAGGTCGAGGCGGGGCAGGGTCTCCACCTGACGCAGCGCATCGGCCGCGGTGTGCGCCTCGCCGGCCACATGGAAGCCCGGCACCTTCGCCACATAGGCGGCGTTGACCCGGGCCACGCGGGTGTCGTCGTCCACGACCAGCACCTCGATCATCACGCCTCCTCCTGGGCGGTGGCCGGACGGTCCGCAGTCTCCACGGGCCCGGTGAGCGCCGGCTTCGGTGCCGGTCCGCCGAGCGCCTCGGGCAGGACCACGGTGAACCGCGCACCGCCGCCGGGAGCCGTGCCCACGGTCGCGCTCCCGCCCTGCCGTTCGGCGAGCCGGCGCACCAGGGAGAGCCCGATGCCCCGCTTGCCGTGGGCGGGAGGCTCCTTGGTGGACCAGCCCTCGGTGAAGACCAGGTCCCGTCGGTCCTCCGGGATTCCGGGACCGGTGTCGGACACCCGCAGGACGACCGTACGGCCCTCCGCGCGCGACTCGACCTCCACGCGCGCGTGCGGCGTGCCCGCGACGGCGTCGAGGGCGTTGTCCACGAGGTTGCCCACGATGGTGACCAGCCCCCGCGGATCGATCAGCCGGTCCGGGAGCCGGGTACGCTCCGACACCCGCAGGGCGACCCCGCGTTCGGCCGCCACGGTCGCCTTGCCGACCAGCAGCGCGGCCAGCAGCGGGTCCTCGATCCTCTCCGTGACCTGCTCGGCGGTGGCCCGGTGGTCACCGACCACCTCACCGACGAACTCCACGGCGTCGTCGTACATCTCCAGCTCCAGCAGTCCCAGCAGCGTGTGCATGCGGTTGGCGTGCTCGTGGTCCTGGGCGCGCAGGGCGTCGATCAGCCCGTGCGTGGAGTCGAGTTCGCGTCCCAGCTGCTCCAGTTCGGTGCGGTCGCGCAGGGTGGCCACGGCGCCGCCGTCGTCGGTGGGCATGCGGTTGGCGACGAGGACACGCCGGCCGCGCACGGTGAGCAGGTCGGTGCCGGTCACCCGGCCGGCCAGCACGTCGGTCGTACGGCCCGCGCCGAGTGCCTCGTCCGGGGTCCGCCCGACGGCCTCGTCCCCGATGCCCAGCAGCCGGCGCGCCTCGTCGTTGAGCAGGCGGACCCGCCCGCCGCGGTCGAGCGCCACCACGCCCTCCCGGATGCCGTGCAGCATCGCCTCGCGCTCCGCCAGGAGGGCCGAGATGTCCGAGAAGGCCAGGTCCCGGGTCTGCCGCTGGACCCGGCGCGAGATCAGCCACGCGGCCAGCGCGCCCACCGCGAGCGCGCCTCCGGCATACGCGAACAGTCCCGGGATCGCACTGATCAGCCGGGCCCGCACGCTGTCGTAGGCGATGCCGACGGAGACCGCGCCGACGACGTGGTGGCCGGCGTCGTACAGCGGCACCTTGCCGCGGGCCGAGCGCCCGAGGGTCCCCTCGTCGATCTCCATGACCTCCTCGCCGCCCAGGGCGTCGGAGGGGTCGGTGGACACGGTGCGGCCGACCTGCGAGGGCGTGGGGTGCGACCAGCGCACCCAGTGCCGGTCGAGCACCACGATGTACTCCGCGTGCGTGGCCTTCCGGATCCGTTCGGCCTCCCGCTGCACCGGGCCGTCACTGGTCGGCGGGGTACGCAGGACGCCCTCGGCCAGCTGCGGGTCCTGTGCCGTGGTCTCGGCTATGGCGAGCGCGCGGCGCATCGCCTCCTGGTCCAGCTGCCTGCTCAGTGGCGCCAGGAAGAGCCCGGTCGCCAGCACCGCCACCCCCGCGGCGATCGCCACCTGCATCAGCAGCACCTGCGAGAACATCCGCCGGGGCAGACCGAGGCGCAGGCGGCGCGCGGGGGGAGTGGGGCTCATGCCCCCGACGGTACGTGGGACGGGCGGACGCACCCCAGCGGATGTGGCACGGATCGCTTGGCCTTCTGCATGGTCCCGGAAGCCGATCGTTGACGGACGCCGTACGGAGTGGACGGAGCAACATTGACCGTCGACCTGTTGACCGGGCACGGCGGTTTGACCGGGCATCGCGACGATCATGGCCGGGGGCCGCGCCTGCACCCGGCCGGGCTAGCTCGCCAGCGCCGTTCGCCCCAGTTCGCGCACGTCGATCACGTCCATCCGCGCGGGGGTCCCCAGCACCGCCGCGCCGCAGCTCTCCGGGCGGGGCGGCAGCGACGCCCCCTGCGCCACGGTGACCCGCCATCGGCGGCCGTCGGCGTGGGCCACGGTGACCTCACGGCGCGCGGCCGGCCCCTCGGTCCGTACGACGCTCAGCACGCCCGCCCGGTACTCGCGCGCCGCCGACCGTACGGCCAGCTCCGCCGCCTGGCCGGGCCGGTCCCACGCGGAGCACCCCCGGCATCCCTCGACCACCACGCGCCCCTCCCGGACGCCGTGCAGGGCCTCCTTGACGGTGTGCGCCTCCGCGCGGCCGTAGGCGTAGCCGTACGGCAGGACGAGCACCGTCGGGGCGAACCGATGTCCACCCAGATGGGTGACCTCCCAGACGCCCGGCACCCCGGACGCGACCAGCTCCGTGGCCAGGGGACGGCCCAGCAGGGCGCAGCAGCGGTCGCGCTTGCTGTTGGTGCACACGAGCGCCAGCGGGTCACCCCGGTGGGGCAGGCCGTCGAGGGCGGCGCCGAAAGAACGGTGGTCGCCCGTCCCGAGGGCACCGAAGTCGAGACCGAGCAGCCGCCGCGGATCCCGGGTGGTGGCGCTGTGCAGCCACACCCGGCCGGGAACGGTGTGCGCGGCGTAGACCTGCCGCATCGGCGGCGTGCCGGGATCGGCGTGGCGTCCGGGGCGGCGGATGAGCGCGATCCGGACGCCGGTTCCCTCGGCGGCGGCCTCCAGCGCCCGGCCCAGCGCGGGGTCCAGATGGCTGGAAGTGAGCGCCTTGGCGCCCCAGGGGCCGGGCTGTTCCAGCAGCAGCCATGTCGTCGCCAGGGCAGCCGTGCCGGAAACCGGCTCGTCAAGGCTGCGGGAGACGGTCGCGCACCTACTCACAGAGGTGAGCCTAACCTGACTCCGCGCGGAGGGACTTCCGGCCCGGGGGTGTCCTACTCCGGGAGGGGCTGGGGCGGGCGCGGGCCGACGTAGTGGCCGCTGGGCCGCATGCGCAGCGGACGCTCGCCGTACTCCTCCAGGGCGTGGGCGATCCAGCCCGCCGTCCGGGCGACGGCGAAGATCGTCTCACCGGCCGTGGCAGGCATGCCGCAGGACGCGGTGAACACCGCCAGGGCCAGGTCCACGTTGGCGTGCAGCGGGGTGTGCCGGGCGGTCGTGGCGACGACGTCCCGGGCCGCGAGCAGCGCGGACTCCGCGCCCGGGACCTGCTCCAGCAGTTCGAACAGCACCCGCGCGCGGGGGTCCTCGCCCGGGTACAGACGGTGGCCGAGACCGGGCACGCGACGGCCGGCGCGCAGTTCCTCGGCGATGACGGGGACCGCGGTGCCCTGGTCGAGCACGTCCAGCAGCATCCGGTGGGCCAGGCCGCTGGCCGCGCCGTGCAGCGGGCCCTCCAGCACGCCGAGCCCGGCCGAGACGGCCGCGTACGCGTGTGCCCGGGCCGAGGCGGCGACCCGGACCGCGAGCGTGGACGCGGCCAGGTCGTGGTCGGCGAGCAGCGCCAGCGCGGTGTCCAGGACGCGCAGGGACGCCTCGTCGGCCGGGCGGCCGGTCAGCCGGCCCCACAGCCGGCGGGCCAGCGGGCTTTCGGCGTCTTCCCGGTGGTCGTGCCCGTTCCGCGGCAGGGCGGCCACCAGGGTGGGGATGAGGATGCGCGCGGTGCTCAGCACGGCCGCCTCGGACAGGTCGAAGCGCAGCGGGTCCTCGGCCGCCATGGCGACCGCCGCCACCCGCAGCCGGTCGACGGGCGAGGCGTGTTCGGACAGGGCGTCCACCGCGCGGCGGGCGACCTTGACGGTGCCCTCGGGTGCCGTGAACGTCACCCCGGGGGTCAGCCCGCCGGTCCACAGCCACTCCGCGACCTCCTCGTAGGAGTGCCGGAGGGCCAGTTCGACGGCGTCCACGCCCCGGAAGTAGTACCGGTCCCGCTCGATGAGGGTGATCCGGGTGCGGACGGACAGGTCACCGCCGGAGCCCTGGCCCCCGGCCGCCTCACGCCGGTTGCGGCGGGCGAGGGCCTCCACCTCCTTGGCCTCGAAGGTGCTGGCCCGGCCGCCGGGTTCGCGCCGGCTGCTGAGCAGACCGCGGCTCACGTACGCGTAGACCGTCTCGGGCTTCACACCGAGCAGCTCGGCGGTCTCCTTGGTGGTCAGCCGGGGCCCCGGACGGTGGGGAGCGGTGTCGTGATCGCGCATGAGGGCCACCGTAGTCCCCTGTGCACAGCTTGATGGCTATACATTGATCGAATCAATATTGACACGCCGTGAGTCAAGCATGGACAGTCGGATCAAGCTCAGGGAGGAAAGTCATGCGCATCAACAGGGCCGCCACCCCGCTCATCGACGCCCCGCGCGGTCTCGCGGGTGTCGTCGTCGCCGAGACGCAGGTCGGCGACGTCCGCGGCAGGGAGGGCTTCTATCACTACCGGCAGTACTCCGCCGTCGACCTCGCGCGCGGCCGCGGCTTCGAGGACGTCTGGCATCTCCTGGTCCACGGCACGCTCCCCGACGCGTCGCGCGGCGCCGCCTTCGCCGCGGAGACGGCCGCCCTGCGGCACCTGCCGGGGGACGTCCGCGCGGTCCTGCCCGCGATCGCCGCCGCAGGCCGGCTGTCCGGGCCCCTGGCCGGGCTGCGCACGGCGCTGTCCCTGCTGGGTGCCGCGCGCGGTCTGCGGCCCGTGTACGACATCGACACCGACCGGCGTCGCGCCGACACGGTGGCTGTCTGTGCAGCCGTACCCACCCTGCTCACCGCGCTGTACCGGCTCGGGCGGGGGCTCGACCCGGTCGAGCCGCGTGACGACCTCCCGTACGCCGCCAACTACCTGTACATGTTGACCGGTTCGGAACCGGATCCACGTCGGGCACGTGCGGTCGAGCAATACCTGATCTCCACCGTCGACCACGGATTCAATGCGTCAACCTTCACCGCACGCGTCATCGCCTCCACGGGCGCCGACGTCGCGGCTTGCCTGTCCGGTGCCGTCGGCGCCCTGTCCGGACCGCTGCACGGAGGCGCGCCCAGCCGGGCCCTGACACGCTGGACGCCATCGGCACGCCCGACCGCATCGACCCCTGGATCCGCGAGCGGGTCCTCGCCGGTGACCGGATCATGGGCTTCGGGCACGCCGTCTACCGCACGGAGGACCCCCGCTCGCGGATGCTGCGGGAGATCGCCCTCGGCTTCGGCGGCCCCCGGGTGGAGTTCGCGGTGGAGGTCGAGCGCCGGGTGGAGGCGATCCTCGCCGAACTGAAACCCGGGCGCGAGCTGCACACCAACGTCGAGTTCTACGCCGGGGTGGTCATGGAACTCTGCGGTCTGCCCCGGGAGATGTTCACCCCCACCTTCGCGGCGGCACGCGTCGTGGGCTGGAGCGCCAACGTCCTGGAACAGGCGGCCGACTCCAAGATCATCCGCCCGGCTGCGCGGTATGTGGGACCCCGGGCGCCGGTGGCGGTGCCCGCGGCCGGCTGACGCAACGACCCCGAGGACCCTCTTATCCTGGGCCGAAGCCGAAGCCGAAGCCGGTTCACAGGAGAGAGGTCACCCCTTGGGGAACAGCATGGCGAACAGCCAGGACACCAGCCGTGCTCCGCAGCAGATCCCGGTCGTCGTGCTCGCCGGGTTCCTGGGCTCCGGGAAGACCACGCTCCTCAACCACCTCCTGCACCGCAGCGGAGGCAGCCGTATCGGGGCGATCGTCAACGACTTCGGGGCCATCGAGATCGACGCGATGGCGGTGGCCGGCGCGCTCGGCGACTCGACCGTCTCACTCGGCAACGGCTGCCTGTGCTGCGCGGTCGACGCGGGTGAACTCGACCTCTACCTGGACCGGCTCGCCGCGCCGGCCGCCGGCATCGACGTGATCGTCATCGAGGCCAGCGGGCTCGCCGAGCCGCAGGAACTCGTGCGCATGGTGCTCGCCAGCGAGCACCCCGGCATCGTCTACGGCGGACTCGTCGAGGTCGTCGACGCCGCCGAGTTCGACGACACGCGCGCGAAGCACCCCGAGATCGACCGGCACCTGGCCCTCGCCGACCTGGTCGTCGTCAACAAGCTCGACCGTGCCGCCGACGCCGGCCGGGTCCTCGGACTCGTCCGTTCCCTCACCGACCGTGCGGCCGTGGTCCCCGCCACCTACGGGCGGATCGACCCCGAGTTCCTCTTCGACTGCCGGCCGAGCGAGGAGCGCGTCGGGCAGTTGTCCTTCGACGACCTGCACGAGCACACCGCTCCCGCCGGACACCTGCACACCGGCTACGACAGCCTGTCCTTCCCCTCCGATGTCCCCATGGAGCCGCGTCGGCTCATGCGGTTCCTGGACAGCCGGCCCGAGGGGCTGTACCGGATCAAGGGGTACGTCGACTTCGGGCCGTACGACCCGGCCAACCGTTACGCCGTCCACGCCGTCGGCCGGTTCCTGCGCTTTTATCCGGAGCCCTGGCCGCCCGGCGAGGCCCGCCGCACCCAGCTCGTGCTGATCGGCTCGGGCATCGACACGGACGCTCTCGGCAAGGAACTGGAGGCGTGCGCGGACGACGCCCCGCACGCCGACGAACACGGCATGTGGGGCGTCCTGCGCTACGTACGGGGTCCGGCCGGAGCGGAAGCCGACCCGGCGGACCCGCCCGTCTGAAACACCGAGCCCACCACGACAGCGGCCCTGCCGGATCGCCGACCCGCTGGAGCACCGGCCCGCTGGAGGACCGGCCCGCTGGAGCACCGGCCCGGTGACCCGGCGGAGCCATCCGCCCGGAACACCGGCCCTCCCGGGGACATCGGCCCCGCTGGAGCACCGACCCGGTGACCCGGCGGACCCGCCCGTCTAGGACACCGGCCCCGCCACCACCGCGACCGTCTTCGGCAGCGACGTGCCCGAGCCGTCCCGGCGCGGGTCCGGCTCCGGCAGCTCCACCGGCGTGCCGTTCTTCTGGGCCGCGCGCGCGGGCAGCGGGCCCGCCCAGCCCAGGGACAGGCAGTCCTCGCCCTTCAGGAACCGCTGGCAGCGCACACCGCCGGTGGCCCGCCCCTTGCGCGGGTACTGGTCGAACGGCGTCAGCTTGGCCGTCGTCTGCACCGAGTCGTCCAGCGTGCCGCGCGAGCCCGCCACCGTGAACACCACCGCGTCGGCGGCCGGGTCGATCGCCGTGAAGGAGATCACCTTCGCGCCCTCGGTGAGCTTGATGCCCGCCATGCCGCCCGCCGGGCGGCCCTGCGGGCGGACGACGGAGGACTGGAAGCGCAGCAGTTGCGCGTCGTCCGTGATGAACACCAGGTCCTCCTCGCCGGTGCGCAGCTCCACCGCGCCGACGATCCGGTCGCCCTCCCGGAGCGAGATGACCTCCAGCTCGTCCTTGTTGGACGGGTAGTCGGGCACCACACGCTTGACGACACCCTGCTCGGTGCCGAGCGCCAGGCCGGGGGAGGACTCGTCCAGCGTGGTCAGGCAGACCACCGTCTCGTCACCCTCCAGGGAGACGAACTCCGCCAGTGGGGCCCCTCCGGAGAGGTTCGGTGCGCCCGCCGCCTCGGGCAGCTGCGGCAGGTCGACCACGTTGATGCGCAGCAGGCGGCCGGCCGAGGTCACCGCACCGACCACGCCGCGCGCGGTCGCCGGCACCGCCGAGACGATCACGTCGTGCTTGACGCGCTTGGCGCCCGCCGCCTCCGGGAACGGCTCGTCGGTCGCCGTACGGGCCAGCAGGCCCGTCGAGGACAGCATCACCCGGCACGGGTCGTCGGCCACCTGGAGCGGCACGGCGGCCACCGGGGTGCCCGCGGACTCCAGCAGGACCGTGCGCCGGTCGGTGCCGAACTTCTTCGACACCGCCGCGAGTTCGGCCGAGACCAGCTTGCGCAGCTCCGCGTCCGACTCCAGGATCCGGGTCAGCTCCTCGATCTCCGCGGTGAGCTTGTCCTTCTCCGCCTCCAGCTCGATCCGGTCGTACTTGGTGAGCCGGCGCAGCGGGGTGTCGAGGATGTACTGCGTCTGCACCTCGCTCAGCGAGAAGCGCTCCATCAGGCGTTCCTTGGCCTGGGCGGAGTTCTCGCTGGAGCGGATGAGCCGGATGACCTCGTCGATGTCGACCAGCGCGGTCAGCAGGCCCTCGACCAGGTGCAGCCGGTCGCGCTTGCGGCCCCGGCGGTACTCGCTGCGGCGCCGGACCACGTCGAAGCGGTGGTCGAGGTAGACCTCCAGCAGCTCCTTCAGGCCCAGGGTGAGCGGCTGGCCGTCGACCAGGGCGACGTTGTTGATGCCGAAGGACTCCTCCATCGGGGTCAGCTTGTACAGCTGCTCCAGGATGGCCTCCGGCACGAAGCCGTTCTTGATCTCGATGACCAGGCGCAGGCCGTGCTCGCGGTCGGTGAGGTCCTTGACGTCGGCGATGCCCTGGACCTTCTTGGCGTTGACCAGGTCCTTGATCTTCGCGATGACCTTCTCGGGGCCCACCGTGAACGGCAGTTCGGTGACCACCAGACCCTTGCGGCGGGCGGTGACGGTCTCGACCGAGACCGTGGCGCGCATCTTGAAGGTGCCGCGCCCGGTCGCGTACGCGTCCCGGATGCCGTCCAGGCCGACCACCCGGCCGCCGGTGGGCAGGTCCGGCCCCGGGACGTGCTTCATCAGCGCGTCCAGGTCGGCGGCCGGGAACCGGATCAGGTGGCGGGCGGCGGCGATGACCTCGCGCAGGTTGTGCGGGGGCATGTTCGTCGCCATCCCGACCGCGATGCCCGAGGCGCCGTTGACCAGCAGGTTCGGGAAGGCGGCGGGCAGCGCCAGCGGCTCCTGCTCCTGGCCGTCGTAGTTCGGCGCGAAGTCGACCGTGTCCTCGTCGATCGACTCGGTCATCAGGCTCGCCGCTTCGGCCATCCGGCACTCGGTGTACCGCATGGCGGCCGGCGGGTCGTCGTTGCCCAGCGAGCCGAAGTTGCCGTGCCCGTCGACCAGCGGTACGCGCATGGAGAACGGCTGCGCCATGCGCACGAGGGCGTCGTAGATCGACGCGTCGCCGTGCGGGTGCAGCTTGCCCATGACCTCGCCGACGACACGCGCGCACTTCACGTACGAGCGTTCGGGGCGCAGGCCCATCTCGCTCATCTGGTACACGATCCGGCGGTGCACGGGCTTGAGGCCGTCACGGGCGTCCGGCAGGGCGCGCGAGTAGATGACCGAGTACGCGTACTCGAGGTAGGAGCCACGCATCTCGTCCACGACGTCGATGTCGAGGATCCTCTCCTCGAACGAATCGTCGGGCGGCGGGGTCTTCGTGCTGCGGCGGGCCATCGCTGCCGGCTCCTCCTGATCTGGTCGCTCGCCGTGGGGGCGCGCACCCTCCGGCTCGCTCTTGCTGAAGCGAAAGACGGATCTGTCGCGGACCATTGTGGACCGCGGCACTGACAACCCGGGCCACGACCCGGTCTGCACGGGCCCGCCCCGCGCCCGGAGGGCGCCCGCGGGGGGCCGGACGCAGGCTACGCGATCCGCTCTGGGCGTACGTCCCGCGGGAACTTCTCCGAGGCCGCGCACGCTTTGCATACAGTGGCAGGAACGGCAGGACAACCGCGGTTTCCACAACCGCCTCCGCTCGCGAAGGGACGTACATGCCCATGGGTCACACGACCACAGCCGAGGCAGGCTCCGGGGGCCTGACAGCGACCGAGCACCGCCTGGCCAACGGTCTGCGCGTGGTGCTCTCCGAGGACCACCTGACCCCGGTCGCGGCGGTCTGCCTCTGGTACGACGTCGGTTCCCGCCACGAGGTCAAGGGACGTACCGGCCTGGCTCACCTTTTCGAGCACTTGATGTTCCAGGGCTCCGCCCAGGTCAAGGGCAACGGCCACTTCGAGCTGGTGCAGGGCGCCGGCGGCTCGCTCAACGGCACCACCAGCTTCGAGCGCACCAACTACTTCGAGACCATGCCCGCCCACCAGCTGGAGCTCGCCCTCTGGCTGGAGGCCGACCGCATGGGCTCGCTGCTGGCCGCGCTCGACGACGAGTCCATGGAGAACCAGCGGGACGTCGTCAAGAACGAACGCCGCCAGCGCTACGACAACGTGCCGTACGGCACCGCCTTCGAGAAGCTGACCGCCCTGTCCTACCCGGAGGGCCACCCCTACCACCACACGCCGATCGGCTCGATGGCGGACCTGGACGCGGCCACCCTGGAGGACGCCCGCCAGTTCTTCCGCACGTACTACGCGCCGAACAACGCGGTGCTCTCCGTGGTCGGCGACATCGACCCCGCCCAGACCCTCGCCTGGGTCGAGAAGTACTTCGGCTCGATCGCCTCCCACGACGGCAAGCCCGCCCCGCGCGACGGCTCCCTGCCGGAGGTCATCGGCGAGCAGAAGCGCGAGGTCGTCGTCGAGGAGGTCCCGGCGCGCGCCCTGATGGCCGCCTACCGGCTCCCGGAGGACGGCACGCGCGCGTGCGACGCGGCCGACCTCGCCCTGACGGTGCTCGGCGGGGGCGAGTCCTCCCGCCTGTACAACCGGCTGGTGCGCCGCGACCGCACGGCCGTCGCCGCCGGCTTCGGCCTGCTGCGCCTGGCCGGCGCGCCCTCCATGGGCTGGTTGGACGTGAAGACCTCCGGCGACGTCGAGGTGCCCGTCATCGAGGCCGCCATCGACGAGGAGCTGGCCCGGTTCGCCGAGGAGGGCCCCACGCCCGAGGAGATGGAGCGGGCCCAGGCCCAGCTGGAGCGCGAGTGGCTGGACCGGCTGGGCACGGTGGCCGGCCGCGCCGACGAACTGTGCCGGTTCGCCGTCCTGTTCGGCGACCCGCAGCTCGCCCTGACGGCCGTCGAGCGTGTCCTGGAGGTGACCCCCGAGGAGGTCCGGGAGGTCGCCAAGGCGCGTCTGCGGCCCGACAACCGCGCGGTCCTCGTCTACGAGCCGAAGTCCCCGGTGTCCGTCGAGGACGCCAGGGTCCCCGAGGACCCGGAGCAGGAAGCGACCGTAGAGGCCGGCAACGAGAACGACGAGGAGACGGCCAAGTGACCGAGCTCGCCACCATGGAGTTCCACCCCCAGCCGCAGCCCGGCGACGCCAAGCCCTGGGCGTTCCCGGCCCCCGAACGCGGCACGCTGGACAACGGCCTGACCGTGCTGCGCTGCCACCGGCCCGGCCAGCAGGTCGTCGCGGTGGAGGTCCTGCTGGACGCGCCCCTGGACGCCGAGCCGGCCGGCCTGGACGGCGTCGCCACGATCATGGCGCGCGCCTTCTCGGAGGGCACCGACCGGCACTCCGCCGAGGAGTTCGCCGCCGAGCTGGAGCGCGCGGGCGCCACCCTGGACGCGCACGCCGACCACCCCGGGGTCCGGGTCAGCCTGGAGGTCCCGGCCTCCCGCCTGCCCAAGGGGCTCCACCTGCTGGCCGACGCCCTGCGCGCGCCCGCCTTCGCCGAGAGCGAGGTCGAGCGGCTGGTGCGCAACCGCCTGGACGAGATCCCGCACGAGCTGGCCAACCCCTCCCGCAGGGCCGCCAAGGAGCTGTCCCGGCAGCTGTTCCCGGCGGCATCGCGCATGTCCCGCCCGCGCCAGGGCACCGAGGACACGGTCGAGAAGATCGACGCCGGGGCCGTGCGCGCCTTCTACGACCGCCATGTGCGGCCCGCCACGGCCACCGCGGTGGTCGTCGGCGACCTGACCGGTGTCGACCTGGACGCGCTGCTCGGGGAGACCCTGGGGGCCTGGACCGGCACGCCGGGCGAGCCCCGCGCGGTGCCGCCGGTGACCGCCGACGACACCGGGCGCGTGGTCATCGTGGACCGTCCCGGTGCCGTCCAGACGCAGCTGCTCATCGGCCGTATCGGCCCCGACCGGCACGACCGCGTGTGGCCCGCCCAGGTGCTCGGCACCTACTGCCTCGGCGGCACCCTCACCTCCCGCCTGGACCGCGTCCTGCGCGAGGAGAAGGGCTACACCTACGGCGTGCGGTCCTTCGGCCAGGTCCTGCGGTCCGCCCCGGACGGCACGGGCGCCTCGATGCTCGCCATCAGCGGCTCCGTCGACACCGCGAACACGGGCCCGGCCCTGGACGACCTGTGGAAGGTGCTGCGCACCGTCGCGGCGGACGGCCTCACCGACGCCGAGCGGGACGTCGCCGTGCAGAACCTCGTGGGGGTGGCGCCGCTGAAGTACGAGACCGCGGCGGCCGTCGCGAGCACGCTGGCCGACCAGGTCGAACAGCACCTGCCCGACGACTTCCAGGCGACGCTGTACCGGCAGCTGGCCGCCACGGGCACGGTCGAGGCCACCGCGGCCGTCGTGAACGCCTTCCCGGTGGACCGTCTGGTGACCGTCCTGGTCGGCGACGCCGCGCAGATCAAGGCACCGGTCGAGGCGCTCGGCATCGGTGAAGTGACCGTGGTGACGGCCGAGTAGCGGCCCGCGCGCGGACGGGGCCCTGACGGCCTACGGGTCGTCAGGGCCCCTGTTGTTCCACTCTTTCTCCCAGATGCCCGATTTGGGGCGGAGGTTGCCCGTCTGACCTGTGGGATGCGCTACAAAAACCCGGATGAGTTTGAGGATTGAAAGCGTGGCCCCTTAGCGTCGTCCAGGCTGTTCGTCAGGCAGTGCGCCGCGCCCGCGGCACCGGACAGTCATCGCCGAGTCCCCGTACGGCGCGAGCCAGGGGAGCCGGGGACCCATCGTCCCTGGGGTGAATCGGGCGCCCGCGCGGCAGCGGGGGAGCCCGTAGGAGACCTTCCTGCTCCGAACCCGTCAGCTAACCCGGTAGGCGAGAGGGAAGGAAAGGACCAGCCACTTCATGGCGTTCATGTGCGCCACCGGGAAGCACCGCAAGCCCGGCCGGGTCAAGCGGACCACCGCCCAGGCGGCCGGTATCGCGGCCCTCACCACCACCGGTGTGATCGGCACTCTCGCCGCCTCCCCGGCCCTCGCCGCCGAGACCCCCGGCGAACAGACCGGCCTGATCCCCGTCCTCGCCGCGACCGATGACGTCGCCGCGCAGATCGACGCTCAGGCCGCGGCCCAGCAGCACGCCGCCGACCAGAAGGCTGCGGAGAAGGCCGCGGCGAAGGCCGCCGCCAAGCGGGCCGAGGCGATACGGGCGGCCAAGGCCCGTGCCGCCCGGGAGGCGGAGCGCCGGCGGCTGAACGCCTTCGTCGCCCCCGTCGCGCACTCCTACGTCTCCACGGGCTACCAGGCCAGCAGCTCCCTGTGGTCCTCCGGCTCGCACACCGGCATCGACTTCCACGCGGCCAGCGGTACGGCCGTCCACGCGGTGGGCTCCGGCACGGTCGTCTCCACGGGCTGGGGCGGCGCGTACGGCAACCAGATCGTGATCCGGATGGCCGACGGCATGTACACCCAGTACGGCCACCTGTCCTCCATCGGCGTCACCGTGGGCCAGAAGGTCGTCCCGGGCCAGCAGATCGGCCTGTCCGGCGCCACCGGCAACGTCACCGGCCCGCACCTGCACTTCGAGGCGCGGACCGGCCCGGACTACGGCTCCGACGTCGACCCCGTCGCCTACCTCCGCAAGCACGGCGTGAACATCTGACCCGCACGGCACCGCCCTGCGAAGCCCCGGCTCACCGAGCCGGGGCTTTCGTCGTTTTTCCGCGGTATCCGCCGGACGCCTGTCCAAAAAATATCCATGGATTAGGGCCTGCCGTCGGAAATTCTGGTTCATTGGAATAGAGTCGCGGAACAGGTGTCCATCGCCGGCGTTTCACGGGGATTAAGACGGAGGTCGGTCATGCGTATTCCGGCGCACTCGGTGTGCACCGCGGTCCGGGACGACATCGTCGCCGGTGTGTACGAGCGCGGCAGCCGCCTCACCGAGGAAGTCCTGGCCCGCCGCTACGGCGTCTCGCGCGTCCCCGTGCGCGAGGCGCTGCGCACGCTGGAGGCCGAGGGCTTCGTGGTGACGCGCCGGCACGCGGGCGCGTGCGTGGCCGAGCCGACGGAGCAGGAGGCCGCCGACGTGCTGGAGATGCGGGTGCTGCTGGAGCCGCTGGGTGCCGCCCGGGCCGCCCGGCGGCGGACGGAGGCCCATCTCAAGGTGCTGCGCGGCCTGGTGCGGCTGGGGCAGGAGCGGGCCAGGAGGGGCCACAGCGACGATCTGCGTTCGCTCGGCGGCTGGTTCCACGAGACGCTCGCCCAGGCGTCCGGCAGCCCCTCGCTGATCGCGGTGCTGACCCAGCTGCGGCACAAGATCGCGTGGATGTACGCCGTGCAGCTGCCGCCGGGCCCGGCGGATTCCTGGGCGGAGCACGGCGCGATCACGGATGCCGTGGCACGGGGGGACGCCGAACGCGCGCGGGCGCTCACGGCGCTGCACGCCGAGCGCGCGGTGGGCGCGCACCGGCTACGCTTTTCCGCGGCGGTGGACCGCGTGAGGACTTCGCAACACGTCGTAAACATGTCGGGGCCGCGCCTTTAACACGGGCGCCGTATACAAAGAAGAGTTGTCCGCGACGGCGGCTTTCCGTGCTGCCCTATTTCGCGCCGTGAAATTCGGGCCGACCGGACCCGGGGTGTCCGAGGGCAATTCATAAAACACGGAAGCCGCGCCGCCCGGTACGGACGGCGCGGCTTTCCGGCCCCGCTCAGACGGTCTCGGGCAGCTCTTCCAGGCCCTCGGCGACCAGCTTGGCCAGACGGTCCAGGGCGGCGTCCGCGCCCTCGGCGTCGGAGGCGAGCACGATCTCCTCGCCACCCTGGGCGCCCAGGCCCAGGACAGCCAGCATGGAGGCCGCGTTGACGGGGTTGCCCCCGGCCTTGGCGATCGTCACCGGGACGCCTGCGGCCGTGGCGGCTCGGACGAAGATGGAGGCGGGGCGGGCGTGGAGACCCTCGGCCCAGCCGACGTTGACGCGGCGCTCAGCCATGTGTTGCTGCCCTTCGGTGTACAGGGTTGTCTAGACCAGTTTCCCACACCGTGAAGCGTGCCCGGGGAGGGGCTGCCCCGCGCCCCGGTGCGAGCCCGGACCGCGGCCTCGGTCCGGCGCTCCGGTCCCTGACAGACTGCCTCGCGCCGCCCGCGAACGCGAGCCGTACTCTGGGGCGCATGCAGACCTCGGCGGACCGGCAGGACCGGCACCAGTACCCCGCCCACTGGGAGGCGGACGTGGTGCTGCGCGACGGCGGTACCGCACGCATCAGGCCCATCACCGCCGATGACGCCGACCGCCTGGTCAGCTTCTACGAGCAGGTCTCGGACGAGTCCAAGTACTACCGCTTCTTCGCGCCCTACCCGCGGCTGTCCGCCAAGGACGTCCACCGCTTCACGCACCACGACTTCGTGGACCGGGTGGGGCTCGCCGCCACCGTCGGCGGCGAGTTCATCGCCACCGTACGCTACGACCGCATCGGCGCCGACGGCATGCCCGCCTCCGCGCCCGCGGACGAGGCCGAGGTCGCCTTCCTGGTGCAGGACGCCCACCAGGGCCGGGGGGTCGCCTCCGCCCTGCTGGAGCACATCGCCGCCGTGGCGCGCGAGCGCGGCATCCGCCGCTTCGCCGCCGAGGTGCTGCCCGCGAACAACAAGATGATCAAGGTGTTCACGGACGCCGGCTACACCCAGAAACGCAGCTTCGAGGACGGCGTCGTCCGCCTGGGGTTCGACCTCGAACCCACCGACCGGTCCGTCGCCGTGCAGCGCGCGCGGGAGCAGCGTGCCGAGGCCCACTCGGTCCGGCGGCTGCTCGTACCCGGCTCCGTCGCGGTCGTCGGGGTCGGCCGCACGCCGGGCGGGGTGGGCCGCGGCATCCTCGGCAACATCCGCGACGCCGGCTACCGCGGCCGGCTGCACGCCGTGAACCGGGCCTTCCCCGAGGACCTCGCGGAGGTCGACGGGGTGCCCGCGTACCGCTCGGTGCGGGACATCGAAGGGCACGTGGACCTCGCCGTCGTCGCCGTACCCGCCGCACACGTGCCGGCCGTGGTCGCCGAGTGCGGCGCACACGGCGTGCAGGGGCTGGTCGTGCTCTCCGCCGGCTACGCCGAGAGCGGACCCGAGGGACGCGAACGGCAGCGGGCCCTCGTCCGTGCCGCGCGCGCGTACGGCATGCGGATCATCGGGCCGAACGCCTTCGGGGTCATCAACACCGCCGCCGACGTCCGGCTGAACGCCTCCCTCGCCCCCGAGATGCCCCGCCCCGGCCGCATCGCGCTGTTCGCCCAGTCCGGAGCCATCGGCATCGCCCTGCTGTCCCGGCTGCACCGGCGCGGCGGCGGGGTGACGGGCGTCACCGGCGTGTCCACCTTCGTGTCCGCCGGCAACCGCGCCGACGTCTCCGGCAACGACGTCCTGCAGTACTGGTACGACGACCCCGGGACCGACGTCGTCCTCATGTACCTGGAGTCCATCGGCAACCCCCGCAAGTTCACCCGCCTCGCCCGCCGGACGGCGGCGGCGAAGCCGCTGGTGGTCGTGCAGGGAACCGGAACCGCGCCGCCGGGCCACACGGTACGGGCCACCCGGCTGCCGTACGCGACCGTCTCCGCGCTGCTCCGGCAGGCCGGCGTGATCCGGGTCGACACGATCACCGAACTGGTCGACGCGGGGCTGCTGCTGGCCCGCCAGCCCCTGCCCGCCGGCCCGCGCGTCGCCATCCTCGGCAACTCCGAGTCCCTGGGCGTGCTGACGTACGACCGGTGCGTCGCCGAGGGACTGCGTCCGGCGCGCCCGGTGGACCTGACCACGGGGGCGACCGCGGCGGACTTCCACCGGGCGCTCGCCGCCGCCCTGGCGGACGGGACGAACGACGCCGTCGTCGTCACGGCAATCCCCGCGATCGGGGAGGGCTCGCCCCCGGACGCGGAGCTGGCGCAGGCGCTGCGGTCGGCGGCGGCCTCGGTGCCGGGGAAGCCGGTGCTGGTGGTCCACGTGGAGCTGGGCGGCCTCGCGGAGGCGCTGTCGGCCGCGGCGAGCACGGCCCCGTGGGCCGCCGACAAGGCCCGCCCCGCCGAGCGGCCGCCCACCGCGGTACGGCCACCGGACGACTCCCCTCCGGAAGGCACCCACCTCATCCCCGCCTACCCCGCCGCCGAACGTGCCGTGCGTGCCCTGTCCGAAGCCGTCCGGTACGCGCAGTGGCGGCGGGAGGCCGCCGACCCCGGGAAGGTGCCCGAGTACGACGACATCGACGAGAAGGGGGCCGCCCGGCTGATCCAGGGGCTGCTGGAGCGCGGGGAGGGGTTCACCATCTCCGCCGGTGAGACCTGCGAGCTGCTCGGGAAGTACGGCATCCCCGTCCGCCGCGCGGTCCCCGCGCCCACCCCGCACGCCGCCGCCGAGGCCGCCCGCGCGCTCGGCTACCCGGTGGCCCTCAAGGCCACCGCGCCACACCTCAGGCACCGCGCCGACCTGGGCGGCGTACGGCTGGACCTCGCCGACGAGGAGCAGCTCCTGCGCGCGTACGCCGAACTGACCGGACTGTTCGGGCGGCCGGAGGAGCTTCGGCCGGTCGTGCAGGCGATGGCCCCCAGAGGCGTCGACACCGTCGTCCGCGCGGTGATCGATCCGGCGGCCGGGGCGGTGCTGTCCTTCGGTCTGGCCGGGGCCGCCTCCCATCTGCTCGGCGACATGGCCCACCGGCTGATCCCCGTCACCGACCGGGAGGCCGCCTCGCTCGTGCGCTCGATCCGCACCGCACCGCTGCTGTTCGGCTGGCGCGGCTCCACCCCCGTGGACACCCCCGCGCTGGAGGAACTGCTGCTGCGGGTGTCCCGGCTGGTCGACGACCACCCCGAGGTGGTCGCGGTCACCCTGGAGCCGGTCGTCGTCGCCCCGCACGGCGTCAGCGTCCTCGGCGCCACCGTGCGGATCGCACCCCCGCCCGCCCGCGACGACCTCGGCCCGCGCACGATGCCGGCCTACTGACCCGGACGGGACCGGTCCCGCGGCGGGCGCGCCCGGTCGCCCGGCCCGCCCCCGGTGCCCGCGACTGGCCCGGACCGCCCTTGCCCACGGATTAGGATGGACGCCATGGCCAAGACCAGTACGACGACCCAGGGGCTGCGCGCGGCGATCGAGCGCAGCGGCTACTACCCGGCCCTCGTGGCCGAGGCGGTGGAGGCCGCTGTGGGCGGCGAGCCCATCCGGTCGTACCTGGTCCACCAGGAGACGACGTTCGACCAGAACGAGGTGCGCCGGCACGTCACCGTGCTGGTGCTGACGGGCAACCGCTTCATCGTCAGCCACACCGACGAGCAGGCCGCCGACAGCACCTCCCCGACGCCGTACGCCACCACCTCCACCGAGTCCGTGAAGCTCGACCGGGTCTCCTCGGTCGTGGTCAGCCGGGTGGTCGCGAACCCCGAGCAGTACAAGCCCGGCACGTTGCCCCGCGAGGTCGTGCTGACCATCGGCTGGGGCGCCGTCAACCGCATCGACCTGGAGCCCGCCGCCTGCGGCGATCCCAACTGCGACGCCGACCACGGCTACACGGGCAGCTCCACGGCGGACGACCTCAGCCTGCGCGTCAGCGAGGCCGGGGACGGTCCGGAGACGGTGCGCCAGGCGCTCGTCTTCGCCCAGGCCATCTCGGAGGCGACCGCGGACCTCACGCGCTGATGTCCCAGCTCTCCGCCTGGGACCACCCGGAACCCCTCAGCCTCGACACCGCGCCGCTGCCCGAGTACGGCAGCGGCTCCCTGGCCGACCTGCTGCCCACCCTGGCCGCCGGCATGGGCGTACCCGGCCTGACCGCCACGATCGAGGAACTGACCCCCGCCGACCGGGTCTGCGTCTTCCTGATCGACGGGCTCGGCTGGGAGCAGCTCAGGGCCCACCCGGACGAAGCCCCGTTCCTGACCTCCCTGCTCGGCAGCTCGCGCGGCGGCACCGGGCGCCCGCTGACCGCCGGCTACCCGGCGACGACCGCCACCTCCCTCGCCTCCGTCGGCACCGGCCTGCCTCCCGGCGTCCACGGCCTGCCCGGCTACGCGGTGCGCAACCCCGCCACCGGCGAGCTGATGAACCAGCTGCGCTGGCACCCGTGGACCTCGCCGCGCCTGTGGCAGCCGTACCCCACCGTCTTCCAGCTCGCCCACGACGCGGGCGTGCACGCCGCCCAGGTGTCCTCGCCCGCCTTCGCGCAGACCCCGCTCACCAAGGTCGCCCTCAGCGGCGGCGCCTTCCACGGCCGGCTCACCGGCGAGGAGCGCATGGACCTCGCGGCCGCGCAACTGGCCGCCGGGGACCGCTCGCTGGTGTACACGTACTACGCCGAGCTGGACGGCTCCGGGCACCGCTACGGCGTCGCCTCCGACACCTGGCGCGGCCAGCTCATGTGCGTCGACCGGCTCGTCCAGCGGCTGGCCGAGCAGCTGCCGCCGCGCAGTGCCCTCTACGTCACCGCCGACCACGGGATGGTCGACGTACCGTTCGACGAACAGCACCGCATCGACTTCGACGAGGACTGGGAGCTGAGCGCCGGCGTCGCCCTGCTGGGCGGCGAGGGCCGGGCCCGGCACGTGTACGCGGTGCCGGGCGCCGCGAACGACGTCCTGACCTGCTGGCGCGAGGTGCTGGGGGAGCAGTTCTGGGTGGCCTCGCGGGACGAGGCGATCGCGGCCGGCTGGTTCGGGCCGAGCGTGGACGAGCGGGTCCGCCCGCGGATCGGCGACGTGGTCGCCGCCGCGCACGACGACGTCCTGCTGATCGCCTCCGAGCGGGAGCCCAAGGAGTCCGCGCTGGTCGGCAACCACGGCTCCATGACCCCCGCCGAGCAGCTCGTCCCGCTGCTCGAAGTACGCTCCTGAACCTCCGCCTCCCGCCACGACGACCTGCCGAAAGGTGCTCAACTCCTCATGCCCGAGCTGGTGTTCTTCTCCGGAACGATGGACTGCGGGAAGTCGACGCTGGCTCTGCAGATCGAGCACAACCGGTCCGCGCGCGGACTGGTCGGCATGATCTTCACCCGGGACGACCGCGCGGGCGAGGGCAAGCTGTCCTCCCGGCTCGGCCTGGTCACCGACGCGGTGGAGGTCGAGGACGGCCAGGACGTCTACGCCTACCTCGTGGACCATCTCTCACAGGGCGGCCGGGCCGACTACGTGATCGCGGACGAGGCGCAGTTCCTCGCGCCCGAGCAGATCGACCAGCTCGCGCGCGTGGTGGACGATCTCGGTCTTGACGTGTTCGCCTTCGGCATCACCACCGACTTCCGCTCCAAGCTCTTCCCCGGCTCCCAGCGGCTGGTGGAACTGGCCGACCGGATCGAGGTGCTCCAAGTGGAGGCGCTGTGCTGGTGCGGCGCCCGCGCCACGCACAACGCCCGCACCGTGGGCGGCGAGATGGTGGTCGAGGGCGCCCAGGTGGTCGTCGGTGACGTCAACCAGGCCGCGGGAGTGGTCGGCTACGAGGTGCTGTGCCGCCGCCACCACCGGCGCCGGATGACCGCCGCGTCGGCGCGCGCGGCGGCCCTGTCCCCGGACGTGCTGCCCGTCGCGTCCTCCTGAGGGTTCAGCGCGGGTCCTGCACCACCGCGAACTCCGCCCCCTCCGGGTCCGCCACCCTCGCCACCCGGCCGTGCGGGCTGTCGTGGGCCGGCCGGAGGATCCGGCCGCCCAGGCCGGTGACCTGCCGCAGCGTTTCGCCGAGGTCGGCGACCTCGAAGTACGTCTGCCAGTGCGGTCCCCGGTCCCGGGGCAGACCGTGGCCCAGGCCGTGCAGCCCGGCCACCGGACGCCCGTCCAGGCACAGCGTCAGGTAGTCGAGGTCGGCGGAGACCACCGGTTCCTCCGCGTAACCGAAGACGCTTCTGTAGAACTTGGCGACGCTCTCCGTCTCGAAGGTCAGCAGTTCGTTCCAGACGGGTGTACCGGACACCCCGGTGACGGCCGTGCCGAGATGCGCGGAACCCTGCCAGATCCCGAACACCGCCCCGGAGGGGTCGGAGGCGATCGCCATCCGCCCGGCCTCGGCGGCGTCCAGCGGGCCGACGGCCACCGTGCCGCCGCACAGCCGTACCGTGTCGGCGGTCTGGTCCACGTCGTCCGAGGCGAGATACGGCGTCCAGGCGACCGGCAGCCGGCGGTCCGGCGGCAGCTGGCCCATGCCCGCCACCTCCCGCCCGTCCAGCAGCGCCCGCACGTACGGGCCGAGCTGCTGCGGGCCGGGCCGGAACTCCCAGCCGAACAGCTCACCGTAGAACTCCTCGGTGGCGTCCAGCCCGTGCACCATCAGGCTCACCCAGCAGGGCGTGCCGGGTGCGTGCCGCATGTGCGGACCGGCCGGATCCCGTGCCTCGGTCATCGATCACTCTCTCCCCGGCCCCTCGCGGTGGCCGTGTCGCTTCCGCTCCCCGGAAGGGGTGTCCCACGCCGCCGGCGCGTACGCCCGTGCCGGTGCCCGCGTCCTGCGCGGTGCCGCGGCGCGTACCGCGCCGCTCGGCGATCCTTCCGAGAGGATGCCCGATCTGCCGTCTTTCGCCGCTTCCTGACGATGGCCGACGGGTGTCCGACATCTGTACAGCCTGTGCCCGATCCCGTACGCCTCGTGATCGACACTGCCCGGCCGAGCAGAGTAGCCGGACCTGGACGCCGCGGCCACCCCTGGCGTATGGATGGACGCCATGACAGCCATCATCACCGCATCCGAACTCGCGCAGGAGCTGACCGGGGGCCGCCCGCCCGTGCTGCTCGACGTGCGCTGGCAGTTGAGCCTGGCGAAGGCGGCGGGCGCGCCGCCCTTCGACGGCCGGGCCGAGTACGCGGCCGGGCACATCCCCGGCGCGGTCTTCGTCGACCTGGACCGGGAACTGGCCGCCGCGCCCGGTGCGCGGGGCCGGCACCCGCTGCCCGACCTCGCGGAGTTCGGCGCAGCGATGCGCCGCGCGGGTGTGTCGGCCGGCCGGCCGGTCGTCGTGTACGACGGCGGACAGGGGTGGGCGGCCGCGCGCGCGTGGTGGCTGCTGCGCTGGACGGGTCACCCGGACGTGCGGGTCCTCGACGGCGGGTTGCCGTCCTGGCCGGGCGAGCTGTCCACCGTGACCCCGGACCCGGCGGCGGGCGACTTCGCACCGGTGCCGGGGGCGGGGGGACGGCTGGACGCGGACGCGGCCGCGGCGCTGGCCCGGACCGGTGTGCTGCTGGACGCGCGCGCGGGGGAGCGCTATCGCGGGGAGGTGGAGCCGGTCGACCGGGTGGGCGGGCACATCCCGGGCGCGGTGTCCGCGCCGACGACGGAGAACGTCGGCCCCGACGGCCGCTTCCTGCCCGCGGCGGAGCTGAGGGACCGTTTCAAGGCCCTGGGGGTGTCCGAGGACACCGAGGTGGGCGTGTACTGCGGTTCGGGCGTCTCCGGCGCCCACGAGGTCCTCGCGCTCGCGGTGGCGGGCATCCCGGCGGCCCTGTACGTCGGTTCCTGGTCCGAGTGGTCCTCGGACCCGTCCCGGCCGGTGGTGGTGGGGGCGGATCCGCAGTAGCGGGGCAGCCGTGGCGGGGGGGCACGCGCGCGCGTGCCCCCCCGCCACGGTCCCGGAGACCTACTCCTGCTTCTTGCGGCGGGTGCCGAACACGATCTCGTCCCAGCTCGGGACGGCCGCGCGGCGGCCGGGGCGGACGCCGTCCGCCTCGGCCTGGCGGTCGGTGGCGCCGACGAGCCGGTCACGGTGGCTGCCGACGGAGCGCGGCATGAGGACGTCCGCATAGGCGGAGCCCGCCGACGCGGCGGGCGCCGGCGGTTCCTCGGCGGCGGGCTCGTCCTCGGCCTCCTCCGTGGGATCCGCCGGCCGCTCCGGGACCACCAGGTCGCCCCTGAAGCTCGGTACGGCCTCCAGCAGGCTGGTCAGCGAGTCGCGTTCGCCCGCGCTCTCCTCGTCCGGCTCCGGCGGCGGCGCGGGCAGTCCGGGCCGCTCCCGGTCGACACGCTCCAGTGCGCGGTCCATCGAACGCTCGCGCGGCAGCCGGGCGATGCGCGGGACGAACGGGAAGCTCGGCTCGGGCACGGCCAGGTCGTCGGTCTCGCCGATCAGCGAACGCGCCTCGTCGTCGACGGCCTGGACGAGCCGCCGGGGCGGGTCGTACGTCCAGCTCGCCGAGTGCGGTTCGCCCGCGACCCGGTAGACGAGCAGCACCTCCCAGGTGCCGTCGTCGCGACGCCAGGAGTCCCACTGCACGGTGTCCTTCTCGGCACCGCGCAGCAGCAGCCGTTCCTGCACCGTCTCACCGAGCATCGGCCCGGAGTTCTCACCGGGGCGGCGGACCGGGGTCTTGCGGGCCCGCTCGGCCATGAAGGCACGCTCGGCCAGCACGGGCCCCTCGAAGCGCCGTACCCGGTCGACGGGGATGCCGGCGAGCTGCGCGACCTCTTCCGCGGTGGCACCGGCACGTATCCGCGCCTGGATGTCGCGGGGCCGCAGATGGCTCTCGACCTCGATCTCGATCTGGCCGAGGCGGGGCCGGTCGCCGCGCACGGCGGCGCGCAGCCGTTCGTCGATCGGAAGTGTGTACTCCGTTGCGTCGGCAGCCTTCAGCACCAGCCGTGTGCCGTCATTCGAGACGGCCACGACACGCAGTTCGGGCATGGGGACCTCCCGGGTGGTGCCTGCCGACGTCACGTGCGTCGCTGCTTCCGCTAGTCGAGTGTGGCCTGCCCGGGTGCAGCCTGCCACAACCTTGCCGAGTTGCCCGGCGTGTCGGGCACGGGCCCGGGACCGCCGTTATGGCACGGTTACCTGTTCGCAACGCTAAGTGACGAACTTCGTCACCCTGTGCAACTAGCCCCCTCCCGGCGGTCCTGCAGAGCCGCGGGCACCCTGGTGGGAGACCGGACCCAGGGCTCGCAACAGTACTCCATTCGGGCCATGTGCGTGGATCGGCGCGCTGCCCAACTTCTGGCAAGGGAGGGGAGTTCGCCCTCCGCAACCGGTTTTGTGGATCACCGACGTGGCGAACTTCACGCAATCGCCAGAAACGGAACTATTGGTTTCGTCCGTACGTCCCCTTCTCGTGCAGTCGGTTGAGCAATGTCGACCAAGTACGGGAAAGGCAGGCAAGTTCCGGGTATGCGTGAGACACCCGATACGGGTCGGAAACGGATCGATCTGAGCGTCCCCCAGGTCGCGGGCAGCGCCCTGGCGGCGGTCGTGGCGGCCAAACTGGCTTCGTACTTCGGGGTGTACGGCACGATCATCGGGGCCGGAGTGGTGAGCGTCGTCGCCACCTGCGGCGGCACCCTGTTCCAGCACTTCTTCAAGCGGACCGGGGAGCAGTTCCGGGAGAAGAGCACCGTCGCGGTCCGGCCGGGTCGGCGGACGGCACCGTCCCCCGGCGAGTTCACCGCGGGCACCGTCTACCGCGCGCGGGTGAAGAGCTGGCGCCGCCCGCTGGTGGCCGCCGCCCTGGTCTTCGGCGTCACGCTCGCCGGCATCACCACCTACGAGCTGGTGTCCGGCAGCAGCTTCAGCGGGGGCGGGGGCACGACGGTCAGCGACGCGGTCACCGGCCGCGGCTCCTCCGCCCACAAGTCCGACGACACGCCCGCCCCTTCGGACGCGCCGTCACCGGAGCACACACCGCCCGGCGGTACCGGCGTGCCCTCCGGCGGCGCGCCCTCCGGGGACACGCCCGACGGCACGTCCCCGCTGCCCGGCGACTCCCCGAGCGGCGACCCGGGCGGGGAGCCGAGCCGGAGCCCCGGCGGCTCCCCGAGCGGCGACCCGGCCGGCCCCACGCCCTCGCCCGGCGCGCCCAGCCCGTCGGCCGCCACGCCTACGCCCCCAGAACCCTCCGCAAGTAGTCGTTCTGGAACAGGCGTTCCGGGTCGAGACGGTCCCGCAGAGCGGTGAACTCGCCGAAACGCGGATACACCCGGGAGAGGTACTCCGCGTCCCGGGTGTGCACCTTGCCCCAGTGCGGACGTCCTTCGTGCGCGGTGAAGATGCGCTCGGCGGCGGTGAAGTACGCCTGGTACGGCGTGCCCCGGAACATGTGCACGGCGATGTAGGCGCTGTCCCGGCCGGACGCGGTGGACAGGGTGATGTCATCGGCCGGGGCGGTGCGCACCTCCACCGGGAAGCTGACCCGCAGACCCGAACGGTCGACCATCGTCCGCAGCTCGCGCAGCGTCTCCACCAGCGCCGCGCGCGGGACGGCGTACTCCATCTCCACGAAGCGCACCCGGCGCGGCGAGGTGAAGACCTTGAAGGGGATGTCCGTGTACGTCCGCGCGGACAGGGCCCTGCTGGAGATCCGCGCGATCCCGGGGACGGTGGCCGGGACGGCACGGCCGGCCCACTGGACCGCCTGGAACACCCCGTTGGAGAGGAACTCGTCCTCGAACCAGCCGGCCAGCCGCCCCACCGGCCGCTCCGGGCCCGCGCTGCGGTTGTTGCGCTTGGTGTTGGTGCTGTCGGTGTGCGGGAACCAGTAGAACTCGAAGTGCTCGTTCTCGGCCCACAGCTGGTCGAACTCGGCGAGCACCCGGTCCAGGGGCATCGGCTCCTCCCGCGCGGTGAGCAGGAAGAGGGGCTCGACGGCGAACGTGATCGCGGTGACGATACCCAGGGCGCCGAGGCCGATGCGAGCCGCGGCGAAGAGGGCGCGCTCCTCCTCCGTCCCCTCCGCCGAGCAGGTGAGCACCGAGCCGTCGGCCGTGACGAGTTCCAGCCCCCTGATCTGCGCGGCGATGGAGCCGGACTCACGGCCGGTGCCGTGCGTGCCGGTGCTGACGGCTCCGGAGACGGTCTGCTCCATGATGTCGCCCATGTTGGCGAGCGAGAGGCCCTCGCGCGCGAGAGCGGCGTTGAGCCGCTTGAGCGGGGTGCCCGCCTCCACCGTGACCGTCATGGATTCCCGGTCGATGCCGCGTATGCCGGTCAACAGTTGAGGACGTATCAACACACCGTCGGTGGCGGCGATCGAGGTGAAGGAGTGCCCGGTCCCGACCGCCTTCACCTTCAGGCCGTCCTCCCGGGCCCGGCGCACCGCCGCCGTCAGCTCCTCCACCGAGGCCGGCGCGACCTGCCGGACGGGCCGGGCGGAGACGTTGCCGCCCCAGTTACGCCAGGTGCCGTTCTTCCCGCTCGCTGTGCTGCTCAACGGTGCCTCCCCGACCCGCGGCCGGCCTGCGCAGCCGGCGGTACCCGAGGAAACCGACCGCGACCGCGACGGCGCCGGACACGACCGGAACCCCGTACCCGGCCCGCGCCCCGGCCGCGTCGATCACCCAGCCGGCCGCGGAGGAGCCGAGCGCGACACCGACCGCGAGGCCGGTGCTCACCCAGGTCATGCCTTCGGTGAGCTGCGCGCGAGGTACGTGCTCTTCGATGAGGGACATCGTCGTGATCATCGTCGGAGCGATGGACAGACCCGCAACGAACAGCGCCACGGCCAGAAGCGGCAGGTTTCCGACCAGTAGGAGGGGGATCATACTCACGGCCATCGCGGCCACGCCCAGCAGCCAGCGGCGCTCCGGAGCACCGCTGAACCGCAGCAGCCCGTAGACCACGCCCGAGGCGCAGGAACCCGCCGCGTACAGCGCCAGGACCAGGCTCGCGGCGCCCTTGTGGCCGCGCTCGTCGGCGAAGGCGACGGTGACCACGTCCACGGCTCCGAAGATCGCCCCCGTCGCCACGAAGGTGGCCACCAGGACCCGGAGCCCCACCGCGCGCAGGGCGCTGCCGCCGCCGGACTGCCCGCGCGGGTGCGGCTCCGGCTCGGTGGCGCGCTGGGCGGTCAGCCAGAAGACGCCGACCGCCAGGAAGCAGGCGGCCAGCAGCGGGCCCGCCTCCGGGAACCAGGCGGTGGACAGGCCGATGGAGATGATCGGCCCGAAGATGAAGCAGACCTCGTCCACGACCGACTCGAAGGAGTAGGCGGTGTGCAGCTCGGGCGTCCCCCGGTACAGCGCCGCCCAGCGCGCGCGGATCATCGCGCCCAGGCTCGGCACCGCCCCGATCCCGGCCGCGCACACGAACAGCACCCAGTCCGGCCACCGGAAGTGGGCGGCGAGCAGCAGACCTGCCCCCGCGGCCAGGGCCACCAGGGTCGCGGGGCGCAGCACCCGGCGCTGGCCGTGCCGGTCCACCAGCCGGGAGATCTGCGGCCCGAGCGCGGCGGCGGACAGCGCGATGGTGGCCGACAGCGCGCCCGCGAGACCGTACCGCCCGGTGAGCTGGGAGATCATCGTGACCACGCCGATGCCCATCATGGACAGCGGCATCCGGCCGAGGAATCCCGCGGCGGAGAAGGCCCTGGTGCCGGGCGCGGCGAACAGGGCTCTGTAGGGGCTGGGCACGGGGACTCCGAAGCGGTCGGTAAGGCGCGAAGGCTGGAGATACAGATTACAAGTTAGGTGACCCTAATCGCACGGGCTGTGCGCTCGGACAATCACCGGGAGGAATCACCCCTGATCACCTCGAACGCGACTCTTCGTCCCGCTGTTTCCCCGGTGTCGGTGCCGAGTGGCAGGATCGACTCATGCCAGACGCGCTCGATGCCACCCCGTACGACGCCCTGCTCCTGCTCTCCTTCGGCGGCCCCGAAGGCCCGGACGACGTGGTCCCGTTCCTGGAGAACGTCACGCGCGGGCGCGGCATCCCCAAGGAACGCCTCAAGGAAGTCGGGCAGCACTACTTCCTGTTCGGCGGGGTCAGCCCCATCAACGACCAGAACCGCGCCCTGCTGGACGCCCTGCGCAAGGACTTCGCCGAGCACGGCCTCGACCTGCCGGTCTACTGGGGCAACCGCAACTGGGCCCCGTATTTGACGGACACCCTGCGCGAGATGGCCGCCGACGGCCGCCGGCGCATCCTGGTCCTGGCCACCAGCGCCTACGCCTCCTACTCCGGCTGCCGCCAGTACCGCGAGAACCTGGCCGACGCGCTGGCCGCCCTGGCGGAGGAGGGGCTGGAGCCGCCGACGACCGACAAGCTGCGGCACTACTTCAACCACCCCGGATTCGTCGAGCCCATGATCGACGGCGTCCTGCGCTCCCTCGCGGACCTGCCCGAGGACGTCCGCGCGGGGGCCCACATCGCCTTCACCACGCACTCCATCCCGACCTCCGCCGCCGACACCTCCGGCCCCGTCGAGGCCCACGGCGACGGCGGCGCCTACGTCGCGCAGCACCTGGAAGTGGCCCGGCTGATCGCCGACGCCGTCCGCGAGCGGACCGGCGTCGACCATCCCTGGCAGCTCGTCTACCAGTCCCGCTCCGGCGCCCCGCACATCCCGTGGCTGGAGCCCGACATCTGCGACCACCTGGAGGAGCGGCACGCCGCCGGCGCGCCGGCCGTGGTCATGGCTCCCATCGGCTTCGTCTCCGACCACATGGAGGTCCTCTACGACCTCGACACGGAGGCGACGGCCAGGGCCGGGGAACTGGGGCTGCCGGTGCGCCGCTCGGCCACCGTGGGCGCGGACCCGCGGTTCGCCGCGGCCGTGCGCGAGCTGATCCTGGAGCGGGCCGCCGTGGAGCGCGGCCAGGACGTCACGCCCTGCGCCCTGGGCGCGCTCGGCCCCAGCCACCAGCTCTGCCCGGTCGGCTGCTGCCCGGCCCGCGCCCCCCGCCCGGCCGCCGCGGGCGCCGACAGCCCCTACGCGTGAGGAGCCCCGTGAGCGACGCCCTGCACCGGGACCTGCTCGCCCTGGCCCAGGAGGCCGCCCGCCGCGCGGGCGCACTGCTGAGGGACGGCCGCCCGGCCGACCTGGCCGTGGCGAAGACCAAGTCCAGCCCGATCGACGTCGTCACCGAGATGGACATCGCCGCCGAGAAGCTGATCACCGATCTGATCTCCGGCCGGCGCCCCGACGACGGCTTCCTCGGCGAGGAGGGGGCCTCCGTCCAGGGCACCAGCGGCATCCGCTGGGTGATCGACCCGCTGGACGGCACCGTGAACTACCTCTACGGGCTGCCGACCTGGGCGGTGTCCATCGCGGCCGAGCGGGACGGCGAGACCGTCGTCGGGGTCGTCGCGGCCCCGATGCGCGGTGAGACGTACCACGCCGTCCGTGGCGGCGGCGCCTGGGCCACGGGCGCGTGGGAGGGCGAACGAGCGCTCGCCTGCCGTCCCGCGCCCCCGCTGGACCAGGCACTGGTCTCCACCGGGTTCAACTACGTCACCGAAGTGCGTGCCCACCAGGCCGGGATCGCCGCCCGGCTCATCCCCCTGCTGCGGGACATCCGGCGCGGCGGCTCGGCGGCGGTCGACCTGTGCGACGTGGCGTGCGGCCGGCTCGACGGGTACTACGAGCGGGGTCTGCACGCGTGGGACCACGCCGCCGGGGACCTGATCGCCCGGGAGGCGGGCGCCCTGACCGGTGGACGGCCCGGAGAGCGCCCGTCGCGGGAGCTGACGGTGGCGGGTGCGCCCGGGGTCTTCGAGCCGCTCCAGCGCCTGCTGGAGGACTTCGGGGCGTGGCACGACTGACCCGGGGCGGCGGCATGCGCAAGGGGACCCAGGCGCTGGATTCGCCGGGGTCCCCTCTTGCGCTGCCGAGCCGATCAGACGCGTGACGCGCCGACCTCCACACCGTGTTCGGCGGCGAGGCGTCGCAGGTCGTCGAGCTCTGCCTGCTCCACCTCGACCAGGAAGTCGTCGCCCTCGTCACGAGCCCGCGACAGGTCGGACTCGGTCGCCTTTATGCGCTGCAGAAGTCCTGCGGTGAAAGCGTCCATGCTGCGCCCCCTCGTCCAGGGTCGTGGGTCGGTGGCACGGGGGTGTGCCGGTAGGGAAGGGGCGATCACGGCTCTCGCAGGTGCCCAGCGCTGCCCGGCTGAGCGGCGGCGGTGCCGGACACCCGCGCCCGCTCTGCCAAGCGGAAGGCGGAGTACCGCATGGTGCTGCGGCACATGCAGAGCGTGATCGCGGGGTGTAAAGCCGTCCTCCCCCCGCTCCTCTCCCGAGAAACCTAAGCGGCGGAGAATTTCTCGTATTCCCGCCGCGTCACCCCCGTCCCTGCGGCCCCGCCCCCGCCTTACAGCCGACTTATGGCCGAAAAGGGCAGGATGGGGGTCACACCCTACGGAGACCCCTGGCCCGCGCGCGCCCACGGCGCGCTGCCCGGGTGGACACAGGAAGGACAAGCGACGTGCGCGTACTCGTCGTCGAGGACGAGCAACTGCTCGCCGATGCGGTGGCCACCGGACTGCGCCGGGAGGCCATGGCCGTCGACGTCGTGTACGACGGTGCGGCCGCCCTGGAGCGCATCGGCGTCAACGACTACGACGTGGTCGTCCTCGACCGCGACCTCCCGCGCGTGCACGGCGACGACGTCTGCCGCAAGATCGTCGAGCTGGGCATGCCCACCCGCGTGCTGATGCTCACTGCGTCCGGCGACGTCAGCGACCGCGTCGAGGGCCTGGAGATCGGCGCGGACGACTACCTGCCCAAGCCGTTCGCGTTCAGCGAGCTGATCGCGCGCGTGCGCGCCCTCGGCCGCCGCACCAGCGTGCCGCTCCCGCCGGTCCTGGAGCGCGCCGGCATCAAGCTCGACCCCAACCGCCGCGAGGTCTTCCGGGACGGCAAGGAGGTCCAGCTCGCGCCGAAGGAGTTCGCGGTGCTGGAGGTGCTGATGCGCAGCGAGGGCGCGGTCGTCTCGGCCGAGCAGCTGCTGGAGAAGGCGTGGGACGAGAACACCGACCCCTTCACCAACGTCGTGCGCGTCACCGTCATGACCCTGCGCCGCAAGCTGGGTGAACCGCCGGTGATCGTCACCGTGCCCGGCTCCGGCTACCGGATCTGATCCCGGTGGCCTCGACGCCCGCGCCCCCACAGGCGCCACCGAAGCCCACCTGGGACCCGAGGCGGCCGCAGGCCCCGTTCCCCTGGCTGCGCCCCACCATCCGCATACGCCTCACCCTGCTCTACGGCGGCATGTTCCTGATCGCCGGCATCCTGCTGCTGTCGATCATCTACCTGCTGGCCGCGCAGGCGATCAGCACCGGCAACCAGCCGTTGTTCAAGATCGTCGCCTACCAGGAGCTGAAGGTCTCCAGCGGCAACTGCCCCGCGATCAACACCACCAGCCTGTCCCTGCCGGACTTCAACGACGCCATCGCCCACTGCGTGGACCAGCAGCGCCAGACGGCCCTGGACAACCTGCTCAGCCGCTCCCTGCTGGCCCTGCTGGGCCTGGCGGTGATCGCCTTCGCGTTCGGCTACGCGATGGCCGGCCGCGTGCTGTCCCCGCTCGGCCGGATCACCCGCACCGCCCGCCAGGTCGCCGGATCCGACCTGTCCCGCCGGATCGAGCTGGACGGCCCGGACGACGAGCTGAAGGAGCTGGCGGACACCTTCGACGACATGCTGGAGCGGCTGCAGCGGGCCTTCACGGCGCAGCAGCGGTTCGTCGGGAACGCCTCGCACGAACTGCGCACCCCGCTCGCGATCAACCGCACGCTGCTGGAGGTCCACCTGTCGGATCCGGGTGCGCCGGTGGAGTTGCAGCAGCTCGGCAAGACCCTGCTGGCCACCAACGAGCGCAGCGAACAGCTGGTCGAGGGGTTGCTGCTGCTCGCCCGCAGTGACAACCAGATCGTCGAGCGCAAACCGGTCGACCTGGCCGAGGTCGCCACGCAGGCCGTGGACCAGGTGCACGCCGAGGCCGAGGCGAAGGGGGTGGAGATCCGCGGCGAGCGGAAGCCGGCCGTGGTGCAGGGCAACGGCGTGCTGCTGGAGCGGATCGCCCTGAACCTCGTCCAGAACGCGGTGCGGTACAACGTGTCCGAGAATGGCTGGGTCGAGGTGAACACGGAGGTCCAGCACGGGCAAGCTGTGCTGACCGTGTCCAACACCGGGCCGGTGGTGCCGGCGTACGAGATCGACAACCTCTTCGAGCCCTTCCGGCGGCTCCGCACCGAGCGGACGGGCAGCGACAAGGGCGTGGGTCTCGGCCTGTCCATCGTCCGGTCCGTGGCCCGGGCGCACGGCGGGCACATCCTGGCACGGCCCCGGGAGGGCGGCGGGCTGGAGATGCGCGTCACGCTGCCGCTGTGATCCGGAACCGACACACGCGGTGGTTGTTCGCTGAACGCGGAATTATTCGACCACCGGACGGGGTTCTTCCTGTGTGATCGATCACATGGGCGGAATTCCGGCCATGTACGCACGGTGATCATGACAGAAGGTGGAAAGCCGGGAAAGTCCTGGTTTTCAGGGCTCTTGATCACGGGAAGTACACGGTGAGGCGCCTTTGAGGTGCGGCATTCGAACCGTGTACGGTCCTCACCGCCATCCAAGCCGATCACTCTTGAGGGGTCGGGTTGGGTGTCGATTGAGTAACAGACCTTGATGTGAGGCAAAATCTCCGCCTCAGGTCGGGCACAAGTCCGGCCTCTCACGCGTTACGTGCGCTGGAGACACCGCAGACACCCAGAGGGGGAGAGCGATATGGCAACCGATTACGACACTCCACGCAAGACCGACGACGACGTCGACTCGGACAGCCTTGAAGAGCTGAAGGCCAGGCGGAACGACAAGTCCACCTCGGCGGTGGACGTCGACGAGTTCGAGGCCGCCGAGGGCCTCGAACTGCCCGGCGCCGACCTCTCGAACGAGGAACTGGCCGTCCGGGTGCTGCCCAAGCAGCAGGACGAGTTCACCTGCATGAGCTGCTTCCTGGTGCACCACCGCAGCCAGCTGGCCAGGGAGAAGAACGGCCAGCCGATCTGCCGCGACTGCGACTGAGGACGGGTCGGCCATGTCCGGCTCGACCCCTCCCCGGAAGCGCCGCTTCTCCTTGGGGAAAGCGGACCATGGGCCGTCCGACGGCTCGCACGGCGCGCGTGACGACGAGCGGGGCTCACCTGGAGCGGGAGCCCCGCTCGTACCGGCGGCCGACCGGCAGGACCAGCCGGCACCGGCGCAGCGGCCCACGCCCGTCGCGCGGCGCCGGGCCGCGGTGATGGGTGGCAAGGCCCGCGATCTGGCCCGGGAAGGCGCCCGCAGGGGCGGCAGCCGGGCTCGCGAGGGGCTGGCGTACCTCGCGGACCGGATCATCGAGATCGCCCCGCGCGTACCCGTACGCGACCTCGCCGACCTGCGCAGGCAGTTCCCCGGTCTCGGACCCGAGGAGCTGGCCGACAAGCTGGTGGCGGGCGCGGCGGCCGGCACCTCGACGGTCGGGGCCGGGATCGGCGCGGCGGCCATGCTGCCGGTGCCGCCGGCGATGCCGACCGAGCTGGCCGCGGAGATCACCGGGGTCGCCGCGATCGAGCTGAAGCTGATCGCCGAACTGCACGAGGTCTACGGCGTACGCCCGCCGGGGAACCTCAGGACCCGTTCCGCCGCGTATCTGTCCTCCTGGTCGGGGGAGCGCGGCATCGACGTGACGAAACCGTCGACGTACGACACGGCCCTCGGCGGCCGGATGAAGCGCGAACTGCGCCAGCAGATCATGAAGCGGATGGTCCGCGACCTGCCCAACCTGATGCCGTTCATGGTCGGCGCCGCGGTCGGGGCGGTCATGAACCGCCGGGACACCAAGAGGCTCGCCGCACGCATCCGCGCCGATCTGCGCAAGACCCAGGTGCCGTGGGACGAGCTGCCGGACCTGCCGCCACTGGAGAGACCGGCGCAGCCGCTGAAGATGCGTGACCTCCCGAAGGAGCCCTGAGCGCTCTAGGCGTGCGCCTCGCGTGCCGCCTCGATCGCCGCGGCCAGGTTCTCCGGCTCCCGCGTCGACAGGTACAGGTACGGCGTCGGGTCCTGCGGGTCGGTGACCTCCACGCGCAGTGCCCTGGGGATGTACGCGCGCAGCAGCAGGAAGGCGCGGGTGTCGGCCTTGTACGTCCGCCAGGCGCGGGCCTCCTCCGCGTCCAGCACCTGTGCCGCGCCGAGCGCCGACACCGGGATCTTCGCCTCGCCCGCGATCAGGAGGCCGCCCACGACCCGGATGCGCGGCGAGCCGTAGGCACTGGCCACCACCGCCGCCACGGCCGTCCCGCCGACCAGGCCGCCCAGCAGCGGCAGGGTGCCGAACGGCAGCAGGATCAGGGCGAGGGAGACGCCCACGAGGAAGCTGATCAGCCACCACGAGCGGGGGGCGGTGAGGCGTTCTTCGTAGGGGGTGGCGGAGAGCTGCATGAAGCCAAGCTTGGCACGGGAGCCGCGCCGGGCGGCTGCGAGGGGTGCCGGTCGGACGCGCCGCCGTCGGGCCGGTCGGTGACGGGTGGCGGACGGCGGGTGAGGGGTGGCGTTGCTGTGCCGGTGGGACGCGGCGC